>NZ_JBEXIK010000016.1:0-152902 GCF_040608515.1 Micromonospora sp. NPDC005173
GCACCGGGCGGTTCCCTTCACTAGGTGCTGAAGTGGCTGTCCCCTGATGTTCTCGGCGCGACACGCCGACAGCGGCGCCGCTAACTTCATGATCGACGGGAGGAGCCGGCCGGAGGCCGGGGGGACGGGGAGAGGGGGGACGGGGAGAGGGGGGACGGGCGGGGTCAGGTTAGGTGGGATTCCAGGGCGTCCAGGGCGGTGGGGATGGTGTCGGCCACGGTGAGGAGGTCGAGGCCGGCGGGTTTGAGGAAGTGCTGCTCGCCGAGCGTGCCGAGCCAGTCCAGCAGCGGGCGATAGAAGCCATCGGTGTCGATCAGCACCATCGGCTTGGTGTGCAGGGCGAGAGTGGCGGTGGTCCAGACCTCGAACAGCTCGTCCAGGGTGCCGAGCCCGCCGGGCAGGGCGAGGAACGCGTCCGACTTGTCAATCATCACGGTCTTGCGGCTGGCCATCGAGTCGGTCACCAGCAGCTCGTCCGAGCGCACGTCGGCGACCTCCAGGTCGACCAGCGCCTGTGGGATCACGCCCAGGGTTCGCCCGCCGGCGGCCCGAGCGCCGTCCGCCAGCGCGCCCATCATGCCGACACAGCCGCCGCCGCTGACCAACGTGTGCCCGCGCCGGGCCAACTCCGCGCCGGTCTCGGTGGCCAGGTCCAGCCAGCGCTGGTCGAGGGTACGGGAGGAGGCGCAGAAGACGCAGATCGCCGCCATCAGCCCTCCCGCGGCTGGTCGGCCGCCTGCTCGGCGGCGGACTGCTGGTCGGCAGCGGCGCGGGCGACGGCCTCGTCACGGACCGCCTCCTGCTCAGCGGAGAGCGCCGCCTCGGCCTCGACGATGTGCCGGACCGCCGCGTTGACGTCGTCGGTGAGGCAGATCAGCTCCAGGTCGACCGGGCCGATCTTGCCGTCGGCTGCCATCGTGCCGCGCAACCAGTCGAGCAGGCCCTGCCAGTAGGCGACACCCATCAGCACCACCGGGAACCGGGTGACCTTGCCGGTCTGCACCAGGGTGAGCGCCTCGAAGAGCTCGTCCATGGTGCCGAACCCACCGGGCAGTACGACGAACGCCTGCGCGTACTTGACGAACATGGTCTTGCGGGCGAAGAAGTAGCGGAAGTCGATGGCCAGGTCGACCCATTCGTTGATGCCCTGCTCGAACGGAAGCTCGATGCCGAGCCCGACGGAGAGCCCGCCGGCCTCACTGGCACCCCGGTTGGCGGCCTCCATCACCCCCGGCCCACCCCCGGTGATCACCGCGTAGCCGGCCCGGGCCAGTGCACCGCCCAACTGCTCGGCCAACCGGCACTCGGGAGTGTCCGGGCCGCTGCGCGCGGAGCCGAAGACACTGACCGCCGGAGGCAGGTCGGCCAGGGTGTCGAAACCCTCGACGAACTCGGAGAGGATGCGCAGCGCACGCCAGGCGTCCCTGGTCTTCCAGTCGCCCCGCCCACGCGAGTCCAGCAGCCGCTGATCGGCGGTGCTGCTCGGGATCGCCCCCCGGCGCAGCGTGACCGCGCCCCGATGCCGCTCCTGTCCCGGACCGCGGCCGGCCTCCCGCCCGTTGCTCTGGCTCATGGAGCAACCGTAGTGGAGCGGCACCTGTCGGGTGGGCGGGGTGCGGACGCGGAGAAGACGCCGAGAAATAGTTCGAGATCTTGGGCAACTATTCGGCTCGCCCGTACGTCTTACTATTCACATACCGGGTATGCCCCGGCGCGCGCCTTCGGGGGAGGAGACAGCGTGATCAGCAACAGCGAGATGATCCGGATCCGTCGCCAGATGCAGCGACGGATCCGAGACGTGGTGGCCGAACGCCGCCGCACCCGCCAACTGGACCCACCCCTAGCCCCCACAGCCGCCGCACCCTCCGGAGCTGATCAAGAGGTTTGCGTCGCCGACAACGGGCCCGGCTGACGCAAACCTCTTGATCACCGGAGTCAAGGGGTCGGGGTCGGCGGGGTCAGGCTGGGGCTAGCCAGCGGTGCAGGGTTGCCGCGCCGTCACGGATCTTGCTGATCTCGACGTGCTCGTCCTTGTGGTGGGCCAGGTTGGGGTCCCCCGGGCCGAAGTTCAGCGCCGGGATGTCCATCGCCGCGAACCGGGCCACGTCCGTCCAGCCCAGCTTGCCGATCGGCGCCGCGCCGACCGCCGCCAGGAACTCCTTCGCCGGGGCCGCCTCCAACCCGGGGGTCGCGCCGGCCGCCGCGTCGGTCACGGCCAGCTCGAAGCCCGCGAAGACCTCCCGCAGGTGCGCCTCCGCCGCCGCCGGGTCGCGGTCCGGTGCGTACCGGTAGTTGACCTCGATCTCGCAGTGGTCGGGGATCACGTTTCCGGCGACGCCGCCGGTGATCCGGACCGCGTTCAGACCCTCGCGGAAGTCGCACCCCTCGATGGTGACCCGGCGTGCCTCGTACGCCTGGAGTCGCCGCAGCACCTCACCGGCGGCGTGGATGGCGTTCACCCCGTGCCAGGAGCGTGCCGCGTGGGCCCGCTCACCCGAGGTGGTCACGATGGCCCGCATGGTGCCCTGGCAGCCCGCCTCGACGATGCCGTACGTGGGCTCCAGCAACACCGCGAAGTCCGCCTCCAGCCACTCCGGGTACGCCTGGCCGACCAGGGTCAGCCCGTTGTACCGCGACTCGATCTCCTCGGCCTCGTAGAAGAAGTACGTCACGTCGTAGCGCGGCTCGGGCAGGCTCACCGCGAGGTGCAGCGCGTACGCCACGCCGGACTTCATGTCGGAGGTGCCGCAGCCGTACATGAGGTCGCCGCGCATGGTCGACGGGAAGTTGTTGTTCAGCGGCACCGTGTCCAGGTGCCCGGCCAGCACGACGCGCTGCGACCGACCCAGATCGGTGCGCGCCATCACCGTGTTGCCGTGCCGGTGGGTGGTCAGGTGCGGTACGCCCCGCAGCACCTCTTCGACGCAGTCGGCGATCGCCTTCTCGTTGAGGGACACGGACTCTATGTCGACAAGAGCGCGGGTCAACGCCACCGGATCGGCGAGGACCTCGGGGGTCAGCGGGTTCTCCATGGTTCGCACGGTACCTTCAGGTCTGTCGGCGCGAGGAGCGAGCTTGCGGGCCCCTGGGGCGAGCATGAGGAGCCCCGCAGTCGTGAGCAGAGGCCAGCCCGGCCGCGACCGAAAGGTGAAACAGTGACGTCCGCAGATTCCGCCTGGGGCATCGGCCTGGCCACCGTCACCGCAGACGAGCAGGTGCTCGACACCTGGTACCCGACCGGCAAGCTGGGCCTCGGTGAGCTGCCGCTGGTCGCCGGTGAGGACAAGGCGGACGTGCTCGACCTGCCGCCGACCGCGCTCGGCGACCGGTCGCTGCCCGGTCTGCGTACCGTGCAGGTGGTCACCGTGGTCGGCTCCCTGGACGACCCGATCAAGGACGCCCCCGACGCGTACCTCCGGTTGCACCTGCTCTCGCACCGCCTGGTCCGGCCCAACCAGCTCAACCTGGACGGCATCTTCGGCAAGCTGGCCAACGTGGCCTGGACCTCCGCCGGGCCGTGCCCGCCCGAGCGGGTGGACGAGCTGCGGGTGATCGAGCGGGCCGCCGGCCGTCACCTGTCGGTGTACGGAGTGGACAAGTTCCCTCGGATGACCGACTACGTGGTGCCCGCCGGTGTACGGATCGCCGACGCGGACCGGGTCCGGCTCGGCGCCCACCTGGCCGCCGGCACCACCGTCATGCACGAGGGCTTCGTCAACTTCAACGCCGGCACCGTGGGCACCTCGATGGTGGAGGGCCGGATCGTGCAGGGCGTGCTGGTGGGCGACGGCTCCGACGTCGGTGGCGGCGCCTCGATCATGGGCACGCTCTCCGGTGGCGGCACCGAGAAGGTGAGCATCGGCGACCGGAGTTTGATCGGCGCGAACGCCGGCGTCGGCATCTCACTCGGCGACGACTGCGTGGTCGAGGCGGGCTGCTACATCACCGCCGCCTCCAAGATCACTCTGCCGGACGGCCGGGTGGTCAAGGCCCGCGAGCTCTCCGGCGTCGACGGCCTGCTGTTCTGGCGCAACTCGGTTACCGGCGCGCTGGAGGCCCGGCCGCGTACCGGCCGGGGCATCGAGCTGAACGCCGCCCTGCACGCCAACGACTGACGGTCCCGCCGGGTCCGCGGCGCTCGACCGCGGACCCGGACGGGGTACGCCTCAGCGCAGCCGGTACGCCTGGATGATCCGTTGGGTCACCGTGTTACCGGCGGCGTCCCGAGCGGTGGCCCGCAGGGACGCGTAGCCGGCACCGGCGGGATGCCGCACAGTGGCGGTCCAGCCGTGCCCGCCATGCCGGACGCGGGCGGGTTGCCAGCTCTGGCCGCCGTCGTAGGAGACGTCGACGGTCAGCCCGGTCACCCGCGACCCGGCGGCACCGGGCTGCCGCTGCACCTGCACCGGGATGACCAGACTCCGGCCGGCCGGGGCGGCGTTGGCCGCGTCCAGCGGTGGCGTGAACCGGATGGCCGACACCGGCAGCGGCCGGTAGTCCTCGCCGGGGACGTGCCAGGACCGGAACGTCCACGCCGTGCTGACCTCGGTGCTGAGATCGGTGAAGCTCCGCTTGGACGACGCCTCCAGCCGGTAGCCCGCGTCGCCGGGCGGCACCGTGAATCGCCCGTAGCCCGGCGTCGGCAGCTCGCCGACCAGCACGCCGTCGCGGTAGAGAGCCGTCCGGGCGGTGTCGGCGACCGAACCGCCAGCGTGCCCCTCGGCGTCGCTGTGCAGCGGCAGGTCGGCCTGGATCGCGTCAGCGAGCCGGGTGACGCCCTGCCCGGGCCAGCGCGGCGCCGGGAAGGACGGCCCGTACGGGGCGCCGCCCCAGCTCTCCCGGGTGTGCCGGCCGGCCCGGTACGCCCGTGGTTCGGCGCTCAGCGTCGCCTTCAGGTCGGTCCAACCGTCGTCGGTGGGCACCCCGAACATCAGCTCCGAGGACCAGCGCACCGCTCGGGTGTTGTAGTGCTCGACCCGCTGCCCGGGCACCGCGGTGGGCAGGCCGACCGCCCAGCCGCCCAGGTCCGGATCGAGGAGCGGGAAGACCACCCGCTCCGCGACCAGGCCCGGAGAACCGCCCCGGAACTGGTGCGTGACGCTGGCCAACTCCCGGCTGCGGTAGGTCTTGTCGAAGCCGGTCGGCATCCGGCCGGGGAACTTCTCGGCGAGCGCGTACAGGTACGGGCTGTTGGCGACCTCCGGCTGCGCCCACTGGCTGTTCACCGTGGCGAAGAACCGCTCACCGGAGACCGCCCGGCCGATCTGCCCGGTGGCCAACCCGGTGAAGTCGAGCGCGAGCAGGCCCAACCCATAGGTGCCGCCGTCGTCGGTGACCCAATTGGCCCCGATGTCCACCAGCGCCGACGCGGCCGAGGGCTCCGGGACGGCGGTACGCACCGGCCGGGCCTTCCGGCGGTCGACGGTGACCGTGGTGTCGCCGTCGACGACCAGCTCCGGCTGGGCCAGTTGGGCGAGCCCGTCCTCGGCGAAGAGGAAGCTGACGAGTCCGTAGCGGCCCTTGGGCAACCGGGTATCGACGGTGCCGTCCGGGTCGTACAGGTCGTGTGTGGCCAAGGTGTCCAGGTTGGCCAGAACGGTGAGGTGGTCGGTGGCGGCCGCGCCGGTGGCGTCCAGGTGCCGCACGGTGAGCTGGTAACTCTCCACCTCCCGGTTGACCGCGACCGGGGTGACCGCCACGGCCGTCCCGGAGCGGGCCACGATCCGCCCGGTCCAGTAGCCGTCCGTTCCGAGCCGGGTGTTCGCCGTGACGGTGGTGCCGGCGGTGCCGCCCGCGGGCACGGTGACCTGGGTCGTTCCGAGGGCGAACATGCCGGCCGGCGCCGGCTGGCCGTCCGAGCCGGTCACCTCGAGGGACAGGTCCAGGGTGAGCGGGTCCGGGCCGTCGTTGCGCCAGTCGACCTCCCGGGTGACCGGGGTGTCGTCGTCGTGCGGCCAGGCGGGCTGGCCGAAGGAGACGCTGACCGGGTCGCTGACCACCCGCTGGGTGATCGCCCTGGCCACGTCGACCCGGCCGGCGCCCTGCTGGAAGGCGGTCTGCGCCGGGTGCGGCTTCGCCGAGGCCATCAGGGTGGCCTTGAGCTGGGCCGCCGCCCAGCCGGTGTGCTGCTGGGCGAGCAGCGCCACCGCGCCGGTGACGTGCGGCGCGGCCATCGAGGTACCGGAGAGCGAGACGTACTTCTCCCCCACCGGGTCGCCGAGCAGCGTGCCGTCGCCGCGAGCGGCGACGATCTCCACCCCGGGGGCGGTGAGGTCCGGCTTCAGCCCGCCGTCGCCCACCCGAGGCCCTCGGCTGGAGAAGTCGGCCAGCGCGTCGTCACGGTCCACCGCGCCCACCGCGAGGGCGGCCTCCGCCGTGCTCGGCGAGCCGACCGAGCCGTCGCTGCCGACGTTGCCCGCGGAGATCACGAAGAGCGCGCCGGTCTGCGCGGTCAGCGACTCGACCGCCGCCTCCAGCGGGTCGACGTCGGGCGTGTCGGGACCGCCCAGGCTCATGTTGATCACGTCGGCGTGCTGGTCGACGGCGGCCCACTGCATGCCGGCCAGGATCGCCGACTCCGAGCAGCCCTGGTCCTCGCAGACCTTGCCGTTGAGCAGGGTTGCGTCCGGCGCGACGCCCCGGTATTTACCGCCGGAGGCGGCACCGCTGCCGGCGATGATCGAGGCGACGTGGGTGCCGTGGCCGACGGTGTCACCGGCCTCGGCGGCTTCGGTGAAGTTGTGCGACTCGGCGACCCGGCCGGTCAGGTCGGGGTGGTTGGCGTCGATGCCGGTGTCCAGCACCGCGACGCGTACGCCCTGGCCGGTGAAGCCCGCCTGGTGCGCGGCCGGCGCGCCGATCTGCGGCACGCTGTGGTCCAGGCTGCCCTGCCGGCGGCCGTCGAGCCAGATCCGGTCGGCACCCCCCGCCGTGCCGACCCGGGCGCCGGCGCCGGTGAGCGCCGCCCAGACCGTTGTGGCCCGCTGCTTGTCGGCCGTCGCGGCGACCCCGCCGATGGCCGGCAGTTGCGCGGTGACCGTCAGCCCGGCCGGTACGGCGGTGCGCTGCCGGGCGCCCGGGCCGCCGGTGACCAGCACCGGCAGGCGGTCCCGGCGGCTGTCGTCGTAGCCGGCGGCGATCAGCCCGGTCACGTCGAACAGCCGCCGGTCGACCCGACCGGCCCGGACCAGCGGCAGGGCGTCCTGTGGCAGCACGGTGAGGTGGCCGCGGTCGCGGGTGGTGAGGAAGCGGAGATGGGTACGTCCGGGGCCGGGACTGACCGCGGCGGACCCGGAAGCGGTGACGGTGACGCGGTCACCGGTGAGCAGGGTGACGGTGGTCGGGGATGCGGTGCCGATCGCGGTGCGCGGGGCGCCGTCCGGGGCGGTGGTGGTGGTGGGCGGGCTGGCGACGGCAGTCGCCGGAGTGCCCAGCACGAGGGCGACTACGGCGACGGCGGCCATTCTGCTACGTCGATGCAACGGATCCTCCTCGGTGGAGCGTCGGTACTACTGGAGACGCATTGACCACCGTCAGTGTTACATACCGGGTATGCATAATGTGGGCCGAAAAATGACGGACCAACCAACATGCACCGGGGCTGAACCGGCATCATCGACGGGGTGACCTCCATGAAGGACCGGATGCTCGCCGGCGAGCCCTACCTCGCCGACGACCCCGAGATCATCGCCGACCTGGACCGGGCAGCCCGGCTGATGGAACGCTTCAACACCAGCTCCGCGGCGGACGAGGCGGCTCGTCTCGCCGCCCTGCGCGACCTGCTCGGCGAGCTGGGCGAGGGCACCTGGATCCGGCCACCGTTCTACTGCGACTACGGCTGGCAGATCCGGATCGGGCCCCGCAGCTTCGTCAACTACCATGCGGTCTTCCTCGACGTCGCCCCGATCACCCTCGGCGCGGACGTCCAGGTCGGACCGAACGTGCAGCTGCTCACCCCGACCCACCCGGTGGAGCCCGGGCCGCGCCGCGACAAGTGGGAGGCGGCGAAACCGATCACCATCGGCGACAACGTCTGGCTCGGCGGCGGCGCGATCGTGCTGGCCGGGGTGACGATCGGCGCGAACACCGTCGTCGGTGCCGGCGCGGTGGTGACCCGCGACCTGCCGGCCAACGTGGTCGCGGTCGGCAACCCGGCCCGGCCGGTCCGTCAACTGGACTGATCGGCACGACACCGACGCCGTCACGGCTGCCTGCCCGGCACGGCTCCTACCCGGAACTCCGGTCAGGCCGCCGGTGGCTCGGTCAGTCGGACGACCAGATCGGCGACGCCGGCGGTGCCGGTCACCAGGGCGGCATTGACCTCGTCGCTGCCCAGCGCCCACGCTCGCGCCTGCTCGGGCGACCGCCCGAACGCCTCGTGCCGGGCGGTCAGCCGGCGCAGCCGCACCTCGGCGTCTAGGTCGAGGAACCAGGCCTCGTGCAGCAGCGACCGGATCTCCTGCCACGGGAAGTCCGGCAGCAGCAGGTAGTTGCCCTCGGTCACCACCAGGCGGACCGATGGCGGGACCTCGATCGCCCCGGCGATCGGCTCCTCCAGCTCCCGGCGGAACTCCGGCGCGTAGACCGAGGTCGGCTCCAGCCGGCGCAACCGGCGCAGCAGCGAGACGTACCCGTTGGCGTCGAAGGTGTCCACCGCGCCCTTGCGATCGGCGCGGCCCAGCCGGACCAGCTGCGCCTGCGCCAGGTGGAAGCCGTCCATCGGCACCAGCCGGGCGGTCGGACCGATCTCGGCCACGATCTGCTCGGCCAACGTGGATTTCCCGGCGCCCGGTGCGCCGGTGATGCCGAGCAGTTGTCGCGGACCGGCCTCGGCCAGTGCCCGCGCCCGGGCCACCAGCTCGTCGACCGACAGCACCCGGGGCGGCGGCATCAGCCCAGGACCGGGTCGCTGATGGTGAACCTCGCCTGCACGGCCGCCTGGACGGTCTGCGGCTGCGGGTCCAACTCCAGCTCCGGCGGGCCTCCGGCGGAGCCCACGTCGAACGCCGCGCGGGCGAACATCGGCCGGTCGGCAGGGCCGGCGTCGGCCAGCTCGATCAGCGAGGTGACCTGGGCGCCGAGCGCCTCCGCGTACTCGCGGGCGCGCTGCAGCGCGTCGGTGATCGCGGCGTGCCGCGCCTCGCGGTGCGCGGGGCTGTCCGGCCGCAGCTCCCACCAGGGACCGGCCACCTCGACCTGATCCTGGTCGGCCAGCCGGAGCATCAGCTCGCCGAGGGCGGTGAAGTCGGTGACGGTGACCGTGGTGGTGACGCTGCCGTGCCAGGCCACCACCCGCTCGCCCGAGCGCCGCGTCTCCGGCCGGACGCGCAGGTCGCCGGTCTCCCGCCGGGCCACCACCGGCCCGGCGCCGTCCAACAGCACCCGGATCGCGGCGGCGCGCTCGGCCAGCCGGGTCAGGGTGGCCTCCCGGTCGCGGTCCCGGGCCGTCGCGGTGACCGCGAATCGGGCCAGTTCCGGCGGCACCTCCCGGTACGCCTCGCCGCGTACCTGCACCACCGGACCGTCCACCGCCATGCCCATCACCCTAGTCAGTCACCGGAAGCCATGCCGTGTAGGAGACGACGTCCGTGCCGACCCGGCAGCCGGTCAGGTGCCCGCCGTCGTCGCCCAGCCCGCGCAGCCAGGTCACCTCGGCGGCATGATCGCCGTCGGCGGGGAACTCCCGGTCCCGCTCGGCGAAACGCCGGTCGAGCAGCGCCGACCGGGCCGCGCGGGCCTCCGCGTACCGGGCGGTGAGCACCGCAGCGTCGCCGTCGGTCAGGGCGGTGGCCAGCTCGTCCAGGAACACGCGGACCTCGGCCAGCTCGTGCAGCACCCGGTCCCGGTTGCCGAGCAGCATGTTCGCCGTCCGCTCCGCCGGGGTGCCGGCGACCCGGGTGCCGTCCCGGAAGCTGCCCGCGGCCAGCGCGAGCACCGCGTCGCGCAGCCGCGCCCGCTGCGTCGCTCCGGCCAGCGCGCCGGCCAGCAGGTGCGGCACGTGTGAGGCGAGCGCGGCCGCCGAGTCGTGCGCTGGAGCGGACATCGGCACCACCCGGGCACCGAACAGCTCCACCAGCAGCCCGGCCAGCCAGCGGAAGGCGTCGGTCGCTGCGCCCGGAGCGGGGCAGAGTACCCAGGCGGCACCGGCCAGCAGGGTCGTGGTGGCGGCGGTCAGGCCGGCGGACTCCGCGCCAGCCATCGGATGCCCGGGCACGAACCGGTCGGTCAGCCCGAGCCGGGCGGCCGCCTCAGCCACCTCGATCTTGGTGCTGCCGACGTCGGTCAGTACACAGCCCGGCGCGGTCGCGGCGGCCACCTGGGCCAGCGTCCCGGGCAGGGTGGGCAGTGGGCCGCAGAGGAAGACCATGTCCCGGCCGGCCACCGCCTGCTCGATCGTGGCCGGGGCGGCCACCCCCCGGGCGCGGGCCCGCTCGCGGGTCGCCGGGTCGGGATCCCAACCGGTCACGTCCAGGCCCGCGTCGGCCAGGCGCAGCAGCACCGAACCGCCGATCAGGCCGGTGCCGACCACAGCAGCCCGCACCCCGGCGTACCGCCCGGTCACACCGTCGGTCATCGCCGGGCCGCCCGGGGTCAGGCCCGCAGCCGGCCGGCGACCGCCGCGACGTGCTCGTCGGACTCGGTCAGCGCCACCCGGACGTACTGCCCGGCGGAGGGGCCGTAGAAGACGCCCGCAGCGACCAGGATGCCGCGTCGGGCCAGCCAGTCGACCGTCTGCCAGCAGTCCTCACCGCAGGTGAGCCAGAGGTAGAGGCCGGCCTCCGAGTGCTCGACCGTGAAGCCCGCGCCGGTGAACGCGGCGGTCAGCACCTCACGCCGAGCGCGGTAGCGCTCCCGCTGCTCGTCGGCGTGCCGCTCGTCCTGCAGTGCGGCCACCATGGCCGCCTGCACCGGTGCGGGCACGATCATGCCGGCGTGCTTGCGGACCTTCAGCAGCTCGGCCACGAGCGCCGGGTCGCCGGCCACGAAGCCGGCCCGGTAGCCGGCGAGGTTGGACCGCTTGGAGAGCGAGTGCACGGCGAGCACGCCGTCGTAGCTGCCGCCGCAGACCTCCGGGGACAGCACCGAGACCGGCTCGGCCGACCAGCCGAGCGACAGGTAACACTCGTCGCTGGCGACCACCGCGCCTCGTTCCCGGGCCCAGTCGACCACCTTGCGCAGGTGCGCCGCGGGCAGCACCCGACCGGTCGGGTTGCCGGGCGAGTTGACCCAGACCAGCCGTACCCGGGAGGTCGGCCCGACCGCGGTGAGCGAGTCGGCGCGGACCACGGTCGCGCCGGCCAGCCGGGCCCCGTCCTCGTACGTGGGGTACGCGATCGACGGCACCACCACCACGTCACCCGGGCCGATGCCGAGCAGGGTGGGCAGCCAGGCAACCAGCTCCTTGGAGCCGATCGTCGGCAACACGCCGAGACCGTCGACCCCGGCGCCACAGGCCCGGGCGACCCACGCGGTGATCGCGTCCCGCAGCGCCGGCGTGCCGGCGGTCAGCGGGTAGCCAGGAGCGTCGGACGCGTCAGCGAGCGCCTGCCGGATCACCTCGGGAACCGGGTCGACCGGCGTGCCCATGGAGAGGTTGATCAGGCCCTCCGGATGCGCCGCGGCCACAACGGCCGCGGCGTCCAGGGTGTCCCAGGTGAACTCGGGCAGCCGTGACGAGACCGGCGCGGGCCGGTTCAGTGGCCCTCGCCGCGCGGCGGCTGCGCGGCGACGAAGGTGGCGTCCTTCTCCACCTTGCCGATCTTCGAGGCGCCCCCGGGCGAGCCCAGGTCCTCGAAGAACTCGTAGTTGGCGCCGGTGTAGTCCTTCCACTGCTCCGGCACGTCATCCTCGTAGAAGATCGCCTCCACGGGGCAGACGGGCTCACAGGCACCACAGTCGACGCACTCGTCGGGGTGGATGTAGAGCATCCGATTGCCCTCGTAAATGCAGTCGACCGGGCACTCCTCGATACATGCCTTGTCGAGCACATCCACGCACGGCTCGGCGATGATGTAGGTCACCGGTCTTCTCCTCCGCAAGACTCGCCGCGATCTCCCGCGACGGTAAGAGCCTAGTATCTCGCCGGGGAGGGGGTCGATCGTGCTCCGACAGCAGGACTTGGGACACCGGATCGTGGTCCGCCGGATTGTGGGGATTCGCGAAGGCCGCCCGCTCTTCTCCGATGCTCTCGGGGAGCTGGTGGAGCTGAGCGAGACTCATCTCACGCTGGCGACGGCGCAGGGTCCGCTGCGGGTCCCGGTGGCGCAGGTGCACCGGGCCAAGCGGGTGCCGCCGACCCGCCGGCCGACCGCCGCCGCGGTGGTGGCGCTGGAGCGCGCCGCCGACGAGGCCTGGCCGGCACCAACGCGGGGCCGGCTCGGCGACTGGCTGCTCCGGGCGGCCGACGGCTGGACCGGTCGGGCCAACTCGGCACTGCCGATCGGCGACCCGGACCGGCCGCTGCCGGCGGCAGTGGACGCGGTCGAGCGCTGGTACGCCCAGCAGGGCCAACCTGCGATGATCAACACACCGCTGCCGCTCGCCGCGCCGGTCGGCGCCGAACTGGACGGCCGGGGCTGGGGCAGCCGCCCGCCGACGCTGGTACAGACCGCGCGCCTGCCCCTGTCGGCACCGTCGGACTCCGGCCGGACGCCCCGGGCCGGATCACCGACCGCCGCGGGCAGCCCCGACGAACGGCCCGGCGCTGCGGACGAGGTGGCACTCGACCACGCCAGCGTGGTGATCGAACTGGCCGGCGCGCCGAGCGAGGAGTGGCTGGCCGTCGCCGCTGGCCGCAAGGGTGGCCTGCCGGACGCCGCCCGGCACGTGCTCACCGCCGTGGACCAGGTCCGCTTCGCTCACGCGTACGCCAACGGCACGCTGGTGGCGATCGGCCGGGGCACGGTGACGGGGCAGGGCCGCTGGCTCGGGCTGAGCCTGATCGAGGTGCTGCCGGCAGCACGCCGGCAGGGGCTGGCCCGCCGCGTGATCGACATGCTGGCCACCTGGGGTGCGTCCGCCGGGGCGACGCACGCCTTCCTCCAGGTGGAGCAGCGCAACACGGCGGCGGTCGCGCTTTACCAGCGGCTCGGCTTCACCACCCACCACACCTACCTGACCCGGGTCGCCCCGCACTGACCCGGGTCGCCCCGCACAGCGCTTGATCAACTCGACATCCCCGATATCGGGGTATCCGGACGCCGGGATACCGCCGGATCGGCGAAGGCGAGTTGATCAAGCGCCGCGGGCCAACGCGGGTCGGGCCAGCCGCGGGTCAGCGGCGGACGACCCGGCGCGGCTTGGCGGCCTTGACCTCGGCGTACCGCTTGAGCTGCTGGGATCGGTAGTCGCGCCCGAGCGCGGTGAGCACCAGGTACCCGATCAGCGTGCCGGCACCGCTGGCGAGCAGATAGAGCCAGATCTGGGCGAAGAACGTTCCCGCCCCGCCACCGAACGGGTTGTGGCCGACGAGCAGCGGCCCGACCAGCACGGTCAGCGCCATCGCCACCAGCACCACGACGACCATGTCGGTCGACCACTCGGAAAGCGGCCGGCGGCGACCCCAGCGGAAGGCGACCACGGCCAGGGTCAGCCCGATCACCACGAACATCGCCAGCGACACCCGGTCGGCGACGGTGTCGTCACCGTCAAAGCCAAGCCGGATGATCAGCCGAGCGACCACGTTGACCGCGAACAGCGCTCCCGCGAGCACCCCGACGTCACGCCACCGTCTGTCCATCGCACGACCTCCTGCCGTACGCCCCGTTGCGGGGCGGCATCCCTGGCAGGAATATCTACCACTCGTACCTGTGTGGCGTCATCATCCACCGAGTGCGGGCGGCGGGGCGAGGATCTGCCGGAAGCCCATCACCGCGAAGGTCATCGCACCGGCCACGATCATGGCAAGGCCGACCCAGTTGTCGCCGGCCAGCAGCAGATCGCCCTCGGTGGTCCGGATGGCGGCCACCGCCATCAGCGCGAACCATGGCACTGCGGGCAGCGCCACCGCCCACCGACGGCCGACCACCTCGTGCGCGAACCAGGCCAGCGCGATGTTGGCGCCGACCGCGAGCAGCACCGACACGCCGACCAGTTGCCCGCCGACGCGGACCGTGGCGAACAGCAGCTCCAGCACCCCGGTCAGCACCCCGGCCACCACCACGACGACCGCGCCGGCCAGCCGCAGACCCAGGTCCAGCAGTCGCGGCGGCGGCCCCGCCGAGGGCGGGGTGTCCTGGTCCGGCATGACCGACATCGGCGCGGCGGGCAGGGTCACCGGAGACCGGCCGCCGCGGCCGGGGACCGGTCCGGGGCGGTCTCCTCGGGCAGCCCGGCGAAGAGGTCGTCCTCCCAGCCGTACGGGCCGGCGCCCGGGCCCTTCTCGCCGACCGCGAGGGTGAAGTACTCCACGCCCATGAACTCGCCACCGAAGTTGCCGGCGATCGAGTAGAGCCAGGAGTTGGCCGGGATCTGGGTGCCGTGCGCCCGCATCGCGGCCTCCTTGGCCACGTGCTGGTCGGTGGCGTTGATCCGGGCGGCGATCTGGTCGTCCGGGGTGCCGAAGGGCAGGTCGGCGAGGTCCTCGATGCCGCCGAACGGGTTGTCCGAGGACTCGGCGAAGTGCGTCATGCCGGCTTCCATCACGCTGATCGGCATGGCCGTCCAATAGACCTTGAGCGGGGCGCAGCCCTCGGCGGCGGCCAGTTCGACGGCGCGCATCGCCACCCGGTGCGCCTGGATGTGGTCGGGGTGGCCGTAGAAGCCGTTCGGGTCGTACGTGATCAGCACCTGCGGGCGTACCTCCCGCATGATCTCCACCAGATGCCCGGCGGCCTCGTCGAGGTCGGCCTGCCAGAAGGCGCGGGGGTGCTCGTTGGTCGCGAGCCCCATCATCCCCGAGTCGCGGTAGCGGCCGGCGCCGCCGAGGAAGCGGTGGTCGCTGACGCCCAGCGCGGCGCAGGCAGCGGCCAGCTCGGCGACCCGGTACCCACCGAGCTGGTCGGCCTCGGCTGCGGCGAGCTGCGCCAGCGCCGGGACGTGGATCTCGCCCTCCTCGCCGAGGGTGCAGGTCACCAGCGTGACGTGCGCGCCGGCGGCGGCGTAGTGGGCCATCGTCGAGCCGGTGCCGATCGACTCGTCGTCGGGGTGCGCGTGGACCAGCAGCAGGCGGCGGTCGGGCAGCGTCGTCACGACGGTCACTCTAACCGGCGGTTCCGGCCGGGAGTCGTCGACGCGTCCACCCAGGTCGGCCACATCACGCCCGGCACGGCTCTACGATTTGGCCTGTGGACTTTCCGGAGCTGGCCGCCCGCACACGCCGGTTCAGCCACGGCGCGCCGCGTGCTGTCTCCGTGGCCGAGGACGGCTCCCGGGTGATCTTCCTGCGCTCCGCCGGCCCGGAGGATTCGGCGGACGCGCTCTGGCTGCTGGACGTGGCCACCGCCGAGGAGCGGTTGGTCGCCGACCCGGCCACCCTGCTCAGCGACACCGGCGACGCCGCTGTGCTCTCCCCCGGCGAGCGTGCGCTGCGCGAGCGGCTGCGGCTCAGCGCCGCCGGCATCGGTTCGTACGCGCTGGACGCCGCCGGCCGGGTGGCGGTGTTCGCGCTGGCCGGCCGGCTGTTCCGGGCCGACCTGGTGCACGGCGACGTGGTGGAGGTGGCCGCCCACGGCCCGGTGCTGGACCCACGGCCGGACCCGACCGGGCAGCGGCTGACGTACGTGACCGACGCGGCCGAGGGTGTCCGCCGGGGCGAGCTGCGGGTGATCGACCCCGACGGCACCGACACCCTCCTGGCGGGCGAGGACGCCGGGGTGAGCTGGGGCTTGGCCGAGCACATCGCGGCCGAGGAGTTCGGCCGGTTCCGGGGCTACTGGTGGGCGCCGGACGGCCGCTCGGTGCTCGCCGCGCGGGTCGACGAGACCCGGCTGCCCCGCTGGCACCTGCACGACCCGGCCGAGCCGGCGAGCCCGCCGACCGCCGTCGCGTACCCCCGCGCGGGCGGGCCGAACGCGGAGGTCAGCCTGCACCTGCTGGACCTGGACGACGGCTGGGTCGACGTGCACTGGGACCGGGAGACCTACCCGTACCTGACGGCCGTCAGCTGGACCGAGGGCAGCCCGCTGATCACCGTGCTGCGCCGCTCGCAGCAACACGGGCTGGTACTGGCCGTCGACCCGCGGACCGGTGAGACGCAGGTGCACGCCGAGCTGGCCGACCCGCGCTGGGTCGAGCCGATCGCCGGCACACCGGCGCACCTGCCGGACGGCCGCGTGCTGGTCGGCGGCGAGCTGGCCCACGACGGGTACGACGCGCGGTGCCTGTTCGCCGATGGCACCCTGCTCACCCCGCCGTCGCTGTACGTGCGGCGGGTGGTGGGTCGGCTGCCGAACGGCAGCGGCCCGGCGGACCTGCTGGTCGAGGCGAGCGACGGCGAGCCGAGCGAGCGGCACCTGTTCCGGGTCCGGACCACCATCGGCGGAGGGGTGGACGCCCGCCGGCTCACCACCGACTCTGGCTGGCACACCGCCGCCGTGGGTGGGGACGTGCTGGTGGTCGGCGTCGCGTCGCTGGACCACGCCGGAGTGCGGTGGACGGTACGCCGCGGCGACCGGGAGGTGGCCGAGCTGCGCTCGCTGGCCGCCACCCCGCCGTATTCTCCGCTGCCGCTGCTGGAACGGGTGACCGACCGGCGGCTGCCGGCGGCGGTGCTCTACCCGGACAACCATGTGACGGGCCGGCGGCTGCCGGTGCTGCTGGACATCTACGGCGGCCCGGGGCACCAGGAGGTGGTGGCCGCCCGGGCGGCCTGGCTGGAGCGGCAGTGGTGGGCCGAAGCCGGGTTCGCGGTGGTCACCATCGACAACCGGGGTACGCCAGGAGTGGCCCCGTCTTTCGAGAAGGCGATCCACCGGCGGATGGCCGACGTGATCCTGACCGACCAGGTGGACGCGCTGACCGCGCTCGCCGGCAAGCACCCCGACCTGGACCTGGGCCGGGTGGGGGTGCGTGGCTGGTCGTTCGGAGGATGGCTGGCCGGGTTGGCGGTGCTGCGCCACCCGGAACTGTTCCGGTGCGGGATCGCGGGTGCCCCGGTGACCGACTGGACGCTGTACGACACCGCGTACACCGAGCGTTATCTCGGGCTGCCGGAGGACGGCATGGACGTCTACGCGCACCACTCGCTGGTGGAGATGGCGGCCGAGCCGGTCACCGGGCCGGACCAGGCCCGGCCGTTGCTACTGGTGCACGGTCTGGCCGACGACAACGTGGTGGCCGCGCACACGCTGCGGCTCTCGGCGGCCCTGCTGGCCACTGGCCGTCCGCACGCCGTGCTGCCGTTGACCGGTGCCACCCACATGGCCGCGAACGGCACCGCCGAGCGCCTGCTTCCGCTGGAACTCGACTTCCTCCGTACCCACCTGTTCTGACTCCGCGCAAAGGGCGGCCCCCGGTCGACGACGTTGTCGACCGGGGGCCCGTCCTTGCGGTGTTACGGCTTGACGAAGGCGTTCACGAACGCCGGGTAGCCGAAGACGCTGGAGATGAAGACCCCACCCGCCTTGGACCCGTGCACGTTGTAGGCCACGTCGACGAAGAGCGGCACCACGGGGGCGTGCTCCTTCATGATCCGCTCGTCGAGCTTGCCCCACTCCGGACCCTGGTCGGCCGGGGGCAGTGCCAGGATGCGGTCCATCTCGGCGTTGATCGTCGGGTCGTTGAAGAACGCGCTGTTGCTGTTGCCCTCGGCCTTGATGGTGCGGCCGTCGTAGAGCACCGGCAGGATCGAGGCGCCGCTCGGCCAGTCCGCCGCCCAGTTACCGATGTACAGGTCCCAGGGGTTGTCCTTCTTCTTGACCTCGTCGAGCTTGGCGTCGTCCGGGATGTTCCGCAGGGTGATCTTGAAGCCGGCCCGCTCCAGGTTGGCCTTGAGCTGGGCACCCTCCTGCTGCTCGGTCGTGTTGTCGGCGACACCGAGGACCAGCTCCGGCGTCTGGCCGCCGAGCAGCTCCTTGACCTTGTCGACGTTGCCGTTGGCACCCGCCGGGTACGCCTCGTACGCCTTGTAGCCGATGGTGGCCGGCGGCATCAGCGTGGTCAGCGGCGCGGCGACGGTCTGCCCGCCGAGCGCCTTGATCAGGCCCTCGCGGTCGATGGCGTAGTTGAGCGCCTGGCGGATCTTCAAGTCCTTGACGCGCTGGTTGTTGATGACCAACTGGTTGGCGCTCGGGGTCGGCGAGAGGATGCTGCGCGACTTCAGCGAGGCGTCCCCGGCCACCCTGGCGACCAGCGAGGCGGGCACGGCGTTGAAGGCGATCGCGCTCTGGTCGGCACCGTTGTCCGCGATCACCCGGTTGTTGGCGGCGTCCGCCGTCGCGCCGAAGCTCCACACGAACTGGTCCGGGTACTGGTGCCGGACCGGGTCGGTGTTCGGGTCCCAGTTGGGGTTGCGGTCCAGGGTGATCTGCACGCCGACCTGGTTCTTGGCGACCTTGTACGGGCCGGACGAGAACGGCTGCTTGTCCAGGTTGACGCCGGTGTCCTTGTCCGGCGGCAGCGGCGCCGTGGTCGGCAGCGAGACCGCGAACGGGAGGTCACAGCGGGGCTTGGCGAACTCGAAGCGCAGCGTCTTGGCGTCCGGCGTGGTCAGGCCCGGCGGCAGCGACGTCTTGTTCTTCTTGAAGTCCCACTTGGTGTCGAACTCCGGGCTGTCGGCCAGCCACTCCTGGATGTAGGTCGGGCCGCCGGAGAGGTCCGGGTCGAAGGAGCGGGCGATGCCGTACGCGATCTCCTTGGAGGTGATCGGGCGGCCGTCTTCGAACTTCACCCCGTCCTTGACCTTGAACTCCCAGACCTTGCAGTCCTTGTTGACGTTGGTGCCCGGCGTCTCGGCCAGGTCTCCGACGAGAACCAGGCCGCCCTTGCCGTCGTCCTTCCAGGTGGTCAGATAGCGAGCGAAGAGCGGGTTCGTCATCAGACCGGCGAACGAGTACGTCCGCTGTGGGTCCAGGTGGGAGATCGGCGTCTCCCGGATGATGGTGAAGGTGCCGCCCTTCGCGGCCCCGCTCACCTCGGCAGCCGGGCCCTGGGACTCCTTGGGGTCGGTCGCGATGACCCCGGTCTGCTGCCGCTCGGTGTCCACCGTGGTGCCCTCGCCCGTGTTCTCCGAGCACGCACCCAATGCCACAACCAGAGCGATTGCGCCGCCTGCGGCGGCCGCCACGCGTAGTCGCATGAAGTACCTCCTTCACCCATGTGCCGTGCGGTTCGCCGGGGCGAGAACCGCCGACGTCTCGAGGATCGTAAAGAAGAAAACCTACGGATTGTGTAACAGTTGTCGATAAATTTCGCCGCCAGCCGGGTGGTGGACACGCCGGCCGACCGCCCGGCTCAGCGCAGCCGGACCCGGGGGTCGATGGCCGCGTAGAGCAGGTCGACCAGCACGTTCGCCAGCACCACGAAGACGGCCGCGATCAGTACGGTGGCCATGATCGTGGGTAGGTCACCGGAGCGCACCGCGTCCACCGCCGTGCGACCCAGACCCTGGATGCCGAAGGTCGTCTCAGTGATCACCGTGCCGCCGAGCGCACCGCCGACGTCGAGGCCCGCGATGGTCACCACCGGGGTGATCGCCGCGCGCAGCGCGTGCCGCCCGTACACCTTGGGTTTGGCCAGGCCCTTGGCCCGCGCGGTGCGGACGAAGTCCTCCGACAGGGTCTCCAGCATCTGCGCCCGCGACAGCCGGGCGTAGATGGCCGAGAAGAGGAAGGCCAACGCCACCCAGGCCAGCACCAGCCCACTGGCCCACTTCGCCGGATTGTCGAAGATGGAGGTGTAGCTCGGCACCGGCAGAAGCCGCAGGTTGTAGACGAACACCAGCAGCAGCACCGCGCCCACGAAATAGAGCTGCAACGAGGCACCGGTCAGCGAGAAGCCGATGGCGGCCCGGTCCAGCCAGGTGCCCCGGCGCAGCGCGGAGACCATGCCCAGCCCCACCCCCAGCAGCAGCCAGAGAACGGCCGCCGGGATCACGATGCTCAGCGTCACCGGCAGCACCCGGGCGATGGTGTCCGAGACCGCCTCGTTGGTGACGTACGACCAGCCCAGGCAGGGCGCGTCACACCGGCCGCCCTGGGCGCTGCCCAGGTCCCGCCCCATGACGATGCCCTTCATGTAGCCGGCGTACTGGCTGATCAGCGGGTCGTTCAGGCCCAGCTCGGTGCGCACCCGCTCCAACCGCTCCGGGTTGCAGTTCTTCGGGCACATGCCAGTGACCGGGTCACGCGGCAGGGCGAAGAACATCAGGAAGGTCAGCACGCTCACCGCGAACAGGGTCAGCGTGGCGGAGAAGAGCCGCTTGATCAGAAATCGCGCCATGGAAAACCCCTACCGGGACGACTTCGGGTCGAGCGCGTCACGCAACGCGTCGCCGAAGAGGTTGAAGGCGAACACCAGCGCGAAGATCATGATGCCCGGGAAGAACACGTACGCCGGGTCGGTCTGGAGGAAGTCCAGACTGCGATAGATCATCCGACCGAAGCTGGGAGTCTCGTCGCTGAGGCCGACGCCGATGAACGACAGCGCGGCCTCGCTGGTGATGAACTGCGGCACCGCCAGGGAGAACGAGACCAGGATCGGGGCCCAGATGTTCGGCAGCAACTGCCGGAAGAGCATGTGCCCCAGCCCCGCACCGCTGGCCTTGGCCGCCTCCACGAACTCCCGCTCGCGCAGCGCGATCACCTGCCCGCGCACCAGCCGGGCCGTGCTGGTCCAGCCGAACACGGCGAAGACGGCGATCAGCACGCCCACCCCGAAGGCCGACGACACCTGCCCGCGCTCGCCGTAGAAACGCAGCGTCAGGGTGGGGGTGAGCGCCAGCGCGATGATCAGGAACGGCATGGCCAGAGTCAGGTCGGTGATCCAGTTGATCACCGCGTCGAGCCAGCCACCGAGGTAACCGGCGAGAGCGCCGAGCACGACGCCGATCGTCGCGGTGATCAGGGCCGCGGCGAACGCGATGAAGAGCGAGGTCCGCAGCCCGTAGATCAGCCGGATGAAGATGTCCCGGCCCAGTCCCGGCTCCAGGCCGAACCAGTGCTCCCCGGTGACGCCGCCGGCGTAGCCCAGCGGCATGCCGAAGCCGTCCAGCAGGTTCTGGAACTGCTCACGCGGGCCGATCCCGTAGGCCATCTCGATCAGCGGGGCGGACAGTCCCAGCAGCATGAAGAAGACGAGCAGCACGCCACTGACCACGGCCGTCCGGTCGCGGCGCAGCCGCAGCCAGGCGAGCTGACCAGGTGAGCGGCCGACGACGCCCTTCGCCGCGGGCTCGCCCCCGCCCGCGCTGGACTCGATCTCGGCCAGCGCCACACCCTCCACCGGAGACAGGCTCACGACGACACCTCCTCGACGACCGCGTCGGTCGACCCCGCGCTGGTGCTGGCTGCTTCCCCTTCGGGGCTGGTGCTGGCTGCTTCCCCTTCAGGGCTGGTGCTGGCTGCTTCCCCTTCGGGGCTCGTGCTGGCCGATTCCCCTTCGGGGAAGTGGCACGCGGCGGCCTGGTGGCCCCCATCGCGCGGGACCAGCGCCGGCTCCTCGGTCGCGCAGATGTCCTGCGCCTTCCAGCACCGGGTGCGGAACCGGCAGCCCGACGGCGGGTCGAGCGGGGTGGGCACGTCGCCGGTCAGCCGGATCCGGCCCGCCGGGCCGAGCCGGGTGACGTCCGGGATCGCCGAGAGCAACGCCTTGGTGTACGGGTGCTGCGGGCGCTCGTAGATGTCCGCCCGGTCACCGATCTCCACGATCCGGCCCAGGTACATCACAGCGACCCGCTGGCAGAAGTGCCGCACCACGGCCAGGTCGTGGGCGATGAACACGAACGCCAGACCGAGGTCCCGTTGCAGGTCCCGCAGCAGGTTGACCACCTGCGCCTGGATCGAGACGTCCAGCGCGGAGACCGGCTCGTCGGCGACGATCAGCTTGGGCCGCAGGGCCAGCGCGCGGGCGATGCCGATGCGCTGGCGCTGGCCACCGGAGAACTCGTGCGGGTACCGGTTGTAGTGCTCCGGGTTCAACCCGACCAGCTCCAGCAGCTCCTGCACGCGGGCCTTGATCCCGCCCGGCGGTTTGATGCCGTTGACCTGCAACGGCATCGCCACGATCCGGCCGACGGTGTGCCGGGGGTTCAGGGAGGCGTACGGGTCCTGGAAGATGATCTGGAGGTCCTGGCGCAGCGGGCGTAACTCCCGCCGGCCGGCGTGGGTGATGTCCCGCCCGGCGAACTCGATGGTGCCGGCGGTCGGCTCCAGCAGCCGCACCAGCATCCGGCCGGTGGTGGTCTTGCCGCAGCCCGACTCCCCCACCAGGCCGAGTGTCTCGCCCGGTCGCACGTCGAAGTCCAGCCCGTCCACCGCCCGCACCAGGCCGGTGGAGCGCAGCCCCTGGCGTACCGGGAAGTGCTTGGTCAGGCCGCGGACCCGCAGCAACGGCTCGTCGGTCATCGGGCCACCCCCACGGATGCGATGTCCTCGGCGTAGCGCTCGGCGCGCTCCTCGGCGGTCAGGTGACAGGCGACCAGATGGCCGTCCGCACCCGCCGGACGCAGCTCGGGCACCTCGGTGCGGGACCGGTCGCCGTTGCGGTCCGCGTACCGGCAGCGCGGGTGGAAGGCGCAGCCGGACGGCAGGTTGATCAGGCTGGGCGGATTGCCCCGGATCGGCAGCAGGTCCGCGTCCGCGTCGCCGTGCAGCGACGGCACGCTGGAGAGCAACCCCCAGGTGTACGGATGCTGCGGCGTGCGGAGCACCTGCTCGACGCTGCCCTGCTCGACGGCTCGCCCGCCGTACATCACCAGCACCTCGTCGGCGACCTGACCGACCACGCCGAGGTCGTGGGTGATCAGGATGATGGCGGAGTGGTACTCGGCCTGGAGGTCGGCGAGCAGGTCCAGGATCTGCGCCTGCACGGTGACGTCCAGCGCGGTGGTCGGCTCGTCGGCGATCAGCAGGGCCGGATCGTTGACCAGCGACATGGCGATCATCGCCCGCTGGCGCATGCCGCCGGAGAACTCGTGCGGGTACTGGTCGAAGCGGCGCGAAGGCTGCGGGATACCCACCCGGTCCAGCATGTCCACCGCCCTCTGGCGGGCCTCCCGCCGGCGGGCGTTCGGGTGGTGCACCCGGTACGCCTCGGCGATCTGCCGCCCCACGGTGTAGTAGGGGTGCAGGGCCGAGAGCGGGTCCTGGAAGATCATCGCCATGTCGCGACCGCGCAGCCGGCGTATCTCCTCGTCGGGGAGGCCCACCACCTGCCGGCCGCCGACGGAGATCTCCCCGGTGATGGTGGTCCGCTTGGCGTCGTGCAGGCCGAGGATGGCCAGCGAGGTGACGCTCTTGCCGGAGCCGGACTCGCCGACGATGCCGAGGGTGCGGCCCCGCTCGACGGCGAACGACACCCCGTCGACCGCGCGGACCACGCCGTCCTCGGTGTCGAACCGGACTCGCAGGTCGGTCACCCGTAGGTAGGCGTCCGAGGTGCTGCGCTGCTCCGGCACGGTGGGATGGTCGTCCGGTTCCCCGGACGGCGCCGGATCCGAGCTGTCCACGGCTGCCTCCCTCAGTGACGAAGAGAACTTACAGGAAAGTCCCGAGGGTGAAAATAAGCTACAAAGTCGGCACCTGTCAGCGGGCCCGAGCGTAACGAGTCGGCATCGGCCTGAACACCCCTCACCTCGCCATCCACGCCCATTCATGCCCTGATCGCACGTCGGGTGCGACCACCTTGGCGGCAGCACCGGGAGGATTCCCGCCGGCATGAGTGTGGAGTGAAGGCGGTCATCCGGCCGGAGGATCTGCTCGCCTGACGGGCGCCGGTCGGCTCGCTAGGGTCGGTCGCATGACCGAGTTCGACGCGGCCACCGCCGCCGTCCAGGCCGCCCTCGACGCGGGCGCCCGGTACGCCGACGCCCGGGTGATGCACCGTCGCTACGAGTCGATGACCGCGCGCAACGGCGACGTGGAGGAGCTGACCCAGGACGAGAGCATCGGGCTCGGCGTCCGGGCGCTGGTCGGGTCGAGTTGGGGCTTCCACGCCGTACCCGATCTCTCTGACGCCGCCGCCCGCGACGCCGGCCGGCGCGCGGCGCGGACCGCCATGGCGAGCGCGCGGGTGCCCGGCCCACCGGTCGACCTGGTGCCGGTCGAGGCCGTCACCGCGAGCTGGGCCTCCGGCTGCCAGATCGACCCGCTCGGAGTGCCGCTGTCGGACAAGGGCGACCTGTTGGTCGGCGCGACCCGCACGATGGCCGAGCACGGCGCCGACCTGGCCGAGGGGCTGTACCAGATCTGGGACACCGCCAAGTGGTTCGTCTCCAGCGAGGGCCACCGGATCGACCAGCGGATCCGCGAGTGCGGCGGTGGCATCTCGGCCACCTCGATCGGTGACGGCGAGACGCAGCGCCGCTCCTGGCCCAGCTACCGGGGGCAGTACGGCACCACCGGCTGGGAACTGGTCGAGTCGCTCGACCTGGCCGCGCACGCCGCGCAGATCGCCGAGGAGTCCCGGGCGCTGCTCACCGCACCGCCCTGCCCGGCCGGCGAGACGGATCTGATCCTCGGCGGCGAGCAGTTGGCCCTGCAGATCCACGAGTCGGTCGGGCACGCCATCGAGCTGGACCGGATCCTCGGCTGGGAGGCCGCGTTCGCCGGCACGTCCTGGCTGGACCTGGCTCAGCTCGGCTCGCTGCGCTACGGCTCCGAGCTGATGAACATCACCATCGACCCGACCATCCCGGGCGCGCTGGGCAGCTTCGGCTTCGACGACGAGGGCTCGCCCGCGGTCAAGCGGGACGCGGTCCGTGACGGGCGGTGGGTGGGTGTGCTCGCCGGCCGGGACTCGGCCGCCATGGCCAGCCTCGACTACGGCGGCAGCGTACGGGCCGACGGGTGGGCCCGGCTGCCGATGGTGCGGATGACCAACGTCGGCCTGGAACCCGGCCCGCACACCCTGGAGGAGATCATCGCGGCCACCGACGACGGGGTGCTGATGGACCTCAACCGTTCCTGGTCGATCGACGACAAGCGCCTCAACTTCCAGTTCGGCTGCGAGGTCGGCTGGGAGATCAAGAAGGGGCGGCGGGGGCGGATGCTGCGCAACCCCACCTACACCGGGATCGGCCCGCTCTTCTGGCGCTCGATGGACATGCTCTCCGGCGAGACGGTGCCCTGGGGGACGCCCAACTGCGGCAAGGGCCAGCCGGGCCAGACCGGGCACACCGGCCATCCGTCCGCGCCGGCCCGCTTCCGCAACGTCCGGGTGGGGGTCTCGGCGTGAGCGCGAGGAGTGAGCCGGGTTTGCGAGCCCCGCAGTCGCGAACGAAAGAGGTGTCGGCATGAGTGGCGGTGGGTCGACGGAGGTGGAGCTGGCCGGGCAGGTCATGGAGCTGGTCCGGCGGCTCGGTGGCCCGGCCGCGCAGGCCGAGGCGGTGGTGACCCGGGCCGACCTGGCGCTGACCCGGTTCGCCAACTCGGCCATCCACCAGAACGTCGCCGAGTCGACCGTCGGGGTCCGGCTGCGGTTGCACGTGGACGGGCGGACCGCCGCCGGCAGCGGCAGCGTGGTCACCGCCGACGGTCTGCGCGCGCTGGTCGAGCGCACCCTGGCGGCGGCGCGGCTCTGCCCGCCCGACCCGGGCTGGCCGGGGCTGGCCCCGCCCACGCCCGCGCCGGCCGCTCCACCCGTCGACGAGGCCACCGCGCACGCCGAGCCGGATCAGCGGGCCGATCTGGTCCGCGCGTTCGTGGCCGCCGCCGGTGGCCTCAGCACGGCCGGCTACTGCCGCACCGCGCACCGCTCGTCGGCGTTCGCCAACTCGGCCGGACACACCGCGCACGGCCGCTCGGTCGAGGCGGCGATGGACGGCATCGCCCGCCGCGACGGCGCGGACGGGGTGGCCCGGCGCTGCGCCGACCGGCTGTCCGACCTCGACGGCGCCGAGTTGGGCGCGCACGCCGCGGCGAAGGCGCAGGCGGCGGCCGACCCGGTCGAGCTGCCCCCGGGGCGGTACGAGGTGGTGTTCGAGCCGGCCGCCGTGGCGGACCTGTTGCAGAACCTCTCCTGGTACGGCTTCAACGGCAAGCGGTACGCCGAGCGGCAGTCGTTCGCCGAGCCGGGGGCGGCCCAGTTCGACCCGACGGTGACCCTGGTGGACGATCCGCTGGGCGCGTCGGGGCTGCCGTTCGACGCCGAGGGCACCGGCCGGCGGGCGCTGACCCTGGTCGAGGCGGGCACGACCCGGACGGTGGCGCACGACCGGCGGACCGCCGCCGACGCGGGCGCGGAGTCCACCGGGCACGCGGTCGCGGGTGGCGCCACCTGGGGCCCGATGGCCCGCAACCTGCGCCTGTCCGGGGCGGCGGCCGGGCCGGCCAGCGCGGTGGGCCGGAGCACCACCGGCACGGCGGCCGGTGCCGTGGTCGACGCGGACACCGCGGCGCTGGTCGCCGGGGTACGCCGAGGGCTGCTGGTCACCGACCTCTGGTACACCCGGGTGCTCGACCCGAAGAGCCTGGTCGTCACCGGGCTGACCCGCAACGGCGTCTGGCTGGTCGAGGACGGCACGGTCGTGCGGGCGGTCCGCGACCTGCGGTTCACCGAGTCGTACCCACGGGCGCTCGGGCCGGGGGCGGTGCTCGGGCTGGGCGGCCGGCCGGTGCGCCAACCCGACCGGGTGGACGGTGCATGGTGGGCGGCGCCGCCGGTGCGGCTGGCGTCCTGGCACTTCACCGGGGGTGCCTCCGGGTGATCGGGGCCGGCGCCGGCAGTGAAGTTTCTAACAACGCGTCATCGATCAGCGTGACGGGGCTTTCCCGCAGGCCAGACACACGGGACACTCCCTTGCGCGGACGGCCCGCAAAGATCGGCGTAACGTGTGTCACTTAGCTGCGTCGGTCGATCCGGCGTGGTCGTTGGTGTGCGCATGACGTGGCAGCGGGTGCGGGTTCGCCGGTCCGCGTGCCGACCGGAGAAAGATCAGCCCGCCCGTACGGGCCCGTCGAGGAGACGACTCGAATGACTTCAACGGCAACGAGGCCGCGGGGAGCGCGGGCGCGCGCCGCCATCGCGGCGAAAACGTTGCGTACCGACCGCTGGTGGTTGGCCCCACTGATCACCGTGATCGGGCTCAGCGCCTGGGTCGCGTACGCGACGGTCCGGGTCTTCCAGCATGACAACTACTGGGTGGACGCGTACCACTACCTGACCCCGTTCTACTCCCCGTGCGTGACCGACCGGTGTGTCGAGGCAGCCTCGCACTTCGGCCGGTTCCTGCCCGGCTGGTGGGTCATCCCGGATGCCGCACTGACCCTGCCGTTCCTGCTGCTGTTCCGGCTCACCTGCTACTACTACCGCAAGGCGTACTACCGGTCGTTCTGGCTGTCGCCGCCGGCCTGCGCGGTCCCGGACGGGCACAAGGAGTACGGCGGTGAGACCCGCTTCCCGCTGCTCGGGCAGAACCTGCACCGCTACTTCTTCTACGCCGCCGCGATCATCTCGCTGATCAACACCTGGGACGCGATCCTCGCCTTCCACTCCCCCAAGGGCTTCGGCTTCGGGCTGGGCAACATCGTCCTGCTGGTCAACGTGGTGATGCTCTGGGCGTACACCATCTCCTGCCACTCCTGCCGGCACATCATCGGCGGCCGGCTCAAGCACTTCTCCAAGCACCCGGTGCGCTACAAGGCCTGGACCTTCGTCTCGGCGTTGAACGTCCGGCACATGCAGCTCGCCTGGATCACCCTCGGCACCCTGGCGCTGGCCGACTTCTACATCATGGCGCTCGCGGCCGAGTGGTTCTCCGACCTGCGGTTCATCAACTAAAGGGCCCCGACATGACCACTACCACGCGAATCGAACGACACCACTACGACGTCGTCGTGATCGGGGCCGGCGGCGCCGGCCTGCGGGCGGCGATCGAGGCCCGGCTCGCCGGCAAGAAGACCGCGATCATCTCCAAGTCGCTCTTCGGCAAGGCGCACACGGTGATGGCCGAGGGCGGCGCCGCCGCCGCGATGGGGAACGTGAACAGCCGGGACAACTGGCAGGTGCACTTCCGGGACACCATGCGCGGCGGAAAGTTCCTCAACAACTTCCGGATGGCCGAGCTGCACGCGAAGGAGTCGCCGCAGCGGATCTGGGAGCTGGAGACGTACGGCGCGCTCTTCGACCGCACCAAGGACGGCAAGATCTCCCAGCGCAACTTCGGCGGCCACGAGTATCCCCGGCTGGCGCACGTGGGCGACCGGACCGGTCTGGAGCTGATCCGCACCCTCCAGCAGAAGATCGTCTCGCTTCAGCAGGAGGACAAGCGCGAGTTCGGCTCGTACGACGCCCGGATCAAGGTGTTCTCCGAGACCACCATCACCGAGCTGCTGCTCGACGGCGACCGGGTTGCCGGCGCGTTCGGCTACTACCGGGAGTCCGGGGAGTTCATCCTCTTCGAGGCGCCGGCCGTGGTGCTGGCCACCGGAGGCGTCGGACGCTCCTACAAGGTCACCTCGAACTCCTGGGAGTACACCGGGGACGGTCACGCGCTGGCGCTGCGCGCCGGGGCGACTCTGATCAACATGGAGTTCCTCCAGTTCCACCCGACCGGCATGGTCTGGCCGCCTTCGGTGAAGGGCATCCTGGTCACCGAATCGGTACGCGGCGACGGCGGCGTGCTGAAGAACTCCGACGGCAAGCGGTTCATGTTCGACTACGTCCCCGACGTCTTCCGCAAGCAGTACGCGGAGACCGAGGAGGAGGCGGACCGCTGGTACACCGACCCGGACAACAACCGCCGCCCGCCGGAGCTGCTCCCCCGCGACGAGGTCGCCCGCGCGATCAACAGCGAGGTCAAGGCCGGCCGGGGATCCCCCGCCGGCGGCGTCTTCCTGGACATCGCCAGCCGGCGCTCGTCCGACGAGATCCGCCGGCGGCTGCCGTCGATGTACCACCAGTTCAAAGAGCTGGCCGACGTCGACATCACGGCCGAGCCGATGGAGGTCGGACCGACCTGTCACTACGTGATGGGCGGCGTCGAGGTGGACCCGGACTCCGGTGCCGCCTTCGGCCACGTGCGCGGGCTGTTCGCCGCCGGTGAGGTCTCCGGCGGCATGCACGGCTCCAACCGGCTGGGCGGCAACTCCCTGTCCGACCTGCTGGTCTTCGGCAAGCGGGCGGGCGGGCACGCGGCCAGCTACGCCGACGGGCTGGCCGCCCGGCCGAAGGTGGCCGTGGACGCGGTCGAGGCGGCGGTGGAGACCGCGTTGGCGCCGCTGCAGCGCGACACCGGCGAGAGCCCGTACACCCTGCAGCAGGACCTGCAGGCGGTCATGGGGGATCTGGTCGGCATCATCCGCAGAGAGGGCGAGCTGGCCGACGCGCTGGGCCGGCTGGCCGAGCTGCGGGAGCGGGTCGCCAAGGTGAGCGCGGCCGGCGGCCGGCGCTACAACCCGGGCTGGCACCTGGCACTGGACCTGCGCAACATGCTGGTGGTCTCGGAGTGCACCGCGAAGGCGGCGCTGGAGCGGCAGGAGTCGCGCGGCGGGCACACCCGGGAGGACTACCCGGCGATGGAGCCGAAGTGGCGGCAGGTGAACCTGGTCTGCGCGCTGGACGGCGACGCCGTGCGGCTGACCCGTAAGCCGCTGCCGAAGATGCGGCCGGAGCTGATCGGCCTCTTCGACCGGGCGGAGCTGGCCAAGTACCTCACCGACGAGGAGCTCGCCGACTTCGACGCCCTCGTCGTCGACGCTGGAGAGGCGGACAACCGATGAGCGCGAAGCGTCAGTTCCGGATCTGGCGGGGCGACGAGACCGGCGGGGACCTGCAGGACTACATGGTCGAGGTGAACGAGGGCGAGGTGGTCCTCGACGTCATCCACCGGTTGCAGGCCACCGACGCGCCCGACCTGGCCTGCCGGTGGAACTGCAAGGCCGGCAAGTGTGGCTCCTGTTCCATGGAGATCAACGGCAAGCCGCGGCTGGGCTGCATGACCCGGATGTCGACCTTCGGTGACGAGGAGACCGTCACGGTCACCCCGCTGCGCACCTTCCCGGTGATCCGGGACCTGGTCACCGACGTCTCGTTCAACTACGAGAAGGCCCGGGAGACGCCCGCGTTCGCCCCTCCGGCGGACGTGGCCCCCGGCGACTACCGGATGCAGCAGGTCGACGTCGAGCGCTCGCAGGAGTTCCGCAAGTGCATCGAGTGCTTCCTGTGCCAGACTGTCTGCCACGTGATCCGCGACCACGACGAGAACAAGCAGGCGTTCTCCGGGCCGCGGTACTTCATCAGGGCGGCCGAGCTGGACATGCACCCGCTGGACGCCCGGACCGACCGCAAGGAGTACGCACAGGCCGAACAGGGCCTCGGCTTCTGCAACATCACCAAGTGCTGCACCGAGGTCTGCCCCGAGCACATCAAGATCACTGACAACGGGATCATCCCCATGAAGGAGCGGGTCGTCGACCGCAGGTACGATCCCCTTGTGTGGCTTGGTAGCAAGATCTTCCGTCGGGGCGAGACGCCCCAGACCAGCGTGACCACCGCCCGTCAGGGCTCGGCGACGTCGCCGGGCGCGGCCGGGGGCGGGGTGCACTCGCACGCGGGCCGTTCGCACGACCCGCAGGCCGAGGCGCAGGCGCAGAGCGGCGTCAACTGGCAACGGGAGGTGCCCCACCCGACCGCGCCAGCGGTCGACGACCGGGGCAAGCTGCCGCTGACCGAGCTCACCTTCGACCGGGCCGCCGCGCCGTCGCCGTTCGGCGACGACGTGACCTTCCCGCTGCCTCCGGAGCACCTCAACTTCGCCCACCCGGAGCAGGACAAGCACTGAGCACGACCACCAGGACGGGGGCCCACCGGCACTGCCGGGGGCCCCGTCCCCATTTCCGGCGTTGATCATGACGTTGGCGGACGTGCCTGGCTCGACGAGCCCGCCAACCCGATCAGCGCTTCGGTGGTCTGCCCTCGGCGAGGACGGGACGCAGCGCGGCAACGATGGGGGCATCGGCCGGGAGCCAGGTGACCGAGTCCAGCTCGGCGGCGGAGAGCCAGCGCATGGCCGAGTGCTCCAGCGCCTGCGGCTCGTCGCCGTCCAGCAGGCGGGCGGCGTACACCTTGAGCACCGAGCGGCCGTGGGCCATCCGCACGTCGCGGCCGACCCGGTCGCCGATCTCCACGCGTACGGCCAACTCCTCGGAACACTCCCGGATCAGCGCGTCGATCTCGGCCTCCCCCGGCTCGACCTTCCCGCCGGGGAACTCCCACATCCCCGCCACCTCAGGCGGGGCGGAACGCGCACAGGCGAGCACCCGCCCGCCCCGGATGATCGCCGCACCCACGATCACCTTCAGGTCCCGTCGTTCGGCCTGCCCGCCACCATTAGCCCGTTCGGTCCGCACGGGCGTCCAGGGTGCCAGATCAATCGGCGGTTTGGGTACCGTAACCGGCCGCTAGGTCAATAGAACCCGGAAGTGTGGGCGTGGACACCCCTTCCGTGCGACGACAGACTAGAGGGCACCGACAAGACACGGGATGGCGACGATTTGGCCACAAGCCGGCAACGGCGCTTGGGGGGTGCGGTTATGCGCGTGCTGTTCAACAGCCGGGCCAAGCACGATTACCTTTCCGACGCGTTGACCTTGCTATCTGGTTGGACGCGGGAAGGCGAGCAGATCAGGCGGACTCTCGTGATCGACGATACCCAACACGCGGCGCTGACCGAACGGGTGAAGGTCGTCGCCGACGCGCTGCACCTGCGCCCCGAGATCAGCCGCCACGCTGACAGTACCCAGATCCGGGTCGGGCATGGCAACGGGGAGCCGCTGACCGAGGGCGAGGTCCTGCTGGCTGCCCGGATCGAGGACGTCTACCGGACGGTCACCGAGTCCTGAGGTCCCGCTACATCGGTGGGTACCAGCGCAGCTCCACCGAGTTGCCGTCCGGGTCCCGCACGTAGATCGAGGTCGCCGTGCCGCGGGCGCCGAACCGGCTGACCGGGCCGGTCAGCACCGTGAAGGTGCCCGACTCGATCACCTGCGCCCAGTCCAGCGGTGCCACCACCAGGCAGAAGTGGTCGACATTCGCGCCCTGCCGGTCGCCGTGGACGAGGTCGATGATGCTTTCCGGGCTGATCCGCACCGACGGGAACGGCACGGCACCGGCTCGCCACTCGTCGACCCGTACCGGCTCCAGCCCGAGCCGGCCGCAGTAGAAGTCCAGGGCCCGCTCCACATCGGCGACGGTCAGCACCAGATGGTCGAAACCGGTCACGCGTACCGTGCTCACGCCTCCTCCAGCGCGGCCGCCGCGCGGAGCCAGTCGGTGAACAGCGCCGGGTCGATGTCGGCGACGCCACGCAACTTCACCGCCGCCATCGCCCGTGCGCCGGGCACCAGTCGCCCGGACGGGTCGCTGATCTCCTGCCCCCGCCACAGCCCGAAGGTGACATCCGACCGGTACGCCTTGAGCAGGCAGACCGGGCGCAGGCCCGGCCGGTCGCCCAGGCTCCAGACCGGGTGACCGTGCCACATCGCGCCGGTCGCCCCGGGCAGCGCGGCGGCGATGACGGGCGTCAGCTTCTCCCCGATCTCGCGCAGCGGGCCGGGCAGGCCGGCCAGGTAGTCGTCGATGCTCATCGCGAAGCCCTTCGGTCGAGTGGTTTCCTTGCCGCGTTCACGATCCGCTGACGGGCGCCGCCGACCAAGAGCCGTTGCCGCTACGATCGTTGCGCACAGGTCAACGGTGGGAGCGGCGTGCTGGAGCGGTACGAGGTCGAGACCTTTCTGACCCTCGCCGAGGAGCTGCACTTCGGTCGGACCGCCGAGCGGCTGCGGGTCAGCACCGGCCGGGTCAGCCACGTGGTCAAGAAGCTGGAACGCCGGATCGGGGCGCCGCTGTTCGCCCGGACCAGTCGGGTCGTCCAGCTCACCCCGATCGGGCGGCAGCTCGCCGACGAGCTGGCCCCGCTGGTGGCCGGGATGGACGAGGCGGTCCGTCGCGCGGTCGACGCCGGGCGGGGCGTCACCGGGACACTGCGGGTGGCGTTCCTGGGCGAGTGGACCGCGCCGGTGCTGCTCCGGGCGGTCGCCCTGTTCACCGAGCGACACCCCGACTGCCGGGTGGAGGTGCACGAGGCGCAGCTGGCCACCACCCGCTCCGGCCTGCTCGACGGCTCCACCGACGTGCTCATCGCCTCGTACCCCTTCGACGGGATGGCCAACGGCCCGGCGCTGCTCTCCGAGGACCGGGTGCTGGCGGTGGCCGCGGGCCACCCGCTCACCCGGGAGCGGTCCGTGTCGCTGGAGGTGCTCGCCGACCATCCGGTGGTGCAGTACCCGACGGTGACCTCGACGGAGTTCAAGCGGGACCGGACCCCGGAGCGCACCCCGTCCGGCCGGCCGGTGCCGAAGGGCCCCACCGGGAACACGTTCTCCGAGATGCTGTCCCTGGTGGCGCTGGGCCGTGGCGTGCTGCCGGTGGGCGAGCACACCCGGCGCTACTACCCGCGCCCCGACGTGGCGTACGTGCCGATCCACGACGCGCCGCCGATCGAGCGGGGGCCGATCTGGCTGGCCAGCAACAGCACCGCCCGGGTGCTGGAGTTCGTCCGCGCCGCGACCGAGGCGAACCCCCGATGAGGCACGGCGAGTTCCTGGTCATCGCCCAGGCCAGCCGGCTGGCACCGGTTGCCTAGCCTGGTTCACATGGCGAACATCGCGTACGACCGCAAGGAGCAGGTCCAGCAGATCGAGAGTGGACTCCTCGACGGTGAGCAGATCATTGCCGTCTACGACGCTGTCGGCACCGGCACCGGGTTCATCGGGCTGACCGATCGGCGCGTGATCATCCAGGACCGTTCCTTCGTCGGGAAGCGGCATGCGATCACCAGCATTCCGTACTCGAAGATCACCAGCGTGAGCGTGGTCAGCAACAAGTCCTGGGGCGGCACGTTCTTCTCCACCGGGGCGATCGCCATCCACGTCGGTACGCACACGTACGAGGTGGAGTTCCGTGGCGCGCAGAAGAGCCACCACGTGCACAACGTGATCCTGCACCACATCTCCTGACCCGGTCCGGCCTGCTGCGGGCCCGGCGGAGGTAAATGCCTTGCCGGGCCCCGGCGACCTCTGGTGTCCTCAGCCGACAGCCGCGCGAAAGGAGCAGCCGCCATGCCCCACTCAACGGAGTCCCCCCGACCGAACGTCATCCGACCTGAGGAATCGAGACTTCGTGAGCAGACCTGCTTCCCTGGCCACGGCGCGGCTGCGCGCCACTGACACCAACCCCGGAGGCCGCTGATGTCGGTCTTCGACGATCCCGGCCTCTTCGGCCGACTGTGGGCCGTCGGCTACGACGACGGACCCAACCCCGACCCGACGCCGGCCGTCGACTTCCTGGCCGACCTGGCCGACGACGGGCCGGTTCTCGAACTGGCGATCGGCACCGGCCGGATCGCCCTGCCGCTGGCCGAGCGCGGCCTCACCGTGCACGGCGTCGAGGCGTCCGAGGAGATGCTGGCGAAGCTGCGGGCCAAGCCCGGCGGCGAGCACATCCCGGTGGTGGTCGGCGACATGGCGGACGTGGGCGTACCGGGCCCGTTCCGCCTGGCGTACCTGGTCTACAACACGCTGTTCAACCTGGTCGACGCTGAGCGGCAGGCGGACTGCTTCCGCAACGTCGCCCGGGTGCTGTCGCCCGGCGGCGCGTTCGTCGTCGAGGCATTCGTGCCCGACCCGCGCAGCTTCGACTCCGACGAGCAGGTGCAGGTCCGCGCCGTGACCGAGGACTCCGCGACGATCCGGCTACACCGGTACGACCGACCGGCGCAGCGCTTCATCCGGCAGACCATCACGTTCGACGGCGACGGTGTGCACCTGAAGCCCTTCGCCATGCGGTACGCCTGGCCGCACCAGATCGACGCGATGGCGCAGCAGGCCGGGCTCCGGCTCACCGAGCGGTACGCCGACTGGCATCGGCGACCGTTCGACGCTGACAGCACGGCCCACATCTCCGTCTACCGCGCGGAGTAGCTGCAGTTGGTCGACTCCGGTTCCGGGTCCACACGGAACCGGAGTCGACCTCCGTCCGGGGAAACTGACGTGGGCTTCCGCCCATAGCTGATTCTGCTGGTAGCGACCTTTGTTGATCCGTAGGGTCCGTGCCAGGTCAGCTGGCAGCATGGCATCGGACAACGCCCGTTTCCCGCGCTCCTCGCCCTACTGGCCAGTGGTCAGTCACCCACTGCTCCGGCGGGTCCTGCCCGGGCTGGCGGTGTCCGCCCTGGGCGATGGCATGGCGGTGGTCGCCGTGACCTGGCTCGCCATCCAGCTCGCACCGCAGGACCAGCGCGGCACGTGGATCGCCATCGCGGTGGCGGCGTACGCCCTGCCCAGCGCGGCCGGGACGGTCATCTTCGGCCGGCTGTTGCGCGGGCGTAGCGGCGCCCAGCTCGCCGGCTGGGACGCGATCCTGCGGGCCACGGCACTCGCGGCGATCCCCCTCGCCTACCTCTCCGGCGTGCTCACCATCGGGCTGTACGTGGTCCTGCTGGCCGCATCGGCGTTGCTGCACTCGTGGGGTTCCGCCGGGCGCTTCACCCTGATCGCCGAACTCCTGCCGCAGCGACACCATTTACCGGCCAACGCGGTGCTCACCACCATCTCCGGGTTCGCCACCATCGTCGGCCCACCACTGGCGGGCATCCTGATCGGCTGGGCCGGCGCGGTCTGGGTCATCGCCATCGACGCCGCCACCTTCGCCGTACTGGCCCTCACGTACCGCCTCGCCCTTCCCGCCGCCGACAGCGCCCACCGGTACGAGCGCGGTGCCTCACGGACCGCGGGCTTCGCCGTCATCCGCCACAACCCCGCCCTGCTCGGCCTTCTGGTCCTGAGCTTCGGGTTCTTCTTCCTCTTCGGACCGGTGTACGTGGCCATGCCGATCCACGTCACCGATGACCTGCACGCCTCCGCGACGCTGCTCGGCATCTACTACACCGCGTTCGGCATCGGCGGCCTCGTCGGCGGTGTGGTCGCCGGCCATCTGCGCGGCTGGCCCTTGCGGACCACCACCATCGGCATCGTCGTCGGGTTCGGCGTCGCCATGCTGCCCCTCGGCCTGGGCGCACCCGTGGGTCTGTCGCTGCCCGCCTTCGCCCTGGCGGGCCTGATCTGGGCGCCGTACATGTCCATGTCGATGGCGCTGTTCCAGCGCAGCACGTCCACCGCACAACTACCGGCGGTGCTGGCGGCGAACGGCGCCGTCCTCGTGCTGGCGGTGCCACTGGGCACCATGCTCGGCGGCCCGCTGGTGGGCGTCATCGGCGCCCGCCCGACGCTGCTGCTCTGCGCCACGGCAATCGTGGCTCTCGGCCTGATCGCCGGGGGTTTCGCGATCTCGCGACGGAGCGCGCGATCCCCCGGCGATTCAGCCGTCACCGAGATCAGTGCCAGTCGCTGATCCTGACGTCGTCCGGCGCCGGCCTGCCGCGCCCCGTCTCCACCAGTTCCTTGAGACTCATCAGGAACGTCGCCCACTTGGTGCTGCAGTGGTGCATGAACTCGACCGGCTCGCGCCAGCCCTCGTGCGTGAACTGGATGATCGTGTACTCGCCGCGCTGGTCGAGACGCCAGCCGACCTCGGTGCCGACCCATTCCTCGGGACCGTTGACGACCCGCCACCGCACCCGTCCGGTGGGGTCCAACTCAAGGACCTCCATGTCGAACCCACCGGCGTCGCCGAACCGGAAGGCCAACTGCCCGCCGACCTCGCTCTTGCCCACCGTGTCGGTCGTCCACCAGCCGGCGAGGCCCTCTGGAGTTGCCACCGCTCGGTAGACGTCGTCAAGCGGAGCCACGACGCCGACCCGGTGCAGGATGTCGACCATGTCATTCTCCTTCGTTGTTGGTGCGGTTGCGTTCGATCGCCTCGGCGATCCGCTTGATCCGACGGAGTCGGGCGTCCCAGGTCGCGCCGACCGCTGACAACTGGGCGACGGCTCGGGCAAGTTGCGCCTCGTCCACCTGGTAGAGGCGCTCGCGGCCGGCCGGCGCCGCGTGAATCAGCCCGACCCGGTCCAGGACGGCCAGGTGCTTCGAGACGGCTTGGCGGGTGACGGGTAGCCGCTTGCTGAGCGATGTGGCTGTGCCTGGTCCGGCGGAAAGAAGAAGGTCGATCATCGTACGCCGGATGGGGTCGCCGATCGCCGACCACAGGTCATCGTCGACGGCCGTGCTCATGAGGTGGCAACCAGCCGCGCAACATACGTGCCCAGCCTCCGGATGTAGTGGTCCCACCCGGTCTCGTGGTCGCGGTACTGCTCCTCCAGGACAGCGATCTCCCAGCCCATCTCCCGGAACCCGGTCTCGGTCATCCGGACCAGGGTCCCGGCACCGCTCGGCAACAGGTCGAAGGTGACGAGCAGCGACTGCCCGCTCCGATCCGCGTCCGTGAAGCACCACCGGAAGGAAAATCGCTTCGGAGGGTCGACCTCGACGACGGCGAGTGCGACGGTCGTCGTCTCGCCCGTCTCGCCGTTACGCCACACGAGCTCACCGGGTGCGCCCGCGACCGGCTCGAACCGTGCGTCGTCAGGCCACCATTCCCGCATGTGCTCGGGCTGACTGACGACCTCGAAGACCACCTCAGGTGAAGCGTCGACATGGATGTCGCGCTCGATGGATCCCTGTTCCATGCTCACAACCTTCCGCAACCTTTGGTTGCATCAACGTACGACAGCCGACTCGCGTTGCGCAACCCTTAGTTGCATGTCGCGTTCCCGTCGTACCCGGGGCGCACAATGCGGCGCATGTCTGAAAACTCTCCGCACCGGCACCACGCCTTCGGCTGGCAGTTCAACGACTACGGACCGGAGTACGCCGGCATCCGCAGCCCGCTCGGCGACCCCGCACCCGAGGTGGGTGGCCTGCGCGTCGACCAGGAAGTCCGGGCAGGTGGCCCGCTCGTGCTGCTCTACTCGGCCGACCTCGACCGGTCCGTGCAGGCGGTGAAGGACGCCGGCGGCCAGGTGGTGAACGGGCCGTACGAGTTCCCCGGTGGCCGCCGATTCCACTTCACCGACCCCAGCGGCAACGAACTGGGTGCCTGGGCCGAGCTGTAGCCGCGAGAGCCGATACTCCGGAGCACCTGGTCAGTACCGACGGCCGGTCGGCCAGATCCCCTGCTGCCGTCGGCGGCACTCGGCACGTGGGCAGTCGCAGTACCAGCCCAGTTCGTCGGACGCGATCCGGTCGCCGCCGCAGGTGTGCGGGAGCGGAAGGATCGGGTCGGCGCAGCCGTGTCCATCGTGGTCCGCTGGCCTCCGGCCGAGGTCATCCCCGTCGTCACCCAGCTAGTCACCCAAGCCGTGGTCTCCCATGCGCCGCGTACCCCCCTTTTGCGGGGGTGAATAAGATCCTGCGGGTGAAGCCGCAGGTGGTCATGCTGGACCTCGGAGCGATTCCGTCGCCGTCCGGATCGGGCGAACTGCTGCTCGTGGACGAACGTAGCTGTCGCCTGGTCTTCGTCGCCATGGTGGAAGCAGGGCAGCGCCGAGTAGCAATGGCGACCTTCACCGGTTTTTCGCAGGTGATCTTCGGCTACCCGAATGATGAAGCGTTGCCCGGTCACCCCCTCTATGACCCGACTGACACTTGGGACTACGGGTTCTACGAGGTGCAGGGATCGCCGTGGCCCGGCCGGCTGGAGGCACAGAACCGTGTGAAGTTTCCCGACCACACATCCTCATGGCGGAAGCGCCACTTTCTCCTGGTGTGCCATGAGGACCTTGTCGAGGTCCTCTCCGACGATGTGATGGTCGAGTTGTTCGACCAGTCGTTCGAGGAGGTGGCACTGCACGCGCTGCGGCTCAACATGCAGAGCAGCATTTGATGTCGTTGCGACTCGCCGCCGTTGGCTGATGGCTGCGCGCATACATTGCTCGCGAAACCTTCGCTCTGCTCAGCGTGCTAGGAGCTGACCGTGCCCATCAGGAAGACCGCTGGCCTGTGGCGCGGTGACGATCATCTGCCATGACTGCCAGACCGGGACGCCCATCGCCGACCACCTCGAAGATGCTGAGCTGGAGGAGTGCGCCTGTCCCTGTGGAGGAGAGACCTTCACGGTCGGCGTCGGCTACGCCATGAACACCGCCAACGAGGTTCGCTGGATCAGCCTCGGGCTGCGCTGCGTAGCCGACGGCACCCTCGGCGTCTACACCGACTGGAAGATCGACTACGCCCCCACCAGACACCTACTTCCAACCTGAACCCACCCACTTGACGGAAATAGGAGCGTCCAACTCGCCTGCAGCCGGTGTCCTGGGTTGAGGATGCGCTCCTCCAGCCGTTCGCGCGGCAGGCGGCCGTTGGGAGTGGGTCCGGACAGCCACGGGTTCGTCGACGGCACGGTCACCTCACCTCACTGCTGGTCGAGCAGGAACGGCACGTCCGGGCAGGTCAGGCAGGCGAAGACGCGCAGCGCGCCGTGCCGGCCGACGACCACCCCGGTCGGCTCGTACGAATCGTCGTCCGGCTCGCCGTCCGCCCGCGTCGGCTGCCACCGCTCGGTGCCCCGCTCGGAGGAGTCGATGACCAGGGTCAACGTCGTGGGACCGGCACAGCGGGGGCACGGCGTGGGGCCCAGATCCGTGAGGCTCCAGTTGGCGTACCCGCCGACCTTCCACCCGGGCGCCATGAAGGTGTCGACGTACTCCTCGTCCTCGTCCTCGTCGACCAGCCGCTGCAGGTTCTCCGGCAGTTCCTCCGGGTACGGGTACTCGACGACCTGCTCCGGGTGCAGCCGGCACGGCCGGGGCACGTACCCGTCGGTGCCGACCTCGCCGCGCGGCGGCTCCGCGAGGAGGTCGGTCAGCTCCGCCTCCCGCCGCCAGCGCAGCTTCACCGTCGGCCCCCACGGGCCCTCGGAGTGTTCGAACGGGCACCACAACACCTGCAACAGGTCTGCCCCACCGGGGCGGGGCAGGTCGGGTACGTCCTCGGCGCGCAGTTGCGCCAGCGCAACCATCGGGTTGGGCGCGGGGTGTTCTCGCGGCACGTACCGGTAGCCGACGACCGGGCCGCCGTCGCGCGAGCCCCAGCCGACGAAACCCGGGCCGACCAGGGCGGCCAACTCCTGGTGCAGATCGAGCTCGCCCTCGGCAAGGACGTGTGACTGCCTGCGCCCGCGCTCCGCCGTCCGCATCCGGGTCGCCAGCTCCGCCGGGATCGGCACCTCCTCGTGGACCATGTGCGGCACGTCGCAGGTGGGCCAGGGCTCGTCGGCCGGCCAGCGCAGCGGCCCGCCGACGTGGCTGTCGGTGGCCGTGACCGCCCCAGGACGCGGGTGCAGCCGGGTCGTCGTGCGGCCGAGCTTCTCCAGGCCGGGATAGCGGGCGAGCGCCTCGGGCGGCAGGGGCGGCGTGATCATGGCGAGATCGTAGGCGGCCGGCGGGCGGCCCAACCCGCAGGACCACGTGGTGGTCCCGCTACCGTCCGAACCATGACCGTCGCCCGCTCGATCCTGTTGTTCCTGCTCGCCGCGCTGTTCGAGGTCGGCGGGGCCTGGCTCGTGTGGCAGGGCTGGCGCGAGAACCGGGGCCTGCTGTGGGTGGCGGCCGGGGTCATCGCCCTCGGGTTCTACGGTTTCGTCGCCACCTTCCAACCCGACCCGAACTTCGGCCGCATCCTGGCCGCGTACGGCGGTGTCTTCGTTGCCGGTTCCCTGGCCTGGGCCATGATCGTCGACAAGTTCCGCCCCGACCGCTACGACGTCGTCGGCGCGGCCATCTGCCTGGTCGGGGTCGCCATCATCATGTACGCCCCGCGCAACGGCTGAACCCGCCCCTTGGCCGATCCCGGCCTGGTCGGAACCGCGCCGGGACGCCGACCAGCCCGCGCCCGCCCGACCCGCCGCGCCACCGTCACGCGGTTGCCTGCGCGATCGCGCGGCCGGCCTGGCGGCCGGAGAAGATGCAGCCGCCGAGGAAGGTGCCCTCCAGGGAGCGGTAGCCGTGCACGCCGCCCCCGCCGAATCCGCTCGCCTCACCTGCGGCGTACAGGCCGGGGATCGGGGTCGCGTCGGAGTTGAGCACCCGTCCCGACAGGTCGGTCTGCAGGCCGCCGAGGGTCTTGCGGGTGATCACGTGCAGCCGGACCGCGATGAGTGGGCCGGCCTTCGGGTCGAGGATCTTGTGCGGGGTTGCCGTACGGACCAGCTTGTCGCCGCGGTACCGGCGGGCGTTGTGGATGGCGGAGATCTGGCCGTCCTTGGTGAACGCGTTGTCCAGTTCCCGGTCGCGGGCGACGACCTCGCGTCGGATGTCCTCGACGTCGAGCAGGGGCGTGCCGGTCAGCGCGTTCATACCGGCGACGAGTTCGTCGAGGGTGTGAGCGACGACGAAGTCCTCGCCGTGCTGCTTGAACGCCTCAACGGGTGCGGGTGCGCCGGGGCGAATGCGGCCGAGGGTCTGCCGGACCGACTTGTTGGTGAGGTCAGGGTTCTGTTCGGAGCCGGAGAGCGCGAACTCCTTCTCGATGATCTTCTGGGTGAGTACGAACCAACTGTGGTCGTGCCCGGTGGTCCGCAGGTGCGCCAGCGTGCCGAGGGTGTCGAAGCCGGGGTAGAGCGGTCCGGGCAGCCGGTTGCCGGTGGCGTCGAACCACATCGAGGAGGGCCCGGGCAGGATTCGGATGCCGTGGCCGGCCCAAATGGGGTTCCAGTTCTGCACGCCCTCGACGTAGTGCCACATCCGGTCGGGGTTGATGACGGTGCCGCCGGCGTCCTGGGTGATCCGCAGCATCCGCCCGTCCACGTGGGCGGGGACACCGGTGATCATGCGCTCGGGTGCGGTACCGAGCCGGGCCGGCCAGTTCCTCCGGACCAGGTCATGGTCGGCACCGATACCGCCGGAGGCCACCAGGACGGCCTGGGCGGTCAACTCGAAGTCACCGACCACCGTGCGGCTGCTGGCCACCCCGCGGGCGGAGTCGCTCGGCTCCAGGACAGCACCCCGTACGCCGGTCACGACACCGTCGGTCACGACAAGCTCGTCGACCCGGTGCCGGAACGCGAGGGTGACCAGTCCCTTCGCGGCGGCGTCACGGACCCGGCGGGCGAACGGCGCGACGACCGCGGGTCCGGTGCCCCAGGTGACGTGGAAACGCGGGACCGAGTTGCCGTGCCCGATGGCCCCGTACCCGCCGCGCTCGGCCCAGCCGACCACCGGGAAGAACCGTACGCCCCGGGCGTGCAGCCAGGACCGTTTCTCCCCGGCCGCGAAGTCCACGTACGCCTCGGCCCACCTGCGCGGCCACTCGTCCTCGGGCCGGTCGAACCCGGCCGTGCCGAGCCAGTCCTGCAGGGCGAGCTCGTGCGAGTCCCGGATCCCCATCCGGCGCTGCTCCGGCGAGTCGACCAGGAACAGGCCGCCGAAGGACCAGAACGCCTGCCCACCCAGATTCGTCTCGGGCTCCTGGTCGAGCAGGATCACCCGGCGGCCCGCCTCCGCGAGTTCGGCGGCGGCGACCAGACCGGCCAACCCGGCGCCGACAACGATGACGTCTGCGTCCATGACAGGCACTCTCCCCACCGGCGTATCCGCTGACGATCAAACCGCAGCGGTTGAGGGTCCACCTTGTCACTGCGTGATAAAACAGCGGCGTCCGGCACTCCTTGCTCGACATCGCCCGGAGCCTGGACCAGGTCGGCGACCGCGACCGTACGCCGACCGGCCGACCACCCGTCAGAAGGTAGCCACCCCATGCGCATGAAGCTCGGCCGGCCCGACCTGGCCGCGTACGCCGACCGGTTCGACGTCCCACCCGCTGCGGAGGGCTTCAGCGTCACCTTTCTCGGCGTCTCCAGCCTGCTCTTCGACGACGGCGACACGGCGGTGCTGACCGACGGGTTCTTTTCCCGGCCGTCCCTGCTCAGGGTCGCCCTCGGCAGGCTCACACCCGACGACGCGCGCATCAGCTCGACGCTCGCCCGGCTGGGACTGGGCCACGGGGGCCGCCGGCTGGCCGCCGTGATCCCCGTACACACCCACTTCGATCACGTCATGGACTCCGCGACCGTCGCCCTGCGTACCGGCGCGGCGCTCGCCGGCGGCCACTCCGCGGCCAACGTCGGCCGAGGGGCCGGCCTCACCGACGACCGCATCCACGTCGTCACGCCCCACGAGCCGATGTCCCTGGGAGCCTTCACCCTCACGTTCGTCGAGTCCGAACACTGCCCACCGGACCGCTTCCCCGGCACCATCACCGAACCCGTGGTGCCCCCGGCCAGGGCGTCCGCCTACCGGTGTGGTGAAGCCTGGTCGGTGCTCGTCGCGCACGAGAGCGGCCGGACCGCCCTGGTCCAGGGCAGCGCCGGCCACCGGCCGGGAGCGCTCGACGGGCGTCGCGCCGACGTCGTCTACCTGGGCATCGGCCAGCTCGGCGTGCAGGACGAGGACTACATTCGCGCGTACTGGGCGCAGACCGTACGGGCCGTCGGAGCCCGTCGCGTGGTCCTCGTCCACTGGGACGACTTCTTCCGCCCGCTCGACCGGCCGCTGCGCGCCCTGCCGTACGCGGGCGACGACCTCGACGTCACCATGGGGGTCCTCACCCGACTGGCTCACGACGAGCGGGTCGCTCTGCACCTGCCGACCCTGTGGCGTCGGGAGGATCCCTGGGCGGGGCTGCGGTGACCCGTCCTGCAAGACGTTGAAGCGGAACTTAGATCGGCTGTCCCGCCACCAGCGGGAACGCGGCCTGACGCCGTTCTGGGATTCGTGCCACGAGAACGATCACCCGCTCAGGGTCAGCCGGCGCTCGTCCGAGCACCCGCACGTCAGCCTGCTCAGCGGCTGTTGCGTCGGCCAGGACAGAGAAGAGGAGTTCGCCGTCGGTCCTGCTATCGCGCCGGTTGATCGTTGTGTTGATCGTCAACGTCGAGGCCTCTTCGTTCCTCAAATGCCCGGGGCCGCTTGACGCAGGGCCACGGCCTGGCTGACCGCAAACGCTGCGACCTCGACGGCCACGGCGGCGAGCAGCACCGTAAACGCGCCATCCCACGGCCGGACCGCCGCGAACACCGCGATCAGCATGGCCGCGACGACATTGGCGATGAGTACCCCCACCAGCCACGGTCGGAGCCGGGGACGCCCGGCGACGCGGTGCAGCGCGAACGCCCAACCGCCGATACCGACCGCGACCGCGATGGTCAACGCGGGCGGCACGGCCAACCGCTCCGACACCGAATCCACGAACAGGGCCAGCGACACCGCCGCCACCGCGCAGTAGATCGCGTCGAGCTGCAACGAAAGCCATCCTGGGTGCCGTGTACGCATGACAGCGACAGTAACCGCGAATCCGGCACCCTGGACCACCATGTCGAGCAGGAACACAGGCAGCACCGCCGCGATGCCCGCCCGCAATTACGCCATGGTGATCGTGCAAGCCGGCCTCGGGCTTCGCCTCGGCGAGCTGCTCGCACTGCGCGTCCAGGATGTCGACCACCTCGCCCGGACAGTTCGGATCGAATGGCAGTTCGCGCCACAGTCCAAGGTCCGCACCGAGCCGAAGACACGCCGCTCACTTCGCCGGCCCGTACCGGCACGACTACTACGGCTCGCTGATCTTCTCGGCGGCTGTCGAGCGGGCCGGGCTACCGAAGGGCACCACGAGTCGAGCAACGAATCAACCGCATGACCTGCGTAAACAGGACAGATTCAGACGTTGAAGCGGAACTCCACCACGTCGCCGTCCTGCATGACGTACTCCTTGCCCTCGATGCGGACCTTGCCCGCCGCCTTGGCCGCCGCCATCGAACCAAACTCGACCAGGTCGTGGTACGAGACCACCTCGGCCTTGATGAAGCCGCGCTGGAAGTCGGAGTGGATGACGCCCGCGGCCTCCGGCGCGGTGGCGCCGACCGGGACGGTCCAGGCGCGCGCCTCCTTCGGCCCGGCGGTCAGGTACGTCTGGAGCCCAAGGGTGCGGAAGCCGACCCGGACGAGCTGGTTGAGGCCGGGCTCGTTCTGCCCGATCGACTCCAGCAGCTCGCGGGCCTCCTCCTCGGGCAGGTCCACCAGCTCGGATTCGATCTTGGCGTCCATGAAGACGGCCTCGGCGGGGGCGACCAGGGCGCGCAGCTCGTCGAGGAACGCCTCGTTGGCCAGCTCGGCCTCGTCGACGTTGAAGACGTACAGGAAGGGCTTGGTGGTGAGCAGGTGCAGCTCGCGCAGGTGCTCCAGCTCGATCTTGGCGGCGGCGGCCCCGGAGTACAGGGTGGTGCCGCCGTCGAGCACCTCGATGGCCTGCTTCGCGGCGGCGACGGCGGCGGCCCGGTCCTTGCGGAGCTTGGCCTCCTTCTCCAACCGGGGCAGCGCCTTGTCCAGGGTCTGCAGGTCGGCGAGGATCAGCTCGGTGTTGATCGTCTCGATGTCGTCGGCCGGGGAAATCTTGCCGTCGACGTGCACCACGTTCGGGTCGGAGAAGGCCCGCACCACCTGGCAGATCGCCGAGGCGTCCCGGATGTTGGCCAGGAAGGCGTTGCCCCGGCCCTGCCCCTTCGACGCGCCACGTACCAGGCCGGCGATGTCGACGAACGACACCGGGGCCGGCAGCACCTTCTGCGAGGAGAAGATCTCGGCCAGCTTGCCCAGCCGCTCGTCAGGCAGCCCGACCACGCCGACGTTGGGCTCGATGGTGGCGAACGGGTAGTTCGCCGCCAGCACGTCGTTCTTGGTCAACGCGTTGAAAAGCGTGCTCTTGCCGACGTTGGGCAGGCCGACGATGCCGATGGAGAGACTCACGACGGGCCAGCTTACGCCGGTGGCATCCAGACCGGTCCACGCGGCTCGGTTTCCGGCCGCGCCGCCCCCGTCGGAGGCGGCGCCGACCGGCCGTCAGCCGAGCATGCGCGGGGCGATGATCGCCTCGCGGACGCTGCCGTCCGCGCCGCGGCTGACCTCGTACGCCGAAACGCCCTCGCGGTCGGCGACCGCCTCGACCAGCCGGGTCCCCCGGTAGACCAGGCCGACCCCGTCGTCGGTGCAGTGGCTGGTGGGCAGCGTCCCGTCGCCGACCAGCTCGTGCATCAACGGTCGCCGCTGGCCTTCGCTGTCGTAGTGCACGCCGTTGCCGTACGGCAGCCAGCCCAGACCCTCGGTGAAGCCGCGCAGTCGGGGGCCGTAGCTGTCCGTGGCGCCGCCCACATGCCAGCAGATCGAACCGGCGGAGACGCCGCCCAGCACCACGCCGGCCTGCCAGCACTCGTGCAGGATCTCGCCGAGCCCGTGCACCCGCCAGACCGCGACCAGGTTGGCCACGCTGCCGCCGCCGACCCAGATCACGTCCTGGGCGAGCAGGTGGGCGCGGATGTCCTCGACGTTCGGCATCGGGAACAGGGCGAGGTGCGACAGCCGGAACCGGGTGTCGGCGAACGCGCCGTAGATCGAGGCCAGCGAGGTGGGCTGGTCCCCGACGGCCTGACCGAGGTAGCAGATGCGCGGCTGCGGGCCAGCCTCGGCCAGCTCGGCCGCCAGCTCGAAGACCGGGCCGGGACGCAGATCCAAGGGACCCCGGTCGCCCCGGAAGAAACCCATGCTGGTGGCGAGGATGGTCGGTTCGCTGGCGGGCATGTGGGTCCTTCCGTCGGTGCAGGGCCGCGTTCATCCTGCCGCAGCCGACCGCCGGCCGATCACCCACCCGCGCGAGACCCGGCTCGGGGCCAGGCCAGCGCGACGATGACCGACTCAGCCAGCGCGCCGCTGGCGGGGCACCAGGGAAAGCGGCCCGGCGGACTGGCCCTCGTCGGGCTCGGCGGTGGGCTGGCCCTCGGCCGGCTCACCGGCTGGCGCCGCCCCGGTCGGCCGGTCCTGGATCACCACCTCACCCTCGGGCCAGTGACCCGGGGGCAGCTCGCCGAACGGCCGCTGCCCCGGGGGCAGTTGCGCGGCGGCGGCGCGGGGCAGGGTGAACCGCTCGGCGGCGGCCGGGCCGGCCGCGACCGACTCGCGCAGCATCCAGCGCACCTCGTCGGCCGTCCAGCCCAGCGCTGGCCGGGCGGCGATCTCCCGGACCAGCCGCCGCCCGGCCCGGGTGTCGTCGTCGTAGAAGCGCATGCACCAGTGGTGCGTCCACATGCCGAGCGCCCGCAGGCCCGCATCGTCCAGGGAGAGGGCCAGCCGGCCGCAGGCGGTGTCGGCGAAGGCCGGCTCTGCGTCGGCCGCCCGGTCCCGCTCGATCGCGCCGACCGCGGCCGGCGCCACGGCCCGCATCCGGCGGTAGAAGGACTGCACCACCGCACGGGGCAGCGGCGGGAACATGTCCCGTGTCGATGCCGCCGCCCGACCCGCCACGCTCGCCATCGCCGCACCCCTTCTTGAGTTGGTGGCCGGACGTTACCCGCCGCGACCGACACTTTCGGGCGGAAAATTCGCCCTCGAACGTGGATAGCGATGATGACCTGGGGCGTCTGTATCGGTGACAACAAAAAGGGGTGGTGGGTGGACGAGGACGAGCGAGCCCGGTTGGCCGAGTTCGTCGCCAGCCGGACTCCGGCGCTGATGCGGGTCGCGTACCTGCTGACCGGGAACCGCAGCGCCGCCGAGGACCTGTTCCAGTCGGCGTTGGCGCGGACCATCCCCAAGTGGGGAAGCATCCGGCACGCCGACCCGGAGGGGTATCTGCGCGTGGTGATGTACCGCGAGCAGGTCAGTTGGTGGCGGCGACTGCGCCGGTGGCGGGAGACGCCGCTCAACCCGGCGGACGAACCGGTCGGCGCCGACCCGAGCGGCGGGTCGGACGTGCGGTTGGCGATGCGCGCCGCGCTGCGCCACCTGCCACCGGCGCAGCGCGCGGTGGTGGTCCTTCGCTACTACGAGGACCTGCCCGAGGCCCGGGTGGCCGAGCTGCTGGGCTGCTCGGTGGGCACGGTCCGCAGCCGTACCCACCGGGCGGTCAGCCGACTGCGCGAACTCCTGCCGGAGGTCGAATTGCTGGAGGTACGGCGATGACCGACCGCTTCGAAATCCTCATCCGCTCCACCCTCACCGACCTGGCCGAGGAGGCACCGATCGTGCATGACCAGTTGAGCCGAGCGGAACGGCGGGTGCGCAACCGGCGCCGGGCCACGGTGACGATGGGCGCGGTGGGCACGCTCGCGGCCATCCTGATCGCCACCCCGATCGCCCTCGCGGCGACCGGCTCCGACCAACCCCGTCCGGCCGCGCCCAGCCCGTCCGGGCCGCCCGGCGTACCCAGCCCGACCGGGCCGATCGTCGTACCCAGCCCGTCCGCGCCGCCCGGCGCACCCAGCCCGACCGGGCCGATCGTCGTACCCAGCCCGTCCGGCCCGCCCGGCGTGCCGGGTAAGCCGAGCCCGGCACGACCGTCGGCCACGCCGACCCCGCTCGGCCCGCCCGGCGTGCCGGTTAAGCCAAGCCCGGCACGGCCGTCGGCCACGCCGACCCCGCTCGGCCCGCCCGGGGTGCCCAGCCCGGTGAGCTGATCAGATCCGGTCGGGCCGGGCGCTTTTCCCGCCCGGTCCGACCGGCCGGCCCGTCCTTGGTAAGCCCGTCACTCCAGCTCCTTGAGCTGCCGCGCGAGAAGCCGGTCGGAGATCTCGGTCACCACGGCCCGGTACTCCCCGCACCGGTATGCGCTGCGCATCCCGTCGGACAGGGCGCGGTTTGCCAAGGTCGGTACGGCCGCCCACTCTTGAGCGATGACCGATCACGGACACCCGACGGCGCCTGAGCTGCGAAGGCAGCGATGAGTCCCGCCCTGGCCCGGGTGCCCGGTCCGCTCACCGGGCAGCTCGTCACCCCCGGCGATCGCCGGTACGCGCAGCTGCGCTCGACGTACACCACGCCGGCCTCGCCGGCCGGTGTCCTGCTGCCGAAGAACGTCGCGCAGGTGGTCGCCGCGATCCGCTACGCGCGGGAGCAGCGGCTGCCGATCGCCGTCCGCAGCGGCGGGCACGGTCTCGCCGGCACCTCCTCCAACAACGGTGGCCTGGTCATCGACCTGTCCATGCTCAACCGGGTGCAGGTGCTCGACGAGCGGGCCGGGCTGGTCCGGGTCGAGGCCGGCGCCCGCTGGGCGAATGTCGCGACGGCGCTGGCCCGGTACGGCCTGGTGATCAGTTCAGGTGACCACGGCAACGTCGGCGTGGGCGGCCTGGCCACCGGGGGTGGCGTCGGCTGGCTGGTCCGCTCGTACGGCCTCACCATCGATCGCGTCCGCGCGGTGGAGGTGGTGCTCGCGGACGGGACGCTGTTGCGCGCGGACGCGGAGCACGAGCCGGAGCTGTTCTGGCTGGTTCGGGGTGCCGGCGCGGGAGCGGGGATCGTGGTGGCGTTCGAGATCGAGGCCACCGAGCAGCGCAACGTCGGGGTGGCGCAACTGGTCGTCGAGGCGCACCCCGACGGCCGCACCGTTCGGGAGTGGGCGGGCTACCTGGCGCAGGCCCCACGGGAGTTGTCGGCAGCCGCCGTGCTGTTCGTGGAGGGACGGTCGGCCCTCATGTCGATCACCGCCGTGGTCGCCGCCGAGAGCCTGCGCCGGGCCCGACCCGTGATGGAGCCGCTGCTGGCCATCGGGAAGCTGCTCGAACACCGGACCGACCTGCTGCCCTATCCGTCCCTGGTGCCGACCGCACACCTGAACCCGAACGTCGGGCAGCAGCGGGGCACGACCACCAACGGCCTGTTCACCGAGCTGGACGACGCCGGCTCTCGGGCCCTGATGCGGGCAGTGACCGGTCCCGGCCGGGCGGTCATCCAGCTCCGCTCGGTGGGCGGGGCGGTCAACGACGTCGCCCCCGACGCGACCGCCTACCCGCACCGGCACCAGAACACCCTGGTCATCGCCTCGGTCTTCCCGCCGCAGGGCGGCGCGGCCTTGGATGCCGCCTGGCGGGGCGTCGCCGGCCGGGCCGACGGCGCGTACGTCAACTTCGAGAGCCGGCCGGACCCGGCCGCGTTCGCCCGGATCTACCCGGGTGAGACCGGCGCCCGGGTGCGGCGGCTCTGGCGACGGTACGACCCGGACGGCGTGTTCCGGTCGGCCCTGCTGACCGCCCGACCCGCCCGTTTCGGCCAGCCCGCGCGGTCCAGCCAGCCGGCACGGTCCGGTCAGCCCACACGCTCCGGCCAACCCCACCGGCGCCGCCGCTGACGGCCACCCGGCGGCGGTTGCCGCGGACGGCCGTCAAGCCGCCGGCTGCCGGGCCGCACGCCCAGGTCCGATTCCCGCCAGCCGCGAGCCCGGCGAGCGGGGCATCATCGGTGGCGTGGAGATGGATTTCGAGCGGTGCTACCGAGCTGTGGACAGCCGTGACCAGCGGTTCGACGGCTGGTTCTACACGGGCGTGACGTCCACCGGGATCTACTGCCGGCCGTCCTGCCCGGCGACCACGCCCAAGCGACAGAACGTCCGGTTCTTCCCGTCCGCAGCCGCGGCACAGGGCGCCGGGCTGCGCGCCTGCCGCCGCTGCCGGCCGGACGCCGCACCCGGCTCGCCGCAGTGGGACGTCCGCGCCGACGTGGTCGGGCGGGCGATGCGGCTGATCTCCGACGGGGTGGTCGACCGCGACGGCGTCCCCGGGCTGGCCGCCCGACTCGGCTACACCGAGCGGCACCTGCACCGGATGCTGCGCGCCGAGATGGGTGCCGGGCCGCTCGCGCTGGCCCGGGCCCAGCGGGCGCAGACCGCCCGGATCCTGATCGAGACGACCGGCCTGGGGATGGCCGAGATCGCGTTCGCCGCCGGCTTCGGCAGCGTGCGGCAGTTCAACGACACGGTCCGCGAGGTGTACGGGATCGCCCCGTCCGAGCTGCGCACGGCTCGTGGCCGGCACCAGGCACCTCCCGGGGCGGGGACCATCACGCTCCGGCTGGCGTACCGCCCCCCGCTGCACGCCCAGGCGCTGCTGGACTTCCTGGCGGTGCGGGCGCTGCCCGGCGTGGACGAGGTCCGCGACGGGACGTACCACCGGGGGTTGCGGTTGCCGCACGGCACCGGCCAGGTGGCGCTGACCCCGGCGGCCGGGCACGTCGCGGCGACGCTGCGGCTGGCCGACCTGCGCGACCTGGCGCCGGCGGTGGCCCGCTGCCGCCGGCTGCTCGACCTGGACGCGGACCCGGCCGCCATCGACGCCACGCTCGCCGCCGACCCGGCGCTCGCCCCGGCGGTCGCCGCCGAACCGGGCATCCGGGTTCCCCGGGCGGTGGACGGCTTCGAGCTGGCGGTCCGCGCCATCATCGGCCAGCAGGTCTCAGTCACCTCAGCCCGCACCACTCTCATCCGCCTACTGGCCGCACCCGGCTCCACCGAGGACCACGTCGATCATGAGGTTGACGGGCCGAACGGAGATCCAATCGCCGGCCAACCTCATGATCAACACGCCGGGAACCAGCCTGGGCTGCTCCGGGGGTTTCCCAGCGCGGAGGACGTGCTCGGGAAGCCGGACACCGCGTTCGGGATGCCGGTCGGACGGCGGGAGACGATCCGCGGGCTGGCGCGGGCGGTCATCGACGGGCACCTGGACCTGGCACCGGGCGGCGACCGGGAGGAGACGGTCCGGCAGCTGTTGGCGCTGCCCGGCATCGGCCCGTGGACCGCTGGCTACCTGGCCATGCGAGCCTTCGGCGACCCGGACGTCCTGCTCCCCACCGACCTGGCGGTCCGACGCGGCGCGGCCGCGCTCGGCCTGCCCGACGACCCGAAGACCCTCAGCACGTACGCCGACCGCTGGCGCCCCTGGCGGTCCTACGCCACGATCAGACTCTGGAGAGCGGCATGAGCATCGACAGCACCGTCCTGAGCACCCCGACCGGCCCGCTGAGCATCCTCGCCGGCACCGACGGCGAGGTCCTGGCGGCCGGCTTCACCCCGGACCCGGCGGCGCTGCTGCCCCTGGTCCACCCGACCCTACGGGCGCCGCTTCGGCAGCGGACCGACCTCGGCCCCGTCAGCGCGGCCGTCCGGTCCTACCTGGACGGTGACCTCACCGCCATCGACACGGTGCTGGTGCGGCAGCGCACCGGCGGCGAGTTCATGGCGCACGCCTGGGAGGTGCTGCGCGAGGTCCCACCGGGGACCCCGGTCACCTACACCGCGTACGCGGCGCTGGCTGGCCGACCGCCGGCGGTGCGGGCCGCCGCGGCCGCCTGCGCCCGTAACGCGGCGGCGCTGTTCGTGCCCTGCCACCGGGTGCTGCGTACCGACGGCACACTCGGCGGCTACCGCTGGGGGCTGGACGTGAAGAAGTGGCTTCTCGGTCATGAGCGGCGGTTGACAACAAGCTGACACAAGCATCGACGCCTATTGACGCTACCGTCGGGTAGTGCCTGCGGACAGCGTCGGCAGCCCGGCCGCCCGGGTCGCCGCGGGCCCTCACCCCGTGCACAACCTCTGGCGGTTGCGCCGCTACCTGCGCCCGTACGCCACCGAGTTCGCCTGGCTGATGATCGCGGGGCTCGCCGGCACGGCGGCCGGGATCACCGTACCGCTGGTGGTGCAGCGGGTGGTGGATGGGCCGGTAGCCCAGCGCGAGCCCGCCGGCCTGCTCCAGCTCGGTGGCCTCGCGCTGCTGCTCGGCGTGGTCGAGGCGGTGCTGATCTTCATCCGCCGGTGGGTGCAGTCCTCCTCGGCGGTCGGCATGGAGGCGGCGCTGCGCGCCGACGTCTACGCCCACCTCCAGCGGCTGCCGACCAGCTTCCACGACCGCTGGCAGTCCGGTCAGCTGCTCTCCCGGATCACCAGCGACCTTTCGGTGATCCGCCGGTTCCTCTCCTTCGGCGTGTTCTTCCTGGTGCTCAACCTGACCACCTACCTCGTGGTGGTGCTGCTGCTGATCCGCCTGCACGTGGCGCTCGGGCTGCTGGTGGCGGCCAGCACCGTGCCGCTACTGCTGATCACCCGGCGCTTCGCGCGGCACTACCACAGCGCGTCCCGACGGATGCAGGACCAGCAGGGCGACGTGGCCACCCTGGTCGAGGAGACCGCGCAGGGCCTGCGCACCATGAAGGCGTACGGCCGGGGGCCCGAGCTGGTCGCCCGCTTCGCCGGTGGGGCCCGGAGGCTGCACGACACCGGCGTACGCAAGGGCCGGTTGCTGGCCAACACCGCGGCGCTGCTCGACCTGGTGCCCAACCTGACCCTGGGCGTGGTGCTGGTCGCCGGGGCGGCCGCCGCCGCGAGGGGTGTGCTCACCATCGGCGAGGTGGTCGCGTTCGTCAGCCTCCAGTTGATGCTCATCTGGCCGGTGCAGACCCTCGGCTGGATCATCGCCAACGCTCAGGAGGCGGCCACCGCCGCCGACCGGATCCTGGAGGTGCTGGACACCCCACCGCAGATCGTCGACGCGCCGGGCGCAGTGGCGCTGCCCCGCGACGCGGTCCACGGCCGGCTCCGCTTCGAGCGGGTCGCGTTCCAGTACCCGGGCACCAGCGAGCGGGTGCTACGCGAGATAGACCTGACCATCGAGCCGGGCGAGACCGTGGCGCTGGTCGGGGCCACCGGCTGTGGCAAGAGCACACTGCTCTCCCTGGTGCCCCGACTGCACGAGGTGACTGACGGTCGGATCACCCTGGACGGGCACGACCTGCGGGAGCTGCGGCTGGACTCGCTGCGCCGACTGGTCGGGGTGGCGTTCGAGGAACCCACGCTCTTCTCCATGTCGGTCCGGGAGAACCTGACCCTGGGGCACCCGGACGCCGGTGACGACGAGGTCCGCGCGGCCCTCGCGCTCGCCCAGGCCGATTTCGCGTTCGACCTGCCGTGGGGCCTGGCCACCCGGGTTGGTGAGCAGGGGTTGTCGCTCTCCGGCGGGCAGCGGCAGCGGCTGGCGCTGGCGCGGGCGGTGCTCGGCCGGCCGGCGTTGCTGGTGCTGGACGACCCGCTGTCCGCCCTCGACGTACACACCGAGGCGCTGATCGAGGCAGCGCTGCGGCGGGTGCTCCGGGACAGCACCGCGCTGCTGGTGGTGCACCGACCGTCGACCATCGCGCTGGCCGACCGTGTCGCCCTGCTCGACGGCGGGCGGATCGCCGCGATCGGCCGGCACTCCGAGCTGTTGGCCACCGTGCCGGCCTACCGGGCGCTGCTCGCTGCCGAGCCGCCAGCCGGGCGGCCACCACCTGCCGGGCCGGACACGTCCGCGTCGTCCACCTCGGACGGATGGGGGCTGGTGCGCTCATGACCGTGCGGGAGGCGGCCGACCCACCGCCCGGGGAAGAACCGGAGTTCGCCCGCTGGCGCGGGACGGCCACCGACCCGGAGGCCGACCGGAGCCGGGCCGAGGAGACCAGCCCCGAGGCGGTGGCCCGGCTGCGCCGGCTCAGCCGGGCGCTGCTGGCCGACCTGCTCCGGCCGCACCGGAGTCGGCTCGCCGGCGCGGTCGGCCTGCTGCTGGCCCAGAACGCCGCGGCGATGGCCGGCCCGTACCTGGTCATGATCGGCATCGACCGGACCATCGCGCCGTTGCGGGCCGGTGACGCCGGCCCGGTGGCCGCCGTCGCCGGGGCGTTCGCCGTCGCCACGGCGACCGAGTACGCGGCCCGCCGAGGTTTCCTCGCGCTTTCCGCCCGGATCGGCCAGGCCGTCCTGCTGGACCTGCGGCAGCGGGTGTTCGGGCACTTCCTGCGACTGTCGGTGGGCTTCCACGAGCGGTACACCTCCGGCCGGATGGTCTCCCGGCTCACCAGTGACCTGGACTCGATCGCCGAGCTGGTCGACGGCGGGATCGACAGCCTGGTGCTGGCCGCGCTGTCGATCCTGTCGGTGGCCGCCATCCTGCTCTGGCTGGACCTGCCGCTGGCCTCCGTGACGCTGTTCGCGTTCCCGTTCCTGTTCTGGCTCTCCCGCTGGTTCGCCCGGGCGTCGGCCAGCGCGTACCGACGGACCCGGGAAGCGGTCGCGCTGGTCATCGTGCACTTCGTGGAGTCCATGCGGGGCATCCGGGCGGTACAGGCGTTCCGTCGGGAGCCACGCAACCAGCGGATCTTCGTGGCGCTCGGCGACGACTACCGGCAGGCCAGCCTGCACGCGTTCCGCCTGATCGCCACGTACTCCCCGGCGATCAAGCTGATCGGCAACGTCACGGTGGCGGTGGTGCTCTGCTACGGCGGCTGGCGGGTGCTCGGCGGGCATACCGAGGTCGGGGTGCTCGCCGCGTTCCTGCTCTACCTGCGCCGCTTCTTCGAGCCGATGCAGGAGCTGAGCCAGTTCTACAACTCGCTCCAGTCGGCTACCGCAGCGCTGGAGAAGCTGGCCGGCGTGCTGGACGAGCGACCGGCGGTCGCCGAGCCGGCCCGGCCGGTGCCGCTGCCGACCGGCGCCGACCGAGGGGAGCTGGCCTTCCGGGAGGTCTCCTTCGGCTATCGCGCCGACACCCCGATCCTCGCCGGGCTGGAGCTGACCGTGCCCGCCGGGCAGACCGTCGCGTTGATCGGGCCGACCGGCGCGGGAAAGTCGACCATCGCCAAGCTGGTCGCCCGGTTTCACGACCCGGACAGCGGTGCGGTCCGGATGGACGGCATCGACCTGCGTGCGGTGAGCGACGCCGACCTGCGCCGCGCGGTGGTGCTGGTGACCCAGGAGAACCACCTGTTCAGCGGCACCGTGGCGGAGAACATCCGGTTCGGCCGGCCCGGCGCCGACGACGCCGCGGTGCAGGCCGCCGCCCGGGCGATCGGCGCGCACGAGTTCATCACCGCGCTACCAGAGGGGTACGCCACGCAGGTGCACCGGCGCGGCGGCCGGCTCTCCGCCGGGCAGCGGCAACTCGTCGCGTTCGCCCGGGCGTTCCTGGCCGACCCGACCGTGCTGATCCTGGACGAGGCGACCTCCTCGCTGGACGTGCCGACCGAACGGCTGGTGCAGCGGGCACTCGGCACCATCCTGCGGGACCGGACCGCCCTGGTGATCGCGCACCGGCTCTCCACCGTGGAGACCGTCGACCGGGTGCTCGTCCTCGACGGCGGGCGGATCGTCGAGGACGGCCCGCCCGCCGTGCTGGCCGAGGCCGACGGCCGGTACGCCGCCCTGCACCGTCAGTGGCGCGACTCAATGATCTAGGCGCGCACCGACCCGCGGTCGACGGTGCGCATCGACCCGCCGTCGACGGTGCGCACCGACCCGGCCGGCCTGTCGGCGCAGGCAGCCGTCGTGTCCCGGCCGCAACTACGTGGCCCGGCACCCGCGCGGTGCCTACGATCGCAGGATGACCGATACGGCGAGGACGGCCCGCGCCGGTCTGCCCGAGCGTCCGAGTTTGGACGGGCTCGAGGAGACCTGGGCGCGCCGCTGGCAGGAGGAGGGCACGTACGCGTTCGACCGCTCCAGGTCGACTGTTCCGGGTCGCGACGCGGCGTCAGACGCGCCGAGCCGGAATGGTCGCAGGGTGGACGTGTACTCGATCGACACCCCGCCGCCGACCGTATCGGGCGAGCTGCACATGGGACACGTCTTCTCGTACACGCACACCGACACCACGGCGCGGTACCAGCGGATGCGCGGCAAGGCCGTCTTCTACCCGATGGGCTGGGACGACAACGGCCTGCCCACCGAGCGCCGGGTGCAGAACGTGTACGGGGTGCGCTGCAACCCGGCACTGCCGTACGACCCGGTGTGGCGGCCACCGGCGACGCCGGTCGACGAGGCGGCACGCCGTGACCCCACGCCGATCTCGCGACGCAACTTCATCGAGCTGTGCGAGCGGTTGACGGTCGCCGACGAGCAGGTCTTCGAGGCGCTCTGGCGACGGCTCGGGCTCTCGGTGGACTGGTCCCTGACGTACACCACGATCGGCCGGGTCGCCCGGGCGACCAGCCAGCGGGCGTTCGTGCGCAACCTGCTCCGCGGCGAGGCGTACCAGTCGGAGGCGCCGACCCTGTGGGACGTGGGCTTCGCCACCGCGGTCGCCCAGGCCGAGTTGGAGGACCGGGAGCGCCCCGGCGCCTACCACCGGCTGCGGTTCACCGGGCCGGCCGGGCGCGAGGTGCTCATCGACACCACCCGGCCCGAGCTGCTGCCGGCCTGTGTGGCACTGGTCTGCCACCCCGACGACGAGCGGTACGCCGACCTGGTGGGCGGCACGGTGCGCAGCCCGCTGTTCGACGTCGAGGTGCCGGTGCACGCCCACCCGCTCGCCGACCCCGCCAAGGGCACCGGCATCGCGATGGTCTGCACGTTCGGCGACCTGACCGACGTGACCTGGTGGCGTGAGCTGCGGCTGGCCACCCGGGTCGTGATCGGCCGGGACGGCCGGCTGCTACCCGAGCCGCCGGCCGGGGTGCCGGCACAGCCGTACGCGGCACTGGCCGGGCAGACCGTCAACAGCGCCCGCCGGACGATCGTCGGGATGCTGGCCGACGCGGGTGACCTGATCGGCGAGCCGCGCCCGATCACCCACCCGGTCAAGTTCTACGAACGCGGCGACCGGCCGCTGGAGATCGTCTCGACCCGGCAGTGGTACCTGCGCAACGGCGGCCGGGATGCTGAGCTGCGGGCGACGTTGCTGGCCCGGGGCGAGCAGCTGCACTGGGTGCCGGCGCACATGAAGCACCGCTACGACAACTGGGTGGCCGGCCTGACCGGTGACTGGCTGGTCAGTCGGCAGCGCTTCTTCGGGGTGCCGGTGCCGGTGTGGTACCGGCTCGACAACGCTGGCGAGCCGGACTGGTCCCACCCTCTCACGCCGGACGAGTCCGCGCTGCCGGTCGATCCATCCAGCGATCCGGCGCCCGGCTACGACGAGTCGCAGCGCGGCCAGCCGGGCGGCTTCGTCGGCGACCCGGACGTGCTGGACACCTGGGCCACCTCATCGCTGACCCCGCAGATCGTCGGCGGTTGGGAGACCGACCCGGACCTGTTCGCCCAGGTCTTCCCGATGGACCTCCGCCCACAGGGGCAGGAGATCATCCGGACCTGGCTCTTCGACAGCGTGGTCCGTTCGCACTTCGAGCACGGCGTGCTGCCCTGGCGGGACACCGTGCTCTCCGGCTGGATCCTCGACCCGGACCGCAAGAAGATGGCCAAGTCCAAGGGGAACGTGGTCACCCCACTGGCGCTGCTGGAGCAGCACGGCTCGGACGCGGTGCGCTACTGGGCGGCCAGTGGCAAGCCCGGCATGGACCTGGCCTTCGACCCGGCGCAGATCAAGGTCGGTCGGCGGCTGGCCACCAAGCTGCTCAACGCGTCGAAGTTCGCGCTCGGGCTGGGCGCGGCGGACGCGCTGCGCACCCCGGCGACCGCCCCGCTGGACCGGGCCATGCTCGCCGAACTGGCCACCGTCGTCACCGCGGCGGGCGCCGCCTTCGACTCGTACGACCACACGGCGGCGTTGCAGGTCACCGAGGCGTTCTTCTGGCGGTTCTGCGACGACTACATCGAGCTGGTCAAGGAGCGCGCGTACGGCACCGGAGCGGCGGCCGACTCGGCGCGGGCGGCGCTGGCCTCCGCACTGTCGGTGCAGTTGCGGCTGTTCGCCCCGGTGCTGCCGTACGTCACCGAGGAGGTCTGGTCCTGGTGGCGGTACGGCTCGGTGCACCGGGCGCCGTGGCCCACCACGCACGAGGTGGCCCGGACGACAGAGGGGACGGGCGACCCGGCGCTGCTACGGCTGGCCGGCGACGCGCTGAGCCAGGTGCGGCGGGCCAAGTCGGAGCGGAAGCTGTCGATGAAGGCGGAGGTGCCGCTGGCGGAGGCGCTCGGGCCGGCGGCGCTGCTGGAACAGCTCACCCTGGTCGCCGACGACCTGCGCGCGGCCGGTCGGATCGGCAAGCTGGACCTGCTCCCCGACCGCACCCCGGAACTCGTCATCGCCTGCGCCTTCTGACCTGTGCGGAAGCGGTCACCAGCCGCGCAGGAAACGCAGGCCGACCAGGATCGCGACCACCGCCGGCCCGACCAGCAGGGTGATCGCCTGGAGCCGGTACTGCATCCGGTGCCGGGTCAACTCGACCGCGTTGCCCAGCACGATCGCCCCGGCCAGCATCATGAACCCGCCCCACCAGCCGGTCTTCAGGTCGATCAGATCCACCCGGATCAGTTGCAGGGTAAGCCCGACCAGCGCGCCGGTGAGCGCGAGCAGGGCCACGGCCCGGTGCAGGCCGCGGGCCAGCGGGTGGGCTGCCCGCCACAGGTAGGTGCCGGCGACAGCCAGGCAGGGCAGCACCACCAGCGCCGGCCAGCCCCGGCCCATCACGCCGAACATCAGCAGCGCGCCCACCGCGAACACCAGCGTGCCGACGCAGGCGATGACGTACCCGGCGAAGGCCCGGCCGCCGCCCCGGGCCAGCAGCGGCCCGCCGCTGGCGGCGATCAGCGCGCCCGGGATCAGGATGAACCCGGCCCACCAGTGGAACCGTCCGCTGCCCTGGGCGGCCGTCGCGACCGTGGCGCAGACCAGCCCGGCGACCGCCAGGCTGGTCAGCCACGGCCGGCTGCTTCGGGAGTACGGCTCAGCCAACGACGTCCGCTCCGCTTCGACGTTCACGCCCACCAGCCTGGCCCGTGGCACCCCCGCCGGTACATCCGGCCAGCCCTACCGACCGGGGGTGGCTGGCCGGAACAGCGGCTCGCACCGGCCTCAGCTCGTCTCGCCGGCCACGCTGAACGAGCGCAGGCGGTCGATGGCCAGCACGGTGAAGCCGACGCTGACCAACGCGGTCATCACCGCCGCCACCGGCACCGACACGCTGGTCTCGAGCAGCCCGGTGGGGGCGATCCGGTCGGCGAGGGCGATCACGTACTGCTGGATGGAGAGCACCTTGGTGCCGCTGACGAAATTGCCCAGCAGCCCCTCCCAGATGAGCACGTAGACCAGGCCGAGCAGCACCGGCCGCCGGGTCACCAGGCTGAGCGCGAGGAACAGCGCCGTGTACGCCAGCGCGCCGAGCGTCGCCGCGGCGGCCAGCGCCAGACCGAGGCGTACCGAAGCGGCCAGCACGCCCGCGATGTAGAGCGGCACCGCGACGGTGGCCGCAGTGACCCCGGCGGCCACCGCGAGCTTGGGCAGCACGATCTGCCAGCGCGGCAACGGCTTGGTCAGGATGTGCACCACCGTGCCGTCGTCGATCTCGGCGCCCAGCACGCCGGTGCCGATGATCAGCGCCACCACCGGCAGCACCACGGCCAGCCCGAGGCCGACCAGCACCGGCGGCCCCCACTCGCCCGGGTCCACCCCCAGCGAGCGGCAGAGCACGGCCAGCCCGAGCAGCACCAACGGCAGCGGGAGCAGCAGCAGGAACCGGCGCCGGCCGAACAGGCCGCGCGCGGTGATCCAGGTAACGGTCGACATGTTCTCAGGCCTCCACCAGGTAGGAGAAGACGCTCTCCAGGGACTCGTCGGACGGCACCAGCTGGCGCACCCGGATGCCCCGGTTCAGCGCGATCCGGGGCAGCGCCCGGGTGAAGGCGCCGTAGTCGCCGGCGCGCACGGTCAGGCCGGTGCGGTCCAGCTCGACCCCGCTCACCGACGGTTCGGCGATCAGCGCCACGGCCAGCGCCCGGTCGTCGGTGGAGCGCACCGCGAAGACGTGCGGCCGGTTGGTCATCAACCGGCGGATGGTCCGGAAGTCGCCGGAGGCCGCCAGGCGGCCGGCCACCATCACCTGGACCGTCCCGGAGACCTGCTCGACCTCCTCCAGGATGTGCGAGCTGAACAGGATGGTCCGGCCGGCGTCGCCCAGGGTGTGCAGCAGCTGCATCATGTGCAGCCGCTGGCGCGGGTCCATCCCGTTGAACGGCTCGTCGAGCAGCAGCACCTGCGGGTCGTGCACCAGCGCGGCGGCCACCCGGGCCCGCTGCCGCATGCCCTTGGAGTAGGTGCCGATCCGCCGGTCCTGCGCCGACTCCAGCTCCACCAGGTCGATGGCCCGTCGGGCCGCCGCCGCCGGGTCGGCCAGCCGGTGCAGCTTCGCGCTGGCCAGCACGAACTCGTACGCGCTGAGGTAGCCCTGCACCGCCTCCCGCTCGCTGACCAGCCCCAGCCGCCGGTAGACGCCGGGGTTGCGCCAGGTCGGCTCGTCGTCGAGCGTCACCGTGCCCCGCGACGGGGAGAGGAACCCGGCCATCATGTGCAACAGCGTGGTCTTGCCAGCGCCGTTCGGGCCGAGCAGCCCGGTCACTCCCGGCCCGAGGGTCATGCTGATGTCGTTGACGGCGACCACATTGCCGTACCACCGGGACACCCCGGCCAGGCTCAGCGTGCTCATCAGGAGGCGACCTTCCGGTAGCGGGCCAGCAGGAGGGCGGTCGCGCCAGCGACCAGCAGCACCGCGGCCAAGGCGTAGACCGGGCCGAACCTGCCGATCGACGGGCCGCCCTGATCGCCCTCCACCAGCAGGTCGCCCAGCGACCAGATGCCGACGCCCTGCACCAGGGTGGAGGGCGAGGCCAGCCCGGCCAGCTCGTTGGCCGTCCGTGACGGCAGGATGCTCAACGTGCCCACGATCGGGGTGGTCATCAGGAAGACCGCTACCACGCCGCCGGCGGCGAAGGCGCGCTTGCCGGTCAGCGACGCGACCAGCAGCCCGACCGACGCGAAGACCACCGCCCACAGCCCGGCGTAGAGCAGCCCGGGCAGCAGGTCGAGCAGCTCGTTCCAGACCCCTCGCATGCCCTCCTTGGTGGTGAACGCGGCACCCAGGAACATCACCAGCTGCGGCCCACCGAGCAGCAGCCAGAGCGCGGTGACCAGCGCCAGCAGCTTGGCCAGCGCGTAGTCACCACGTGGCAGCGGCCGGGAGAAGTAGAGCGGGAGCACGCCGCTGCGCAGGTCCCGGGAGACCAGCTCCGGTGCTGCCACCGCCACGAAGAACAGGACCAGCCAGCTCATCGAGTCGGCGAACTGGGCGTACGTGGCGACCGGCTCGCCGATCTGGCTGCGTACCGCGGCCAGCGCCACCGCGACCAGGGTGACGATGCCGACCACCAGCCAGGGGAAGATCTTGGCCTTGGCGCTGCGCCCGAACCCGAACGCGGTGCGCAGCCCGTGCAGGTAGAGCGCGCCGAAGACGTGCCGGCGGCCCAGCCGCGAGCCGCGGTAGCGCTGGTAGCCAATGTCGTGGATGACGCCGCTCGGCACGGAGCGCACGGCGGCGGAAGACGGCTCAGGCATGGGTGAGCTCCCTCGTGGCGAAGAGTTCGGCCACCCGATGCCGGCGCTGGTCCAGTCGATGCAGCGGCAGGTCCAGCTCGGCGACCGCGCTGAGGATCAGGTCGTAGGTGCTGTCGTCCGCCAGCGGTACGAGCAGCAGCCGGCCGTCGCGCGCCACCGGCAGTTTGAGCTCGGCAAGCCGGGCGGCCAACTCCTCGGTGCCCTCGCTGACCTCCACGGCGAGCACGTCGGTGGCCGAGGTCATCGCGGAGATGTGGTCGGCGCGCAGCAGCCGACCGCCGTCGATTGCGATCAGCGTGTCGCAGATCCGCTCCACCTCGCCCAGCAGGTGCGAGCAGACCAGCACCGAGATGCCGAACTCGGTGCCGATCCGGTGCACCAGCGCCAGCATGGCGTCCCGGCCGGCCGGGTCCAGGCCGTTGGTCGGCTCGTCGAGCAGCAGCAGGTCGGGGTCGTGCACCAGCGCCTGGGCCAGCTTGACCCGCTGCTTCATGCCGGTGGAGTAGCCGCCGACCGGGCGGTAACGCTCCTCGTAGAGCCCGACGTGCCGCAACGCCTCCGAAGCCCGCTCCCGGGCCGCGGTGCGCGGAAGGCCGCTCATCCGGCCGAGGTGGGTGACCAGCTCAGCGGCGGACAGGTCCGGCGGGAGGCAGTCGTGCTCGGGCATGTAGCCGACCCGGGCCCGGACCTCCGCCGGGTCGGTGGTCGGGTCGATGCCGAGCACCGACACCTGACCGGTGGTGGGAGCAATCAGGCCGAGCAGGATCTTGATCAGGGTGGATTTGCCGGCGCCGTTCGCGCCCACCAGGCCGATGATCCCGGGCTCGACGGCGACGGTGAGGTCAGCGAGCGCGGTGACCCGACCTCCGTACGTCTTGGTGAGCGACTGGGTCGCGATCAGTGTCACGCTGCCCAGCGTAGGGAGTCGGTGCCCACAGCGGGCACCGGCTCGCCCCGGGCGCTCCCCTGATCCTGGCAACGGTTGACCCCTAAGGTCCGCTGGCCGGCGACGTTTGCGCCGGTCCCGCGCTCCACCGGACCCCGCCGCTGGAATCGCGCATTGAAGGTGACACCATTCACCCTCCGTTCACCTGGCGGTGTTCCGGGGGTATTCGGCCGCCGACACGGGAGGGATCGTGATGGTCGGAGTGGACGTCCCCAAGGTGAGTGTCGTGGTGCCGGCGTACAACTGCCGTCGTCACATCGAGAAGCTGATCGCCTCGCTGCTGCGCCAGTCGATGCCCGCCGACGAGTTCGAGGTGATCGTCGTCGACGACGGCTCGACCGACGGCACGGGCGAGCGGTTGGACGAGCTGGCCGCCGCGCACCCGCACATCCAGGTGCTGCACATCGAGAACTCGGGCTGGCCGTCGCGGCCGCGCAACCTGGGCATCGAGCGGGCCCGCGGCGAGTACGTCTTCTTCGCCGACGACGATGACTGGTTCGCCGACCAGGCGCTGGAGCGGCTCCACGAGTGCGCGAAGAAGTACGACGCGGACATCGTGGTCGGGAAGATGGCCGGGCACGGGCGGCCGGTGCCGCGGGAGCTGTTCCGGAAGAACAACTTCGACGCCACCCTGGAGAACTCGCCGCTGATCGACAGCCTGACCTGCCACAAGCTGTTCCGCCGGTCGTTCCTCAACGAGCACGGGGTGCGGTTCCCGGAGGGCGGCAAGCGTCGGCTGGAGGACCACCTGGTGGTGGTGCGGGCCTACTTCCTGTCCGGGCGCACCTGCGTGCTGTCCGACTACACCTGCTACCACCACGCCCAGCGGGGCGACGCGCGCAACGTCACCGCGGCCTTGCTGGACCCGTCGAGCTACTTCGCCAACCTGCGCGACGCGCTGGACATCGTGGATGCCAACACCGAGCCGGGCCCGCTGCGGGACCGGCTGCACCGGCGGTGGCTGCGCAACGAGATGCTCAACCGGTTGCGCGGCAAGCGACTGCTGAGCGCCCCCGAGAGCTGGCTGGAGCAGGTCGCCCTGGAGACCCAGAAGGTCATCCAGGATCGGTTCGCTCCCGGCGTGGCCGCGGGCCTGCCGCCGCTGCAACGGGCCGTGGCGTTCCTGGCGGAGCGGGGCCGGTTCGCCGACCTGCGCCGGCTGGCCTCCTGGGAGGCGGGCATCGCGGCGCACGGCACGATTGACGAACACAAGCGGGCCGACCGCGCCGTCACGGTGACCGTCGCCGCCGAACTGCGCTCCGCGGACCGGCCGATCGGCTTCCGCGCCGACGACGGGCGGGACGTGCTGGTGCTGCCGGTGGACGAGGTCGCCCCCGAGGTGCTCGACTCCACCGCCCAGGTCCGCAAGGCCCGGCTGGACGTGGTCGCCCGCCGCAGGGAGACCGGCGACGAGATCTTCCTGCCGGTGCAGTTCCGAACCGAACGGGTCGCCAGCCCGACCGACGCGGACACCACCCACCTGGTGCACCGGGCCACCACCACGATCGACTTCGGCGCCCTCAACGGCGGCCGGACCCGGGGTAGCTGGCTCCTCAAGGCACGGATCACCAACGCCGGCTGGACCGAGGACGCGCACCTGCCGCTGGTGTTCATCTGCCGGGCCGACGGCTCGCGACCCCGGATCCGCGACCAGCGAAAGCCCTGGAACCGGCTGCGGTCGGCGGTGGGCCGCCGGATCCGCCGCTGATCCGCCCGCCCTGGTCGTGGAGTGGCGCCCTCGACCGATCGGCGGTCGGCTGCGAAACTGTGTGCCGGTCAGCGAGTGGGGGGTGTGGATGAGCAACGGCTGGGTGCTGCCCGACGAGGTGCTCCGGGACGCGCCGGCGTACACGCCGCGTCCCGGTGAGCTCGCGGATCTGGAACTGCTGCTGACCGGCGCGTACGCCCCCTTGACCGGCTTCATGACCCGCGCCGACCTGGTTTCGGTCAGCCGGCGCAGTCGGCTGGCCGACGGCACGCCGTGGCAGGTCGCGGTGACCCTCCAGGTGCCGGCCGCACTGGCCGAGAGCTTCGATCCGCGCGACCCGGCCCGCCGGGCGTTGCTGCTGACCGACGGCGAGGGTGCGCCGGCGGCCGCCCTGGACGTGGCGGACGTCTGGCCGGTACGCGAGGGCGTGGCCGGGGTGGGCGGCCGGGTCCGGCGGCTGGGTGACGGTGGCCACGGCCCGTTCCAACGGCTACGCCGCAGCCCGGAGGAGGTCCGGGCGCTGCTGCCCCCGGGCCGGGTGCTCGGGGTGATCGCCGACCGGCCACTGCACCGGCCCCAGCTCGCCCAGATCGCCCACGCCGCCCGCACCCTGGCCGCGCACCTGCTGGTGATGATCCCGGTCGGCGAGGGTGGCGCCGGTGGGTTCCCGCCGGAGGCGCTGGTGCGCAGCATCTTCGCCGCCCGGGACCGGATGCCGCCGGCCACCCTGGTGGCGGTGCCGCTGTCGCACCGGCGGGACGAGATCAGCGACGCGCTGCTGCGCGCCCGGGTCTCCGCCGCGTACGGGGTCACCCACCTGCTCTCCACTGGGGAGATGCTCTCCGGAGCCGGGCTGCGGGTGCTGGTGCCGCGCGAGCTGGCGTACGACAACCGGGACGGGCAGTGGCGCTGGCGGGAGGACATCCCGCAGCGCAACCGCCGTCTCGCACTGACCCAGGACGAGATCGACGACCTACTGGACCGGGGCTTCCCGCTGCCGGAGTGGCACACGCCGCCGGCCGTGGCGAAGGAGCTGGCGCGGGCCCGGCCGCCGCGCCGGCACCGAGGCCTGGTGGTCTTCCTGACCGGTCTCTCCGGCTCCGGCAAGTCGACCATCGCCCGAGGGCTGGCGGACGCGTTGCGGGAGAGCGGCGACCGCACGGTGACCCTGCTCGACGGGGACGTGGTGCGCCGGGAGCTCTCCGCCGGGCTGGGCTTCAGCAAGGCCGACCGGGATCTCAACGTCCGGCGGATCGGCTGGGTGTCGGCGGAGATCGCCCGGCATCGCGGGGTGGGCATCTGCTGCCCGATCGCGCCGTACGCGGCGGCCCGCGCCACGGCTCGGGAGATGGCCCTGGCCGCCGGGGCGGGCTTCGTGCTGGTGCACGTCGCCACCCCGCTGGAGGTGTGCGAGCAGCGGGACCGCAAGGGCCTGTACGCGCGTGCCCGGGCCGGGCTGCTCACCGGTATGACCGGCATCGACGACCCGTACGAGGTGCCGACCGACGCCGACCTGGTGCTGGACACCACCGACCTGAGCGTGCCGGAAGCGGTGCAGGCCGTGCTGCACCACCTGACCGAGACCGGCTGGGTGGAGCTGAAGATCCCGTCCGTCTGAGGCGTCGCCGTACCCCCGTTCCTTCCACCGCTGACGGCTACGCGCTAGTGTTCATCTTTGTTGGAACACGTTCGACCGCGTGAGAGTACGTGGACCCCGGGGAGGCACGGCGGATGCTCGCTCAGCAGCGGCAGGCGGCCATCCTGGAGCGGGTCCGGTCGACCGGCGGTGTCCGGGTGACCGAGCTGGCCGCCGAGTTCGGCGTCTCCGACATGACCATCCGGCGCGACCTGGAGTCGCTGCACGAGCGCGGCCTGCTGGCCAAGGTGCACGGCGGCGCCACGGCGGCCGGCCCGAGCTCCACCGACGAGCCGGGCTTCCACGCCAAGTCGGTCCGACAACTGCCGGAGAAGGCCGCCATCGCGGATCGGGCGGCGCAGTTGGTCCGGCCGGGCGCGGCGGTCGCGCTCTCAGCGGGCACCACCACTGCGGAGCTGGCCCGGAGGCTGGTGGACGTGCCCGGCCTGACCGTGGTGACCAACTCGCTGCCGGTGGCCGAGATCCTGCACGCCGGCGGTCGACCGGATCAGACGGTGGTGCTCACCGGTGGCGTACGCACACCGTCGGACGCGCTGGTCGGCCCGCTCGCGGTCAGCGCCGTCCGGAGGCTGCACCTGGATCTGCTCTTCCTCGGCGTGCACGGCATCACCGAGCGGGCCGGCTTCACCACCCCCAACCTGATGGAGGCGGAAACCGACCGGGCGCTGGTGGCGGCGGCGGACCGGCTGGTGGTGCTCGCCGACCACACCAAGTGGGGCACGGTCGGCATCTCCTCGATCGTCGAGCTGGCCGCAGCACACGTACTGGTCAGCGACGACCGGTTGCCTCCGCCCGCGCGCCGGGTACTCGGCGAGCAGGTGGGCGAATTGATCATGGTGAAGGCGACAGGGGCGGGCCGCGCGACGGGCACGCCGACAAGTGAGGGGACGGCGCCGTGAAGCGCACCGCGATCGACCTGGCCGACGGCCGGGAGCTGATCTACTTCGACGAGCGCGACGACGCCGTCCGCGACCAGCCGGATCGCCGGGACCTGCCGCCGCCGCCCCCCGCGTCCCAGCTGCGCTACGACCCGCTGACCGACGAGTGGGTGGCGGTCGCCGTGCACCGACAGACCCGCACATTCCTTCCGCCGGCCAACGAGTGCCCACTCGACCCGTCGCTGGGTGACCGGCTGACCGAGATCCCGGCCCCCGACTACGACGTGGTGGTGTTCGAGAACCGGTTTCCGTCGTTGAGCGGCCGGGTGGCTGACGAGCCTGGGGAGATCACGCCGTTCACGCCGGTCCGGCCGGGCCTCGGCCGGTGCGAGGTGGTCTGCTTCACCTCCGACCACAACGCCTCCTTCGCCAGCCTCCCCCCGCGCCGGGTCCGTACTGTGCTGGACGCGCTCGCCGACCGGACCGAGGTGCTCGGTGCCCTGCCCGGCGTGGAGCAGGTGTTCTGCTTCGAGAACCGGGGCGTCGAGATCGGCGTCACGCTGCATCACCCGCACGGGCAGATCTACGCGTACCCCTTCGTGACGCCGCGCACCCGGGCACTGCTGGGCGCGGCACGCCGGCACGCCGAGCGGGCCGGCGGAGGCAACCTCTACGCGGACGTGCTGGCCGCCGAGCGCGCCGCCGGCGACCGGGTGGTGGCCGAGAACGAGCACTGGACGGCGTTCGTCCCGGCGGCGGCCCGCTGGCCGTTCGAGGTGCACGTGGCGCCGCACCGCGTGGTGGCGGACATCCCGGCGCTCAGCGACAGCGAGCGGGACGCCTTCGGGCCGCTCTACCTGGACCTGCTGCGCCGCTTCGACGGCCTGTTCGACATGCCGATGCCCTACATCTCGGCGTGGCACCAGGCGCCGGTGCGGATCGACCGCGAGCTGGGCCACCTGCACCTGCAGCTGTTCAGCATCCGGCGGGCCAAGGACAAGCTGAAGTATTTGGCGGGCTCCGAGTCCGGGATGGGTGTCTTCATCAACGACATCTCCCCCGAGCGCGCCGCCGACCTCCTGCGCGCCGCCTGAGACGGGCGGGAGACAGGGCGCGGGGGGCCCGGGACAGGGCCCCCCGCAGGGAAGGGACGGCTGGCTGTGCTCGACACAGCCGGGAAGGCTGGCTGATCGGCACGCATGCTGCGGTCGACCGCGGTCAACCTTCCTGGACGCGACTGGCATCTCGTCCACTCTGGTCAACGAGGCGCGCCGGCCGCAGTGACGCCGACGGCGTGTCGACCCCGGACACGCCGGAGCCCGCCGGCGGGTGCCGACGGGCTCCGATGATGCGGTACGCCTGGATCAGGCGAGCTTGCGCGCCAGGTTCTCGTCGAGCGCGTTCATGAACTCGTCGGTGGTCAGCCACGGGGCGTCCCGCGAGATGAGCAGCGAGAGGTCCTTGGTCATCTGGCCGCCCTCGACGGTGTCGACGATGACCTGCTCCAGGGTGTTGGCGAACTCGGTGACCGCCGGCGTGTTGTCCAGCTTGCCCCGGTGGGCCAGTCCCCGGGTCCAGGCGTAGATCGACGCGATCGGGTTGGTCGAGGTCTTCTCGCCCTTCTGCCACTGCCGGTAGTGCCGGGTGACCGTGCCGTGCGCGGCCTCGGCCTCGACGGTGCGGCCGTCCGGGGAGAGCAGGACCGAGGTCATCAGACCCAGCGAGCCGAAGCCCTGCGCGACGGTGTCGGACTGCACGTCACCGTCGTAGTTCTTGCAGGCCCAGACGTAGCCACCCTCCCACTTGAGCGCGGCGGCGACCATGTCGTCGATGAGCCGGTGCTCGTAGGTGATGCCAGCGGCCGCGAACTCGGCCTTGAACTCGTTCTCGAACACATCGGCGAAGATGTCCTTGAACCGGCCGTCGTACGCCTTGAGGATGGTGTTCTTGGTGGACAGGTAGACCGGGTAGTTGCGGTCCAGGCCGTACCGGAACGAGGCCCGGGCGAAGTCCCGGATCGACTCGTCGTAGTTGTACATGCCCATGGCGATGCCGCCGCCGGGGAAGTTGGCGACCTCCATCTCCATCGGCGCGCCGCCGTCTGCCGGGGTGTAGGTGATGGTCACCGTGCCCGGGCCGGGGACAACGAAGTCGGTGGCCTTGTACTGGTCACCGTGGGCGTGCCGGCCGATGATGATCGGCTTGGTCCAGCCGGGGACCAGCCGCGGCACGTTGGACATGATGATCGGCTCGCGGAAGACGACACCGCCGAGGATGTTGCGGATGGTGCCGTTGGGCGACCGCCACATCTTCTTCAGGCCGAACTCCTCCACCCGGGCCTCGTCCGGGGTGATGGTCGCGCACTTGACGCCGACGCCGTGCTCCTTGATGGCGTTGGCGGCGTCAACGGTGACCTGGTCGTCGGTCTCGTCGCGGTGCTGGATCGACAGGTCGTAGTAGTGCAGGTCGACGTCGAGGTAGGGCAGGATCAGCTGCTCCCGGATCTGCTTCCAGATGATCCGGGTCATCTCGTCGCCGTCGAGCTCCACGACCGGGTTGTTTACCTTGATCTTCGCCATCGGCCGGCGCTCCTCTCGGGGGACACGTGCTCAAGCAGTACGAGCGTACTGGAAACGAGCCGGCGGCCCCCAGCCGGCCTCGACCGGCCGGCGGAAACCGGGCTGCACGGCGCAGAGATTGCCTGGCATCATCGCCCGATGCCACTGAGCCGCACCCTCGGGTCTATCACGGTCACCGCCCTCACCGACGGGGAGGGTGCCTTCTTCCAGCCTCGGACGGAGGCGTTTCCGCACGCCACGGCGGCACACTGGCAGGAGGCCGACCGGCGCGACCCCGGCTCGGTGACCGCCGACGGGCAGTGGTGGCTGCAGTTCCGCAGCTTCGCGATCCGCTCCGGCGACGGGCCGGTCACCCTGGTGGACGCCGGGATCGGCCCGGCCGACGCGCCCGCCGCGAGCTGGGCGCCGGTGCCCGGCCGGCTGCCCGCCGAACTCGCCGCCGCCGGCATCGACCCGGCTGACGTCGACACGGTCGTGCTCACCCACCTGCACACCGACCACATCGGCTGGGCGGTCACCGGCACGCCGGCTCGGCCGTACTTCCCGAACGCGAGCTACCTGCTGCAGCGCGCCGAGCTGGACGCGGCCGCGACGCTGAATCCGGGGCTGCCGGCCGGCCTGATCGCGCCGTTGCGCGCCAGCGGTCAGCTCCGGGTGGTCGACGGCGAGACCAAGCTCACCCCTGCGGTACGCCTGCTACCCACCCCCGGGCACACCCCCGGCCACCAGTCGGTGCTGCTGGAGACGTCCGGGGAACGCCTGCTGGTCACCGGCGACCTGCTGGTGCACGCCGTGCAACTGGTCGACCCCGACCTGGCGTACGCCCACGAGGAGGACCCGGACGCCGCCCGCGTCTCCCGCACCACCCTCCTGCGCACCCTCTCCCCCACCCTCCTGGCCACCCCCCACCTAGGCACTCCCTTCACCCCCGCCTAACCCCACCCCACCCCCACCCTTCGCCGTGTTGATCAAGAGGTTTGCGTCAGGAATCGCGTTCCCGGTGACGCAAACTTCTTGATCAACAAGGGTGGAGGTCCCGGGGGTACGGGGAAGGGCCCGTCGGCGGGTGCCGGCGGGCCCTTCGGGTGTGGTCGGTGGGTCACATGCTGGCGACGTCGCCCTGCTTGGCGCGGACGGCCTCGGCGGCAGCCAGGAGGCTGGCGCGCTCGTCGGCGTCCAGGTCGGTCTCGACAACCCGGCGGACGCCCTCGCGGCCGATCTCGGCCTCGACGCCCAGGTAGACACCGGCGATGCCGTACTCGCCGTCGACCCACGCGCAGACCGGCATGACGTCGCCGGAGTCCTCGGCGACGGCCTTGGCCATCCGGGCCGCGGCGGCGGACGGGGCGTAGTACGCCGAACCGGTCTTGAGCAGCGCGACCACCTCGGCGCCACCGTTGCGGGTCTTGACGACCAGCTCCTCGATCTGCGCCGCCGGCATCGCGTCACGCAGCGGCTTGCCGTTGACCGTGCTCTTCGAGGGCACCGGCACCATGGTGTCGCCGTGCGAGCCCAGGGTGAGCGTCTTCACCGACGCGACCGGCGCGTTCAGCGCCTCGGCGACGAAGTTGGTGAACCGGGCGCTGTCCAGCATCCCGGCCTGGCCGAGCACCCGGTTCTTCGGGAACTGGGTGGCCAGCTGGGCCAGCGCGGTCATCTCGTCCAGCGGGTTGGAGACCACGATGACGACGGCGTTCGGGGCGTACTTGGCCACGTTCTCGGACACCTGCCGCACGATCTTGGCGTTGGTCTCCAGCAGGTCCATCCGGCTCATGCCCGGCTTGCGCGGCAGGCCAGCGGTGATCACGACGACGTCGGAGCCCTCGATGGCCTCGTAGCCCTCGCCGTTCGGGCCGGTGGTCGCGCCCACCACCTTGGTCTCGAAGCCCTCGATGGCCCGTGACTGGTTGAGGTCGAGCGCGAGACCCGCGGGCTTGCCCTCCACGATGTCGGTGATCACGACGGTGTCGAAGACGTCGTACTCGGCCAGGCGCTGTGCGGTGGTGGAGCCGTAGAAGCCAGCCCCGACGACAGTGACCTTCTTACCCATGGTCGTCCCACTCCCTGATACCAGTCGGTTTTCCGGACCGTATCAGTCATCGTGGCACCGATCGGGCCAGGGGCGGCGGCCATCGCCGGGATGGGGTGAACGTCACGGCCGCCCGATTCACCAGGCCGACCTGCCGCGCGACCGCCCGAGGCCCGGGCGGCATGCGGGGCGGTCAGCCGCGCTCGGCCCGCTCGACGACGTTGCTGAGCAACATGGCCCGGGTCATCGGGCCGACGCCGCCGGGCATCGGGACCAACGCGCCGGCCGTCTCGGCCACCTCCGGGTCCACGTCGCCGGTGTAGCGGCCCTTACCGTCCGAGCCGATCACCCGGGTGATGCCGACGTCGACGACCACCGCGCCAGGGCTGATCATGTCGGCGGTGAGCAGGCCCGGTACGCCAGCCGCGACGATGACGATGTCGGCGGCCCGGGTGTGCGAGGCGAGGTCGAGCGTGCCGGTGTGGCACAGGGTCACGGTGGCGTTCTCGCTGCGCCGGGTGAGCAGCAGGCCGAGCGGGCGGCCGACGGTGTTGCCCCGGCCGACCACCGCGACGGTGGCGCCGCGCAGCGCCACGTCGTGCCGGCGGAGCAGCTCCACGATGCCGCGCGGGGTGCAGGGCAGCGGGCCGTCGTAGCCGAGGACGAGCCGGCCCAGGTTGACCGGGTGCAGGCCGTCGGCGTCCTTGTCCGGGTCGATCAGTTCCAGCACCCGCTGCGTGTCCAGGTGGGCGGGCAGCGGCAGTTGGACGATGTAGCCGTGGCACGCCGGGTCGGCGTTCAGCTCGGCCAACACGTCGTCGACCTGCTGCTGGGTGGCGTCCGCTGGCAGCTCCCGGCGGATCGAGGCGATGCCCACCTCGGCGCAGTCCCGGTGCTTGCCGTTGACGTACGCCTGGCTGCCCGGGTCCGCCCCGACCAGGACGGTGCCCAGCCCGGGGGTGATGCCGCGTTCCGCGAGCGCCTTCACCCGTATCCGCAGCTCGTCCTTGATCTCCGCCGCGGTTGCCTTGCCGTCCAGAAGCGTCGCCGTCACGATCCGATCGTCTCACGGCCGCCGCCCGCCGTTCGGACGACCTCGGTCGGGCGGCTGCCGAGCGCCCAGCTCGACTCTCTTCACGGTAACGATATGTGACGTGTTGATCGTCACTCTCAGTGACGATTTGTGGATCAGGTCACCGCCGAATCGGGCAGGTCGGCCGAGCGGGGCAGGGACCGCGCGTTCGGTCGAGAGCCGGCGAGTCCGGTCGTGGCACCGCGAGGAGTGCCCGAACCGACCGAAGAGTTCGCTCGTCAGAGCCCTTGAATCGGATTTTTATTAGCAGCTCCGTCGCCAGCCGGCAAGGGAGGGACCCCCGGACCGTTATCCACTCGCAACCGGGTCGTTGTCGAAGGCCGACGGCCGACCTACCGTTACGGCTTGTTGCGCAGCGTAACCCAGCGTCGGGCCTGACTGCGCAGCGTGAGGAGATGAGGAGGCTCAATGCGAGTTCGTAGACTCGCTGCCTGGGCCGCCCTCCCGCTCGCGGTGACGCTGGGCCTCGCGGCCTGCGGCAGCGGCGGAGATGGCGGATCCAGCAGCAGCGACCCCAACGCGGCCGTCAGCATCCAGATCGGCGAGCCGCAGCACCTGGTTCCGACGAACACCACCGAGACCTCGGGCTCGCAGGTGCTCGCCGGCCTGTTCAGCCCGCTCGTGGACTACGACGCGCAGAACAAGCCGTACGAGGTCGCGGCCGAGTCGGTGACGTCGTCGGACAACAAGGTCTGGACGATCAAGCTCAAGGACGGCTTCACCTTCCACAACGGTGAGAAGGTCACGGCCGAGGACTACGTCAACGCCTGGAACTACGGCGCGTACGCGCCCAACGGCCAGGGCGGCAGCTACTTCTTCGAGAAGATCGCCGGCTACGCGGACCTCCAGGGCGAGAAGCCGAAGGCACAGACGATGTCCGGGCTGAAGAAGGTCGACGACCTCACCTTCACCGTGACGCTGTCCGAGCCGTACATCGACTTCAAGACGATGCTCGGCTACAACGCGTTCTACCCGCTGCCGGACGCCGCTTTCTCCGCTCCGGGCGTGCTCAAGGACTCGTACGAGCAGGCGCCGATCGGTCAGGGCCCGTTCAAGATGAAGGGCACCTGGCAGCACGACTCCAAGATCGACGTCGAGCGGTACGACGCGTACCCGGGTGAGAAGCCCAAGGTCAAGGGCGTCGAGTTCCGGGTCTACCAGCAGCTCTCCGCGGCCTACGCGGACGTCCTGGGCGACAACCTGGACGTGCTGCCCACGATCCCGACCGAGAGCCTGAGCAACGCCCCGACCGACCTGGGCGACCGGTACCAGGTCAGCCCGATGTCGTCGTTCCAGTTCCTGGCGTTCCCGACGTTCGACAAGGACTTCAGCAACCCGGACGTGCGTAAGGCCATCTCGATGGCCATCGACCGGGACGAGATCACCAAGTCGGTCTTCAAGGGTTCACAGGAGCCGGCCCGCTCGTTCGTCTCGCCGGTGCTGCCGGGCTACCGGGAGAACACCGCGGGCTCGGCGGCGGAGTTCAACCCGACCGAGGCCAAGAAGCTCTACCAGGCCGCCGGCGGCCCGTCGAAGATCGTCATCTCCTACAACGGCGACGGCGGTCACAAGGACTGGGTCGACGCCACGGCCAACCAGCTGAAGGCCAACCTGGGCGTCGAGGTCGTCGGCTCGGCCGAGCCGAAGTTCGCCGACCTGCTGACCAAGGTCGAGAAGAAGCAGCCGGTGGGTATGTTCCGCTTGGGTTGGGTCATGGACTACCCGAGCATGGAGGACTACCTCGGCCCGCTGTACAGCACCAACGGCTCGTCGAACTACTACGGCTACAGCAACCCGGAGTTCGACAAGCTGGTCAAGGAGGGTTCCGCCGCCAAGACGCAGGACGAGGCGATCGCCAAGTACCAGCAGGCGGAGGACATCCTGGCCAAGGACATGCCGGTGATCCCGCTCCGCTTCGGCGAGAACGTGTACGGCCACTCGTCCAAGGTCAAGAACGTCGAGATGGACCTGTTCCAGCGGGTCAACCTCGTCAAGATCGAAGCGGCCAGCTGAGCTGACCATGGTGCGGGCCACCCGGGCGAAGACGCCCGGGTGGCCCGGACCGCGTTACCCCCGCCGGGACGCAGTCGCGGACCCCGGCACCGGTGGCGCCGGCCTCCCCCGGGCCGGACGGCAGACGTATCAGATATTTCGGGTACGACCAGAGATGCCGTCCTGCGACCCTTCCGCACATTTCCGGAGAGACTGCTAAGCATGTTCCGCTACATCGTGCGGCGCCTACTGCAGATGGTCCTGGCGTTCTTCGGGACCACCCTGATCGTCTACGCGCTGATGTTCGCCGGCCAGGGCGACCCGATCCAGGCCCTCGCGGGCGAACGACCGGTGACGGAGGCTCAGCGGGCCTACCTCACCGAGAAGTACCACCTGGACGCCACCGGTGTCGGCGGCTTCTTCTACCGCTACTTCGACTACGTCAAGAGCCTGCTCCAGGGGGACCTCGGCCAGTCACTGACCGGCCGCCAGATCGGCGACATCCTGCAGGCAGCCTGGCCGGTCACCCTGAAACTCGCGCTCATCGCGCTCGCCGTGGCGATCATCGTCGGGGTCACCGCCGGCGTCGTCGCCGGCATCCGCCGGGCCAGCATCTTCGACAACTCGACGCTCGTGCTGACCCTGCTGGTGCTGGGCATCCCCACCATCGTGCTGGCGCCACTGGCGCAGTACTTCCTGGGCGTCAAGTGGCAGCTCTTCCCGCCCACCGCCGGCTCGGAGCCGACCTTCTACGCGCTGCTGCTGCCCGGCATCGTGCTCGGCTCACTGTCGCTGGCCACCGCGCTGCGGCTGACCCGTACCTCGGTGGCGGAGAACCTGCGCGCCGACTACGTACGGACCGCCCGGTCCAAGGGCCTGGTCAAGCGCCGCATCGTCACCGTGCACGTGCTGCGCAACTCGCTCATCCCGGTGATCACCTTCCTCGGTGTGGAACTGGGCAACCTGATGAGCGGCGCGATCATCACCGAGGGCGTCTTCAACATCCCCGGCGTGGGCTTCAACCTCTTCCGCGGCATCCGCACCGAGGACGGCCCCCTGGTGGTGGGCATCGTCAGCGTGCTGGTCGTGGTCTACCTGGTCTCGAACCTGGTGGTGGACGTCCTGTACGCCGTACTCGACCCGAGGATCCGCTATGAGTGACTTCGAAACTGTGGCGGCCACCGAGAACCAGGCCGCTCGCCGTGGGCCCTCGGGCGAGCCCGGCACACCGGGCCAGATCGGCGCGCCGAACAAACCGCGCAGCCTGGCCGGGGACGCCTGGCGCGACCTACGCCGCAACCCGATCTTCTGGATCTCGCTGACGCTGGTCGTCGTCCTCACGCTGATGGCCCTGGCCCCCGGCGTGTTCACCGCCAACGACCCGAGGGACTGCCTGCTCTCCCGGCAGCACGCCGGACCGTCCGGCGGAGCCATCTTCGGGTACGACTTCCAGGGCTGCGACACGTACTCCCGGGCGGTCTACGGCACCCGGGCCTCACTGCTGGTCGGCGCGCTCGCCGCGCTCGGCACCGGGGTGATCGCGCTGGTGGTCGGCATGCTGGCCGGGTACTTCGGCCGCTGGGTCGACGCGGTGCTCTCCCGGGTGATCGACGTGGTGCTCGGCATCCCGCTGCTGCTGGCCGCGATCGTGCTGCTCAAGCGAGTCGCCAGCGACAGCGAGACCGCCCGGATCGCCGCGGTGATCTTCGTGCTGGCCATCCTCGGCTGGACCACGGCGGCCCGGGTGGTGCGCTCCTCGGTGATCACCGCCAAGGAGCAGGACTACGTGGCGGCCGCCCGGATGCTCGGCGCCGGCAACGGCCGGATCATGTGGCGGCACATCCTGCCGAACTCGCTGGCCCCGGCCATCGTCGTGCTGACCATCGCACTCGGCTCGTTCATCGCCGCCGAGGCGACGCTCTCCTTCCTGGGCATCGGCCTGAAGGCGCCGACCATCTCGTGGGGCCAGGACATCGACACCGGCCGCATCCACATGCGCGAGGCGGCCACGCCGCTGATCGTCCCGTCGGCCTTCCTCGCGCTGACCGTGCTGGCGTTCATCATGCTCGGCGACGCGATCCGTGACGCCTTCGACCCGAAGCTGCGGTGAGAACCTCATGACCCACTCCACCGTCCAACCCACCCCCGCCTCCGCCACCCCCGAGGGTGGCCACCTGTTGGAGCTGCGGGACCTGCACGTCGAGTTCCGGACCAACGAGGGCGTGGCCCGGGTGATCAACGGTGTGTCGTACCACCTGGACGCCGGGGAGACGTTGGCCGTGCTCGGCGAATCGGGCTCCGGCAAGTCGGTCACCGCCCAGGCGATCATGGGCATCCTGGACACCCCGCCCGCGTTCATCCGCTCCGGCCAGATCCTCTACCGGGGTCAGGATCTGCTCACCCGCTCCGAGGAGCAGCGCCGGCAGGTCCGCGGCAAGGAGATCGCGATGATCTTCCAGGACGCGCTCTCCGCGCTGAACCCGGTCTTCCCGGTCGGTTGGCAGATCGGCGAGACGCTGCGCCAACGCGCCGGCATGTCCCGGGGCGACGCCCGCCGCCGGGCCATCGAGCTGATGGACCTGGTCAAGATCCCGGGCGCCGCGAAGCGGATCGGCGACTACCCGCACCAGTTCTCCGGGGGCATGCGGCAACGCGTCATGATCGCCATGGCGCTGGCGCTGGACCCGAAGGTGCTGATCGCCGACGAGCCCACCACGGCGCTCGACGTCACCGTGCAGGCCCAGATCATGGACCTGCTGGCTGACCTGCGCCGGGACCTCAACATGGCGATGGTCCTGATCACCCACGACCTGGGCGTGGTCGCCGGCGTCGCGGACCGGATCGCGGTCATGTACGCCGGCCGGATCGTCGAGCACGCCGACGTCCGCTCGCTGTACCGGGCGCCGGCCCACCCGTACACCAAGGGTTTGCTGGAGTCGATCCCGCGCATGGACGTCCGCGGTCAGGAACTGTCGACGATCAAGGGGCTGCCGCCGAACCTCATGCGGATCCCCTCCGGATGCCCGTTCCACCCCCGGTGCCCGTACGTCCAGCAGGTCTGCGTGGACGCGGTGCCGCACGATCTGGTCCTCGGCGACGGCCGGACCAGCGCTTGCCACTTCGCGCAGGAGGTCCTTGATGACAGCGCCCGCTAGCTCCACCAAGGTCCGGGGCGAGACCATCCTCTCCGTCGACAACCTGGTGAAGCACTTCCCGATCAGTCAGGGTGTGCTGTTCCAGCGGCAGGTCGGCGCGGTCAAGGCGGTCGACGGCGTGAGCTTCGAGCTGCGCCGGGGTGAGACGCTCGGCATCGTCGGCGAGTCCGGCTGCGGCAAGTCCACCCTCGCCCGGCTGCTGATGCGGCTGGAGACGCCCACCTCCGGCCGGGCCACCCTGGAGGGCAAGGACCTCTTCAAGTCCTCCGGGTCAGAGCTGCGCCGGCTGCGCCGAAACATGCAGATGGTCATGCAGGACCCGTACACCTCGCTGAACCCGCGGATGACGGTCGGCGACATCATCGGCGAACCGTTCGAGATCCACCGCGACGCGGCGCCGAAGGGCAGTCGGGAGCGGCGGGTCCAGGAGCTGCTGGACGTGGTCGGGCTCAACCCGGAGCACATCAACCGGTACCCGCACCAGTTCTCCGGCGGTCAGCGCCAGCGCATCGGCATCGCCCGCGCGCTCGCCCTGCGGCCGGAGATCATCGTCTGCGACGAGCCCGTCTCGGCGCTGGACGTCTCCATCCAGGCGCAGGTGATCAACCTGCTGGAGCAACTTCAGGACGAGTTCGGGCTCTCGTACATCTTCATCGCCCACGACCTGTCCGTGGTGCGGCACATCTCCGACCGGGTCGCCGTGATGTACCTCGGCAGGATCGTCGAGATCGGCACCGAGGACGAGATCTACGAGCGGGCGACCCACCCGTACACCCAGGCGCTGCTCTCCGCGGTGCCGGTGCCGGACCCGGAGGCCCGCGAGCAGCGCAACATGATCCGACTCGTCGGTGACGTGCCCAGCCCGGCCGACCCGCCGTCGGGCTGCCACTTCCGGACGCGCTGCTGGAAGGCGCAGGACATCTGCGCCACCGAGGACCCGCAGTTGGTGCCCCGCGCCGCCGACGCGCACCCCTCCGCCTGCCACTTCGCCGAACTCCGCCCACCGATCCCCACCACCTGACCCCGTTCCCCGCGCCGTCGATCATGGAGTCGTGGTGGCCGTGTTGTGGCCTACCGCGGCTTTCGCGAGGCACCACAATTCCATGATCGACGCGGGGGTAGGCCGGGGTTAGGCCGGGGTTAGTGGAAGAAGTGGCGGGTGCCGGTCAGGTACATCGTGACGTTGGCTTCCTTGGCGGCGGCGATGACCTCTTCGTCGCGGATCGAGCCGCCGGGCTGCACGATGGCGCGGACACCGGCCTCGATGAGGATCTTCGGGCCGTCGGCGAACGGGAAGAACGCGTCCGACGCGGCGACCGATTCCCGGGCCCGGTCGGCACCTGCGCGGCTGACCGCCAGGAGCGCCGAGTCGACCCGGTTGACCTGCCCCATGCCAACCCCGACGGTGGCGCCGCCCTTGGCGAGCAGGATCGCGTTGCTCTTCACCGCGCGGACCGCCCGCCAGGCGAACGCGAGGTCGCGCAGCAACTCCTCGTCCGCCGCCTCGCCGGTCGCCAGCCGCCAGCTCGCCGGATCGTCGCCGGGGGCATCCACCCGGTCGGCGACCTGGGACAGCACGCCACCCGTCACCGGCCGCCACTCGACCTTCGCCGGGCTCCAGGCCGGCGCGCGCAGCAGCCGGATGTTCTTCTTGCCCTGCAACACCTCGACCGCACCCTCGTCGAAGCCCGGGGCGACCACCACCTCGGTGAAGATGTCGGCCACCTGCCGGGCCAGCTCGACCGAGACCGGCCGGTTGACCGCGATCACCCCGCCGTACGCCGACACCGGGTCGCAGGCGTGCGCCTTGCGGTGCGCCTCGGCCACGTCCGCGCCCACCGCGATACCGCACGGGTTGGCGTGCTTGATGATCGCCACGGCCGGCTGGTCGGCGAAGTCGTTCGCCGCCCGCCAGGCGGCGTCCGCGTCGACGTAGTTGTTGTAGGACATCTCCTTGCCGTGCAACTGCTCGGCCTGGGCCAGCCCCGCCGGGGCGTCCGGGTCGGTGTAGAGCGCGGCCGGCTGGTGCGGGTTCTCCCCGTAGCGCAGCACCGCGGACTTGCGCAGCGCCAGCCCGGCGAACGCCGGCCACCAGTCGTCGGCCGGGGCCAGCTCCTGAGCGCACCACTGGGCCACCGCCACGTCGTACTCGGCGATGTCGGCGAACGCCCGGGCGGCCAGTGCGCGGCGCTGGGCCAGGGTGAACCCGCCCTCACCGAGCGCGGCGCGCAACGCCGGGTACCCGGCCGGGTCGGTGAGCACGGCGACCGAGGCGTGGTTCTTGGCGGCGGCCCGCACCATGGCCGGGCCGCCGATGTCGATCTGCTCGACGCACTCGTCGACACCGGCGCCGGAGGCCACGGTCGCCTGGAACGGGTAGAGGTTGGAGACCAGCAGGTCGAACGCGGCCACTCCCAGCTCGTCGAGCTGCGCGACGTGCGTGTCCTTGCGCAGATCGGCGAGGAGACCCGCGTGCACCTTCGGGTGCAGGGTCTTCACCCGGCCGTCGAGCACCTCGGGGAAGCCGGTCACCGTCTCCACCGGCGTCACCGGCACCCCGGCGGCGGCGATGGTGGCCGCCGTGCTGCCGGTGGACACGATCTCCACGCCGGCCGCGTGCAGGGCCTGGGCCAGCTCGACCAGCCCGGTCTTGTCGTAGACGCTGACCAGCGCCCGCCTGATCGGGCGGCGCCCGTCCTGAGTGGAACTCACGGAACCGTGACCTTCCTTCCGGTGATGGTCCAGCCTTCGCGGACCAGGCGGCCGACCTGCTCGACGAGCTGGCGCCGCTCGGCTTCCTTGATGCGCTCGGTGAGCGTCTCCACGTCGTCGGAGTCCAGCACTGGCACCGCGACCTGCGCCACGATCGGCCCGGTGTCCATACCGGCGTCGACGAAGAACAGCGTGGCCCCGGTGAGCTTCACGCCGTAGGCGAGGGCGTCGCGCGGGCCGTGGATGCCGGGGAACGCCGGCAGCAGGGTGTTGTGGGTGTTCAGGTAGCGGTCGCCGAAGGCGGCGAGGAAGTGCGGGCCGACCAGCTTGAGAAACCCGGCGGAGATGACCAGGTCGGGTTGGTGCTTCGCGACGTGCGCGGTGAGCGCCCGGTCCCAGTCCTCCCGGGTCTCGTGGTCACGGACCCGCTCGACGAACGTCGGAACCCCGGCGGCTGCGGCCCGGTCCAGGCCCGCGATTGCGTCGCGGTCCGCGCCGACCGCGACCACCTGCGCGCCGTACGCGGGGTCGACGGCGGCGTCCAGCAGCGCCTGCAGGTTGCTCCCGGAGCCGGAAACGAGGACGACGATGCGGGCGACGGACGCGGGCTCGGTCACCAGGCAACCCTATCGGGCAGGTCAGGACGCCCATCGGCTGGGCGGCGCTGATCGTTGACAGTCCCACGGGCATCGATTCGGTACGCTGCCGGTCGCTCGGGCTGAACACCGTGCCGGCCGCACCCCGTCAGTGATCCGGCACGCCAGCCGCGTCGTTTGAATGAGGAGCACCCCCATGCAGCCCGGTTACCACCCCCAGCAGCAGCCGCCAATCAACAACAACATGACAATGTCGATCGTCGCCATCTTCCTCTTCTGGCCGCTGGCAATTCCGGCGATCATCAACGCGTCCAAGGTCAACCCGCTTCTCCAGCAGGGCGACTACGCCGGAGCGCAGGCCGCTGCCACGGAGTCACGGAAGTGGTCGAAGTGGGCCCTGATCGCCGGCATCACGTGGTATGCCATCTTCCTGGTGTGCTGTGCGTTGGGCGGTCTGGGCGCGCTCATGAGTGGCGGCAGCGGCAACTCGTGAGTAGGAACAACAGCAGCTACTGACAAACCCAGCCCAAGGAGCTTCTCGAATGCAGCCCGGTAACCCCGGTCAGGACCCGTACGGCCAGCAGCCCAATCAGGACCCGACCGCCCCCCAACCGCCGCACGACCCGTACGCTCCGCCGCCGGCCGCCCCGTACGGTCAGCAGCCCACCTCCGGCCAGCCGTACGGCCAGCAGCCGCAGGACCCGTACGGCGCACCGCAGAACCCGTACGGCCAGCAGCCCTACGGCCAGCAGCCCACCCCCGGGCAGCCCTACGGCCAGCAGCCCACCTCGGGGCAGCCGTACGGCCAGCAGCCGCCGTACCAGGACCCGTACGGCCAGCAGCAGCCGCCGCCCTACGGTGCACCGACGTACCCGAACGCCGGCTACCCGCAGCAGCAGGGGCAGAACAACACCCTCGGCCTGGTGTCGATGATCCTCGGCATCGCGTCGATCCCGCTGATCTGCTGCCTCTACCTGGGCATCCCGGTCGGCATCGCGGGCGTGGTGACCGGTTACCTGGCCCAGCAGAAGGTCGCCCAGGGCCAGGCCAGCAACGGCGGGCAGGCCAAGGCCGGCCTGATCTGCGGTGCGGTCGGTGCCGGGTTGGGCATCCTGCTGATCATCTTGAGCATCGTGGCGAACGTCAACCTGCCGACCGAGCCCTGAGCGGTCCGGTCCTGACGGGGCGCTCCGGATTCGTCCGGGGCGCCCCGCGCCGTCTCCGCCATGGCCACCGCCCGCGCCGGGCGGCCCGGCGGGGTCAGGGCCCGGTCGAGGGCGGGGTCGCGGCGTTGGTGCGGGGTTTCTGCGCGGGGGCCCGGGTGAGGGCCCGGGTCGCGGCGGCGCCGAGCAGCGCGCCGACCGCGATGACACCGGCCGCCACCGCGCCGACCTGCCAGCCCACCGGCCCGACCTGCGCCAGCCGGCCGGCACCGAGCGGCCCGCCGGAGACCGCGGCGGCCACACCGAGCAGCACGCCGGCCACCGGCCCGGCCAGCGCCGCCGGCGCCAGCAGCTCAGCCCAGCGCTGCGGCGCCCGCTCCGGCCCGGCCAGCCGGGCCACCCGGCGGGCGAGCAGCCAGCCGGCAACCATCCCGGCCAGCACCGGCACCGCGAGCAGCAGGGCGCCGAAGCCGTCCACCGGGCCGCGTGGCAGGCCGGCGAGCAGCGGTACGGCCGGCAGCGCGCCGACCGACACCTCACTGGTGCGGACCGCGGTGTCGACGCCGACCGCGAAGCCCGGCCCGAGCAGGTAACTGGTCGACCAGACCGCCGCGTTCGGCGCGTAGGCGAGGCTGACCAGGGTGATCCCGGCCTGCCCGGCCACCCCGGTGCGGTACGCCCCGATCATGTCCGCCGCGTCCCCGCCGCCGGTGGCCACCGCCAGGCCGGCCGCGCCGGCGCCCGCGCCGAGCAGGAGGATCCCGGCCACCAGACCGGTGCGTACGCCGTCGCGCAGCGGACCCGGCATCCGGGTGACGAGCAGCCGGGTCACGGCGGTGATCCGGGTCGCGCCGACCAGCGCGGCGAGCGTGCCGACCACCGCGAACGTGGCTGCCGCCCGCACCAGGGACACGTCCGGCCCGCCGGAGCTGACCAGCACCGCTGCGAGCGCGCCGAACAGCGCGTACGCCATGCCGACCGCGCCCGCGGCGAGCAGCGCCCGGCGCGGTGAGCGGGTGCCGCGGGCACCGATCGCGCGGCTGACGTGCACGCCCGCCCGGGTCAGCCGCCAGAACGCGAGCACGGTCAGCGCCAGCGGGGCGAGCCCGAACGGGCCGGACTCGGTCTGCAGCGGCACGCCGTGCCCCAGCAGCCAGCCGGCCAGCGTGGTGCGCAGGGTGCCGGTTAGCGTGGCGGAATCCGCGCCGAGTTGGACCAGGCCGAGCACGATGGCGACCGGCAGGTACGAGGTGAGCGCGGCCCAGCCGGCGGCCACCCCGGCGGCGACGAGCAGCGGTGCCCGTCCGCGCGGCGACCCGTCGGCGCGGGGGGCGGGCACCCGCCGGCCCGGCGCGGCACGGTCGGCCGTCCGGTCGTCGGCGCGCACAGCGGCGGTCCGGCTGGGATGGTCAGGGGTGACGGGGGACATCGGCTCTACTCTGGCACGTCGTGCGGGCAGTGGCAGTCCGTTAACCCGCCCCGAGCGGCGGCGAGTTGACCGAAGCGCGGTCCGGGCCGTCCGGCCGGGTCTAGCCTCGGCCCAGAGGGGCTGACCGTCGCCGCCACCCGGGCCGGGCCCGCCGGTCGCGTTCCGGGTCGGCCCGCCGCCCACGAGCGCCCGGAGGAAGCCGTGACGACCGCATACCCGCCGCCCCCGCCGCCACCGGCCAGGGGACGGGACCGGACCACGCTCTGGGGCGTGCTGGGCATCGTGCTCGGCCTGATCTGCTGCGGCATCCTCGGCATCATCTTCGGCTACCTGTCCATCCGCGACGCCCGGCGGTACGGCCAGTCGCCCCTCCTCGGCTACCTCGCCATCGCGTTCGGCGTGATCAACATCATCGGCGGCGCGATCCTGCGCCTCAGCGGCAACTACCCGTTCTGGAACAACGACTGAGCCCGTGCCGGGTGGTCAGCCGACCAGCCGACGCTGGTACCGCAGGCCGGCGCGGCCGCCGACGCGGACCTCACCCACCACGGTGAATCCGGTGCGCGCCAGCACCGTCCGGGACGCCGGATTGTCGAGGGTGGCCATCGCGGTGAGGGCGACGAGCCCGTACCCGGTGGCGGCCAGGTGGCACACCTGCTCGACCGCGGCGGTCGCCACGCCCTGCCCGGCGGCCCGCTCACCGACCCGGTAGCCGAGTTCGGCCGTCCCGTCCGCGACGTCCACCAGGTTGACCCGGCCGACCAGGTCGCCCGGCTCGGCAAGGACGACGTGGAAGTGGCACACACCGGTCTCCTGCTCGGCCAGCAACGCCCGGTGCCGGTCGGCGAACCCGGCGAAGTACGCGTCGCCGCGATCCGGCACGGAGCGCGCGAAGTACGCGCGGTTCTCCTGCTCGAAGGCCAGCAGGGCGTCCGCGTGGTCGGCCCGGAGCCGCTCCACCGTCAGCATTCCGGCAGCATACGGAGCGCGGCCTCCCGGTCGTACGCCGAGGGGGCCGACCGGAACCGGTCGACCCCCTTCGGTGCTGCCTGGTCCGCTCAGCTGCCGGACATGATCTCGCGCATCAAGCGGGCGGTCTCGGTCGGCGTCTTGCCGACCTTGACCCCGACCGCCTCCAGCGCCGCCTGCTTCCCCTCGGCGGTGCCGGCCGAGCCGGAGATGATCGCACCGGCGTGGCCCATGGTCTTGCCGGGAGGCGCGGTGAAGCCGGCGATGTAGCCGACCACCGGCTTGGTGACGTTGGCCTTGATGAACTCGGCGGCACGCTCCTCGGCGTCACCGCCGATCTCACCGATCATGACGATGGCGTCGGTGTCCGGGTCGGCCTCGAACGCCTTCAGAGCGTCGATGTGGGTGGTGCCGATGATCGGGTCACCACCGATGCCGACGCAGGTGGAGAAGCCGATGTCGCGCAGCTCGTACATCATCTGGTAGGTCAGCGTGCCGCTCTTGCTGACCAGGCCGATCCGGCCGGAGCCGGTGATGTCGGCCGGAATGATGCCGGCGTTGGAGGCGCCGGGCGAGGCGATGCCCGGGCAGTTCGGCCCGATGATCCGGGTCTGCTCGCCCTGCGCCACGTTGTACGCCCAGAACGCGGCGGTGTCATGCACCGGCACGCCCTCGGTGATCACCACGGCCAGCGGGATCGCGGCGTCGATCGCCTCGACCACGGCGGCCTTGGTGAACTGCGGCGGCACGAAGATGACCGTGACGTCGGCACCGGTCTCGGCCATGGCGTCCGCCACGGACGCGAAGACCGGCAGCTCGGTGCCGTCGAAGTCGACCTTCTGGCCCGCCTTGCGCGGGTTGACGCCACCGACGACGTTGGTGCCGGCGGCGAGCATCCGCCGGGTGTGCTTGGAACCCTCGGAACCGGTCATCCCCTGGACGATGACCTTCGAGTCCTTGGTCAGCCAGATAGCCATGATCAGACCCCCGCAGCTGCCAGCTCGGCGGCCCGCTCGGCCGCACCGTCCATGGTGTCCACCCGCTGCACGAGCGGGTTGTTCGCGCTGTCCAGGATCGCCCGGCCGGCCTCGGCGTTGTTGCCGTCGAGACGGACGACGAGCGGCTTGGTGACCTGCTCGCCACGCTGCTCCAGCAGGGCCAGCGCCTGGATGATGCCGTTGGCGACCTCGTCGCAGGCGGTGATGCCGCCGAAGACGTTGACGAAGACGCTCTTCACGGCCGGGTCGGAGAGCACGATCTCCAGCCCGTTGGCCATCACGGCGGCGCTCGCGCCGCCGCCGATGTCGAGGAAGTTGGCCGGCTTGACGTTGCCGTGCCGCTCACCCGCGTACGCGACCACGTCGAGGGTCGACATGACCAGACCCGCGCCGTTGCCGATGATGCCGACCTCGCCGTCGAGCTTGACGTAGTTGAGGTCCTTCTCCTTGGCGGCCTGCTCCAGCGGGTCCACCGAGGCCTGGTCGACCAGGGCCTCGTGGTCCGGGTGCCGGAACGCGGCGTTCTCGTCCAAGGTGATCTTGGCGTCGAGCAGCAGCATCCGCCCGTCGCCGTTCTTGGCCAGCGGGTTCACCTCGACCAGGGTGGCGTCCTCGGCGACGAACGCCTGCCACAGGCCGACAGCCACCTCGACCACCTGGTCGGCGACCTCGGCCGGGAAGCCGGCGGCGGTGACGATCTCGCGGGCCTTCGCCTCGTCCACACCCTTGACGGCGTCGATCGGGGCCTTGACCACCTTGTCCGGGGTGTCGGCGGCGACCTGCTCGATGTCCATGCCGCCGGCCACGCTGGCGATGCAGAGGAAGGTGCGGTTCGCCCGGTCGAGCAGGTACGAGAAGTAGTACTCCTCGGCCACGTCCGCGGTCACCGTGATCATGACCTTGTGGACGGTGTGACCCTTGATGTCCATGCCGAGGATGTCGGTGGCCCTGGCCACCGCCTCATCCGGGCCCTCGGCAAGCTTGACGCCACCGGCCTTACCTCGGCCGCCGACCTTCACCTGCGCCTTGACGACCACCCGACCGCCGAGGCGTTCGGCGATCGCGCGGGCCTCTTCCGGGGTAGTGGCGACGCCGCCAGCCAACACGGGCAAGCCGTGCCGCTCGAACAGGTCCCGCCCCTGGTACTCGTACAGGTCCACGATTGCGCGTCCCGTCCCGTCTCCGCGGCGCGCCGTCGCGCCGCCACCAGCGTTCAGAAAACAGTTTGACGCCTGTCATCACTTGAAACAGGCCATTGGCCGCAGCCTAGCGAGGTGGGCACCGCCGGCAACCGAGCGGGTGCGCGGTGTGCGGTAATGCACAACCGGGCAGCAGACAAGGCCGGTTCCGGCCACGTTACGGGCGGCGTCCACCGTCCGGGCGATGTTGCCGGGGGTGCGTAACCCGCCCGTCGGGGCGTCGTTGAGTCAGGTGTCGGAGCGCTGATTCAGCGCGATGACGGGAGACGGCCGATGCCCTGTCGGTCGAGGGGTGGCGGCGGGGCATCGTGCATAGAGGGGCCGGACGTGTGAGGGGTGCGTCCGGCCCCTCCCCCGTGTCCGGACCCGCCCGACCACCCGTTCCGGCGTCGCCTCAGGCGACCGGCTGCGCGACGTTCTGCCGGACCCACTCGACGATCGACGCAGTGGTGGCGCCCGGCGTGAAGATCTTGGCGACGCCCAGCTTCTCCAGCTCGGGGATGTCGCCGTTCGGGATGATGCCGCCGCCGAACACGACGATGTCCCGGGCATCCCGCTCACCGAGCAGCTCCAGCACCCGACGGAAGAGCGTCATGTGCGCGCCGGAGAGTACGGAGAGGCCGACCGCGTCGGCGTCCTCCTGGATCGCGGTCTCCACGATCTGCTCGGGAGTCTGGTGCAGGCCGGTGTAAACGACCTCCATCCCAGCGTCCCGCAGGGCACGCGCGACCACCTTGGCGCCACGATCGTGGCCGTCCAAGCCTGGCTTGGCGACGACGACCCGAATACGAGAGCTCATCAGCGCACACCTTTCACCGGCTCCACGGCCTTCACCTGAACGAACGGTAACCCGGCTGACCGGCCCCGGGAAATCTGGGCCGGAAACCCGCTCGGCGAACCGGCGTCGCGGGGCGGGATCACCGGGAGTGCGGACGGGTACACCGATGGCATTCGACGGTCCCCGCCGTCAAGCCGGACGACTCCGCCGGACCGGTCACGCTCGGCGACGAACGGGCAGTAACGAGGGCGCCGTTCGACGTCACGATGCGTGACAATCTTGGACGCAAACGGACAGACCGACACGCCAATTCGGCGCTTCGGCTTGTGGGTCGCCTGGTGGTTGGCTAACGTGTCCACGGTTGTCATCAGGTCCATGGACGGGTGACGACGCGGCCAGCGGACGTTCACTTGAGCGTCACGAACGTCCACAGGCCGCCTCGGAACCCCGACAACGGAGGGTGTGCGTGCGCCAGCGCCTGTCGTCTGAGCCCGATCGATATCGCGGTCGTCGCCGCGTTCCCACCCCCCCGCGTAGCCGTTACGCCGCGGTCGTCACCACCGCGTTCGTCGGAGCCGGCATCGTCGCGCTCGGCGCGGGCGCCATGCCGGACGCCAAGGACGTCAGCTCGTCGGTCCTCGACGACCTGAAGCAGGCCTCGGCCACCAGCCAGGACGCCGCGGCCCGTGCCGACAACGCCGACCGCGCCTCCCGGGACAGCCGGAGCAAGGACGCCGCCGAGCCCGACGTCTGGCTGCTGCCCCTGCAGGGCTACGACTTCAACTCCCCCTACGGTGTGCGCTGGGGCAAGATGCACACCGGCGTCGACCTGGTCGCCCCCGAGGGCACGCCGTACCTGTCGGTCCACGACGGGCTGGTCACCAAGGCCGGCTGGTATGGCGGGTACGGCCAGGCGGTGATCGTCCAGCACGCCGACGGCAGCGAGGCCATCTACGGCCACTCCTCCGCGCTGAGCGTCAAGGAAGGCCAGCAGGTCAAGGCAGGCGACCAGCTCGGACTGGTGGGCTACACCGGCCACTCCTACGGCACTCACCTGCACCTTGAGATCCATGTCAAGGGCCAGCCGGTCGACCCGGTGCCGTTCCTCCAGGAGCGCGGAGTGGACATCAAGCTGCAAGTCGAGGCAATCTACAGCGAGGTAGCCGCGTCCTGACGCTGCGTACTGACCGTTGACCGCCCGGATCTGTCGATCCGGGCGGTTTTTCGTTGCCCGGGTCGGCTGGATGTCTGCTGGGTCACAGCACCGACTGTGACCGGTGACACCGACCCGCATGATCACTTTTACGGACGGAACAACGCAGAGCGGACCATATCCGGGCAGGTGACACTCGGCCCGTCGGCCGGCGCCTCGGTCCCCGTACCCGGGGCAACTCGGCCCGACACCAGTATTTCGAGGTCAAGTGCCCCTCGACTGTGAAGGTCCGCCGTGCAGGAAGACAGCCCCGTCCAGAACGAGAACACCCCCGACACCGCCACCGAGCAGCCGCAGCGCGCCGGCCGGCGGAGCCGTCTCATCGTGCTCGGCGCGGCCGCCCTGGTCGTCCTCGGCCTGGGCGGCGTCGCCGTCGCCACCACCGGCTCGGACCGTCCGGCGCCCACCGCCGTCTCCGCCGACGCGCAGTCCCGGGCCGAGGCCGCCAGCCGCGCGGACCGCTCCGCCCGTGAGTCGAGCGCGCCGGTCTCCCCGTCGGCCAGCCCGACACCGAGCCCGTCGACGGCCAGCGCCAGCCCGACACCGACGAAGACGGCCACCGCGAAGCCGAAGCCGAAGAAGACCACCAAGCCCACGCCCGCCTGGGTCGACCCGATGCCGGGCGCTGCGGTCACCTCCTGCTACGGGCAGCGCTGGGGCACCCTGCACGCCGGCATCGACCTGGCGCTGCCCTCCGGCACGCCGATCCACGCCGCTGCCGCCGGCACGGTGGTCCAGGCCGGCGACGCCGCCGACGGGTATGGCAACTCCGTCTTCGTCGACCACGGCAACGGTTACCTGACCCACTACGCCCACCAGAGCCGGATCGCGGTCACCGTCGGTCAGAAGGTCAAGGCCAACCAGGTGATCGGCTACGAGGGCGCCACCGGCGACGCCACCGGCCCGCACCTGCACTTCGAGGTGCACCAGGGCATGTGGAACCAGATCGACCCGGCGCCGTTCATGCGGGCACGCGGCGTCGACCTGGGCTGCTGACTCAGTGCTGAATGAGACCGGCGACCGGGACGGAGGCGACGTGGCCGGTCACCGGAAGGGTCTGCGCCAGTGCGAGGCCGATGTCTACCAGCGATGATCGGCGCAGGCGAGCTACGTCGAGTATCGGAGTCCAGACCGACTCGGCGGTCTCGCCGTTCGGCTCGGGCCGGAGAGCGCCACCGGTGATACGAACTCGGTAGAAGATGCCGACGTTCTGGTGCTCGATCCCCAACCACGCCTCGGCAACGGGGATCACTCTCGAGTCCACACCCAGGAGACGTTCGACCACCGCGTCGCAGCCGGTCTCCTCGGCGACCTCCCGGATCACCGCATCGAACGGATCCTCCGCGTGCTCGACCTTGCCGCCTGGGAGGGTCCAGTGAGTGTCGCCCGCCGGTGGTACGTAACGGGCGAGCAGTACCCGCTCATCCTCGATGCACACGGCGTACGCCGCCAGCCGGAAACTCATCCTCGCACCTCCCGCCGGACCCTATATCAGTGATCTCTCGACGTCGGGCGTGCTCGGTCGCGGCATCCGGGAAAGAGTGGCCTCAGCACCTCCGGAGGCCACTCTTTCCCGGATGTAGCGCGAATCGTGGGAGGGCGACTCCGGCTCGGCGCGACGAGGTCAGAGCTTGTCGATCGGGGCGTGCCGCAGCACCAGCCACATCGTCTGGTCGCCGAAGTCGATCTGCGCGCGGGCGCCGGGGCCGTGCCCCTCGACGGCGACGACCCGTCCCAGCCCGTAGCGTTGGTGGTTGACCCGGTCGCCGGCCGCCACCTTCGGCCCCTGCGGCAGCTCACTGGCCGTGGTCAGGCGGCTGGCGTCCACGCCGAGCCGCTTCGCCAACTGCGCGGCCTTGGGCGTGCCCCCGCTGAAGGTGCCCCGCCCGCCGGGCACGCGGTCCGCGCGACCACCGACGCCGCCGCCCCCGCCAGCCCACGAGGTGTACGAACCCTCGGTGCGCTCCCAGTGCACCAGCTCCGGTGGAAGCTCCTCCAGGAACCGGGACGGCGGGTTGTAGGCCGGCTGCCCCCAGGCCGAGCGGGTCACCGCCCGGGAGAGGTAGAGCCGCTGCCGTGCCCGGGTGATGCCCACGTACGCCAGCCGACGCTCCTCCTCCAGCTCGCGGGTGTCGCCCAACGAGCGCAGGTGCGGGAAGACGCCGTCCTCCAGCCCGGTCAGGAAGACCACCGGGAACTCCAAGCCCTTGGCGGTGTGCAGCGTCATCAGGGTGACCACGCCCTGATGGTCGGGGTCGTCGGAGGGGATCTGGTCGGCGTCGGCGACCAGCGCGACCTGCTCCAGGAAGCCCGCCAGAGTGGCCCGCTCCCCCTCCTCGCCCAACGCCTCGATCCGCTCGGTGTACTCCCGGGCGACGCTGACCAGCTCCTGGAGGTTGTCCACCCGGCCGGCGTCCTGCGGGTCGAGGCTCTCCTCCAACTCGGTGAGGTAACCCGAGCGGGTCAGCAGCGCCTCCAGCACCTCCTCCGGGGTGCCGGTCTCGGCCAGCGTGCGGGCGTCGTCGAGCAGCGCCACGAAGTCGGTAATGCCGTTGGCCGCCCGGCTGGAGATGCCCGGCGCCTCCCGGGCCCGGCGCAGCGCGGCGCCGAACGAGATCCGGTCGCGGCTGGAGAGCGCCTCGACGCACGCCTCCGCACGGTCGCCGATCCCCCGGCGCGGGGTGTTCAGCACCCGCCGCAGGCTCACCGTGTCGTCGTCGTTGACCACCGACCGCAGGTACGCGAGCGCGTCGCGGACCTCCTTGCGTTCGTAGAAGCGCACCCCGCCGACCACCTTGTAGGGCAGGCCGACCCGGATGAACACCTCCTCGAAGACCCGGGACTGGGCGTTGGTGCGGTAGAAGACGGCGACGTCACCGGGACGGGTCTCGTCGGCGTCGACCAGCCGGTCGATCTCCCGGGCTGCCCAGTCCGCCTCGGCGTGCTCGGTGTCGGCCACGTAGCCGACGATCCGCTCGCCGGCGCCGGCCTCGCTCCACAGCCGCTTCGGCTTGCGGGAGGTGTTCCGGTCGATCACCGCGTTGGCCGCGTTGAGGATGGTCTGGGTCGAGCGGTAGTTCTGCTCCAGCAGGATCGTCCGCGCGTTGCTGAAGTCCCGCTCGAACTCCAGGATGTTGCGGATCGTCGCGCCCCGGAACGCGTAGATCGACTGGTCGGCGTCGCCGACCACGCACAGCTCGGCCGGGTCCAGCCCCTCGGTGCCGGAGACCAACTCCTTGATCAGCGTGTACTGCGCGTGGTTGGTGTCCTGGTACTCGTCGACCAGGACGTGCCGGAACCGGCGGCGGTAGCTCTCCGCGACGTGCGGGTGGGACTGGAGCAGGTGCACGGTGGTCATGATCAGGTCGTCGAAGTCCAGTGCGTGCGCCTCGCGCAGCCGCCGCTGGTAGAGCGTGTACGCCTCGGCCAGCGCCCGCTCGTTGGGCCCCTTGGCCCCCGCCGCGAACTGCTCCGGGTCGACCAGCTCGTTCTTCAGGTTGGAGACCTGGGCGGCCAGCCCACGCGCCGGGTAGCGCTTCGGGTCCAGGTCCAGCTCGCGGGCGACCAACTGCATCAGCCGGCGGGAGTCGTCCGCGTCGTAGATCGAGAACGTGGACTTGAGGCCGGCGTGCTCGTGCTCGGCGCGCAGGATCCGGACACACGCGGAGTGGAACGTCGACACCCACATCAGCCGGGCCCGCGGGCCGACCAGCGCGGCCACCCGCTCCTTCATCTCGCCAGCGGCCTTGTTGGTGAAGGTGATCGCGATGATCTCCCCGGGGTGCACGTCCCGCGCGGCGAGCAGGTAGGCGATCCGGTGGGTGAGCACCCGGGTCTTGCCGGAACCGGCGCCCGCCACGATCAACAGCGGCGAGCCGGCATGAGTGACCGCGTCGCGCTGCGGCCCGTTCAGCCCGGCGAGCAGCTGCTGCGGATCGAGGCGGACGGCGGACGGCCGGGGCCGGTCCGGGCGAGCCGGCGCGGACTCCGGCGCAGGCGGGGACGCGGGGATGTCGAAGAGAGGATGCATCGCCCAGCAAGTCTATGCCGCCGGGCAGACACTTCCCGACCGCGCGGTGTCGTGGCTCGCGCCGTCTCCCCCGTCGCCGCACCGTGCCGTCCGATCGAACCGCTTGCGCACGGGCGGGCGGCATGGGCATACTCGACGGCGTGTTCGCTCAGCGCTACTACTTTTACTACGGCACCGGGAGTCCGGCAGCCGTAGGTCGCGCCTGATCGATCAGACCTGCGAAAAGCCCCGGGCTCCTGGAGTCCGGGGCTTTTTCGTCCCGGGATCCGGGCACCGGGCACCACAGTGCGAGGGGTACCCGATGATGACAGACGTGGCGGAGCAGAACGGCGGCCCGGCCCGACCGGGGGCGGAGCAGCCCCCGGTGAACGGGAGCGAGCCGGTGGCGGCGACGACGCCGCCGGCCGAGGACGCCGGGGTCGCCGAGGGCGGCGGGCCGGCCGAGGCACGGACCGGCACCGCGGAGCCGGCCGCCGCCGCGCGGATCGTGCAGATCAGGGAACGGATCGACGAGATCGACCACGCGTTGATCGCGCTGTGGCACGAGCGGGCCACGCTGTCCCAGGAGGTCGGCGCGACCCGGATGGCCTCCGGCGGCACCCGCCTGGTGCTCTCCCGGGAACGGGAGATCCTGGAGCGCTTCCGGATCGCACTCGGCGCCGACGGCACCCAACTGGCGCTGCTGCTGCTCCGCGCGGGCCGCGGCCCGCTGTGAGCCGCTCCGGCGGCCCACCGGGCGCCGGACCGGCCCGACACCCCCGCCGGCCCGCCAGCGCGGGAGCGGCCCGATCAGGGCCACGGACAAACGAAACCGCCTGCCGTCGTCGTGGTGACGTCGGCAGGCGGTTCCGGTGACTCACGCCTCGTGAGTGGCGACGATCTCGCGCCGCTCCGCGAAGTGGCAGGCGCTCGGGTGGTCCGAGGTCTGCCGGATCTCCAGCAGCGGGACCTGCTCGGCGCAGACGTCCTGCGCCTTCCAGCAGCGGGTCCGGAACCGGCAGCCCGAGGGCGGGCTGATCGGCGACGGCACGTCACCCGTGAGCCGGATGATCGTCTTGTTGTTCCGCTGCGTCGGGTCCGGCACCGGCACCGCGGAGAGCAGCGCCTGGGTGTACGGGTGGGTCGGCCGCTCGTAGATCTCGTCCTCGGTGCCGATCTCGACGACCTTGCCGAGGTACATCACCGCGACCCGGTCCGAGAGGTGGCGGACCACCGACAGGTCGTGCGCGATGAAGATGTACGAGAGCCCGAACTCGGACTGCAGCTGCTCCAGCAGGTTCATCACCTGGGCCTGGATGGACACGTCCAGCGCCGACACCGGCTCGTCACAGACGATCACCTCGGGCCGCAGGGCGAGCGCGCGGGCGATGCCGATGCGCTGGCGCTGACCGCCAGAGAACTGGTGCGGGTACCGGTTGATGTGCTCCGGGTTGAGCCCGACCAGGTCGAGCAGCTCCTTGACCTTGCCCCGACGGCTGCCCTTCGGCGCCACCTCCGGGTGGATCTCGAACGGCTCACCGATCAGGTCACCGACCGTCATCCGCGGGTTCAGCGAGGTGTACGGGTCCTGCATCACCAGCTGGATCTGCCGGCGGAGCCGCCGCAGCGCACCACCGGAGAGCTTGGAGATGTCCTGGCCCTTGTAGACCACGCTGCCGGCGGTCGGCTTCTCCAGGTTCATCAGTACCCGGGCGAGGGTCGACTTGCCGCAGCCGGACTCACCGACCACGCCGAGCGTCTCACCGGCACGCAGACCGAACGAGACCCCGTCGACCGCCTTGACCTGACCGACGGTCTTCTTGAACACCACACCCTGCGTGACGGGGTAGTGCTTGACCAGGTCATGGACCTCGATGATGTTCTCAGACACGGTTCACCAGCTCCTCGGCGAAGTGGCAGGCGCTGGCCCGAGCGTGACCCACCTGCAGCAGCGGCGGGACCTTCTCCCGGCACACCGGCTGAGCCATGGGGCAGCGCGGGTTGAACGGGCAGCCCGGCGGGATGTTCATCAGGTTCGGCGGAAGGCCCTTGATCGTCCGGAGCTGCTGCCCCTTCTCGTCCATCCGCGGGATGGAGTCGATCAGGCCCATCGTGTACGGGTGCGCCGGCTTGGCGTACAGGTCGTACACGTCGGCTTCCTCGACGATTCGGCCCGCGTACATGACCGCGATCCGGTCCGCGACGTCGGCGACCACGCCGAGGTCGTGGGTGATCAGGATCATGCCCATCTGCCGCTCACGCTGGAGCTCGGCGAGCAGGTCCATGATCTGGGCCTGCACGGTCACGTCGAGCGCGGTGGTCGGCTCGTCCGCGATCAGCACCTCCGGGTCGAGCGCCAGCGACATCGCGATCATCGCGCGCTGCCGCATACCGCCGGAGAACTGGTGCGGATAGTTGTTGAACCGGCTCTTGGCGTTCGGGATCTTGACCTGGTCGAGCATCTCGATCGCGCGCTTCTTGGCGTCCGCGCGACCCATGCCCCGCCGGACCCGGAACTGCTCGGCGATCTGGAACCCGACGGTGAAGACCGGGTTCAGCGCGGAGAGCGCGTCCTGGAAGATCATCGCGATGCCCTCACCGCGAATGCGGCGCCGCTCCTCGTCGGACATGCGGAGCATGTCCTTGCCGTGGAAGCGGACCTTCCCGCCGGTGACGAACCCGGGCGGGGTGTCGAGGATGCCCATGATGGTCTGCGCCGTGACGCTCTTACCGGAGCCGGACTCGCCGAGCACGGCGAGGGTCTCCCCCGCGTCGACGTGGTACGTGACCCCGTTGATGACCTTGGCGACGCCGTCCCGGGTACGGAACTCCACCCGCAGGTCGTCGACCTCGAGCAGCCGGCCAGAGGGACGTCCGGACCCGCCGGTTCCCGGCGCGGACTGCTCGGACACGAGAATGTCGGACAACTGGATCTCCCCTAGCGGAGTTTCGGATCGAGGGCCTCGCGGACCGCCTCACCGAGCATCACGAAGCTCAGCACAGCGGTGACGAGGAACGCGGCGGGGAAGAACACCAGCCCCGGCGCGACCCGGATGAACTGCTGCCCGTCGCTGATCATGATGCCCCAGGACACCACCGGCGACTTCAGGCCGACGCCCAGGAACGACAGGGTGGCCTCGGCACCGATGAACGAACCGACCATGATCGTGCCGTAGACCAGCAGTGGGGCCAGGCAGTTCGGCAGCAGGTGCTTGAGGATGATCCGGCCGGTGCCGGCACCCAGCGCGCGGGCCGCGACGATGTAGTCGGCCTCCTTGGTGGCGAGCACCGAGGAGCGCATCAGCCGCATCACGACCGGCCAGCTCAGCACGATCAGGGAGGCGATCACCAGGCCCATGATCTGGGCCTTGCTGTTGCCGGAGCCCGAGCCGTTGAACGTGGTCAGGATGACGATCGCGCCGAGCACGAAGGGCAGGCCGAAGAAGACATCGGCGATCCGGCTGAGCAGACCGTCCACCCAGCCACCGCGGTAGCCGGAGATGATGCCCATGGCGCCGCCGACCAGCAGGGTGCCGATCACGGAGAGCACGGCGACCACGATGGAGGCGCGCGCACCGTAGATGACCCGGGCGTAGACGTCCCGGCCCTGCACGTCGTAACCGAACCAGCCCTCGGCGGACGGCTTGTTGAGGCTCCGGGACAGCGTGCCGTTGACCGCGTCGCCCGGGGCGAACAGCTGCGGGAAGGCCGCCATCAGGAGGAAGATCACGATCAGCGTGGCCGAGATCCAGAACAGCGGCTTGCGCCGCAGGTCCCGCCACGCGTCACCGAGCAGGCCACGCGGCTTCTCGTTGCTCTGCGGCAGCCCCGCCCCGGTGGGGGCGACGACGTCGGCCTGGGCGGGAGGGGTGCTGACGATCGATGCGGTACTCGGGTCACTCATAGCGGATCCTTGGGTCCAGGGCGGCGTAGAGCAGGTCAACCACCAGGTTCATCACGAGATAGACCAGCACCAGGACGACGACGATCCCTACCACGGTAGCGCTTTCCTTGGTGACGATCGCGCGGAAGACCTGGCGGCCGATTCCGTTGATGCCGAAGATGCCCTCGGTGACGATCGCGCCGCCCATCAGGGCACCGAGGTCGGTGCCGAGCAGGGTGACCACCGGGATGAGCGAGTTGCGCAGCAGGTGCACGCCCACCACCCGGCGCATCGGCAGGCCCTTGGCGATGGCGGTACGCACGTAGTCGGCGCGGCGGTTCTCCGCGATGCTCGTTCGCGCCACCCGGGCGATGTACGCCACTGACGCGCTACCGAGCACGAAGCCCGGCACGATCAGCTCGGAGATCCGCATCTCGGACGAGACGGTCGGCGTGATGATGCCCCACTGCACGCCCAGCAGCCACTGGAGCACGAAGCCGACGACGAAGACCGGCAACGCGATGAGGAAGAGGGTGGAGACCAGGACCAGGTTGTCCAGGAAGCCGTTGCGGCGCAGACCGGTCAGCACGCCGGCGCCGAGGCCGATCACGGCCTCGATGGTGAGCGCCACCAGAGCCAGCTTCAGGGTGTTCGGGTACGACGTCATGATGATGTCGCTGATCTCGCGCTGCGAGAACGTCTGACCGAAGTCGCCCTGGAGAAGGTTCTTCATGTAGTTGGCGTACTGCACGAAGACGTTCTGGTCCAGGTGGTACTTCTCGGTCATGAACGCGATGTACTGGTCCGGGCAGCGGCGCTCACCGCACTTGCCGGCGAACGGATCGCCCGGGACGGCCCAGACGAGGGCGTAGATCAGGAACGTCGTGCCGATGAAGACCGGCACGAGTTGGAGCAGCCGTCTCAACAGATAACGGCCCATGGGGTGGTCCTCCAGACAGGGGGCGCGTCGGACGGCCGACACGGTGGTGACAACGTGGCGAGTGAAGTGTTGTAACACCCACTCGCGGAACGGCCCCGGGTCGGGCTCACCGGATGTGGCGAGCCCGACCCGGGGTCAGACCGTTCGGATCAGAGCTCGACCGAGGTGATGTCGAGTTCGCCGACGTTGTTCAGCTCGAGCTTCTTGATCTTCTCCGAGTGGCCGGACTGCTGGCCGTAGAAGTAGATCGGGATGCTCGGGACGTCCTGGTCGACAAGCTCAACCGCCTTGGAGAACGCCTCGTGCGAGGCCTCCAGGCTCGGAGCGGCGCTGGCCTGCTTCGCCAGGGCGTCGACCTCCTTGTTGCTGTACAGACCGTCGTTCGAGGAGCCACCAGTCACGTAGAGCGGGTTGACCCAGTTCTCCACGTCCGGGTAGTCCTGCTGCCAGGCGGCACGGTACGGGCCGGTCATCTTGTGGGCGTTGATGTTCTGGCGGAAGACCGCGAAGGTCGGCACGCCCTCGGCGCGAGCCTCGATGCCGAGGTTGGTCTTGACCTGCTGCGCAACGGCGTCCATCCAGTCCTTGTGGCTGGAGTCGGCGTTGTAGTAGAAGACCATCTCACCGGTGAAGCCACCGGCCTCGGCCAGCAGCTGCTTGGCCGCAGCGGCGTCGAACTTGCAGGCGGTGCAGTTGCCCGGCTTGGCGCCCGGGGTCAGCGGGTTCGCCCAACTGTCGGCCGGCTTGCGGGTACCGAAGAAGATCTTGTCCGAGATCTCCTGCCGGTTGATCGACAGCGACACGGCACGACGCAGCTTCGGGTTCTGGAAGCGCTTGTCGTAGGTCGGGAACGCGATCAGCGCGGTCGACGGCGTCACGGTCGACAGGCCCCGCTCGCCGAGGTCGGTCTTCCACTTGTCACCGGCGAGCGCCGAGGTGGGGACAACCTCCATGAAGTCGAGGTTGTTGCCCAGCAGATCGGCGTAGGCAGCCGACTCGTCCTGGTACAGCTTGACGTCGACGTCCTTGAGCTTCATCTTGTCGCGCAGGCTGTAGTCGTCGAAGCGCGTCAGCTTGATGAGGACGTTGTCCTCCCACGACACGAACTTCACCGGGCCGTTGCCGACCGGCTTCTTGCCGAACTCTTCGGGCTTCTGGGTGAAGAACACGTCCGGCAGCGGCATGAAGGCGCTGTAGCCGAGCTTGGTCGGGAAGACCGCGGTCGGCGCGGCGAGGGTGACCTCGAAGGTCTGGTCGTCGACGACCTTCAGACCGGACATCTTCTCGGCCGTCGGCGCCGGGGCCTTCTGCGGGCCCTCGCCGTCCGGGTCCGAGGTGTAGGTCTGGTCGAAGCCAGCGATGTCCGAGAAGAAGGTGCCGTTCTGCGCGCCGTTCGGCGAGTAGGCGGCCCAGTTCCAGGCGTCGACGAAGTTCTTCGCCTTCACCTCGGTACCGTCGTGGAACTTGGTACCCTTCTTGATCTTGATCGTGAAGACCTTGGAGTCCTTGGTGTCGATGGACTCCGCCAGCGCGTTGCGCGGGGCCCCACCGTCGTTGGGGTACTCGACCAGGCCGGTCCACAGCCAGTCGATGACCTTGCCGCCGCCGGTCTCCGTGGTGTTCGACGGGACCAGCGGGTTCTCCGGCTGGACGCCGTGGATGACGATCGAGCCGTCCGTGCTGGTGGCGGCGTCGCCGTCACCGTCACCGCTCGAGCAACCGCTCGCGACAAGCACGGCAGCCGCGCTGAGCGCGATTGCGCTCGTCGCCCGCTTCGAGACTCTCATTCCGAGGGGCCTCCTCTTTCTAAGACCTGGTTCCGTCGTGGGTTTCACGCACGTCTGGGGGTGACACCGCCCGACCACCCCGGGGCGCGGGTCGCCGGGACCACAGGGAAGTTGGAGACACCCCTGATGTTCCGATCCGCCGGGCTCCCCACCCGGCGAGGCGCAACCCTACGCAGGCGACACAGCCACGGACCGCCGCGAAATAGCGGAGGGCGTGGTCGTGGGCCGTACGGAGTGCCACACACCGAGGGTGAGGTGTTGCCACTGTGACACTCACTGGCCGCTTCCGTGAAGGTGCCGTTATCAAGACGTTAGTTGCCCGCCACGTTGCCGATACTTGAAAAATGATCATAAAGCGGTCGGGTGGGGTGGCTCTGAGCAGGGAAGACGTGGCCCAGCCGGACCACGGCGGTCCGCGTTGGGTCGGGTTCTGTGAGCTTTCCCCAGTCCGCTCCCGTGCTTCCCGACGTCCGTCGAGGGCTCGCCGTCTTTGCCCATCCGGACGATGTCGACCTCGGCTGCGCGGCCACCATCACCGGCTGGGTGGATGAGGGCATCGAGGTCGGCTCTCTGATCATCACCCGGGTGACGCGCGCGATTTCGACGACATCGCGCGAGCCGAAATGCCCCGTTTGCGCATGGCGGAACAGCGAGTCGTTGGCTAAAGCCATGGGTGGCCCGACGGTCTGACACGCCGGCCTGGGGGCCAGACGGCATCGGCCCCGGCACCGCGTGGGGCGGGGCCGGGGCCGATGGTGAAACCGAAGCGGATCAGGCGGTGAAGCGCACCTTCCGGCGACGGACCATCAGGACCGTCACCGCACCCGCGGCGAGCAGCAGTACGCCAGCGGTCGCCGCCGTCGCGATCGGCGAACCGGTCAGCGGCAGGCCGCCGCCGTTGCTCGCCGGCGAGGTGGACGGGGCCGGGCTGGCCGGCGACGAGTCCGACGGGGTGGCCGACGGAGTCGACGGAGTCGCGCTCGGGGTCGGGGCCGGCGTCGAGGGGGTCGCGGACGGCGTCGGGGCGGCGGTGAACCCGGCCTCGGCCTTGGCGGTGACGGTGGCACCGGTGCTGCCGCCGAGGATCAGCTTCTGCGCCTTCTTGGTGCCGGTGAACAGGAACACCCGGCCGAAGGAGACCGAGTCCTGCGCGGTCAGCGTCACGTTGACCGTGCCGGCAACCTCGGCGGTCAGCCAGAACTGCCCACCGTTGGTGGTCTTGGTGACCGGCTTGCCCTCGGCGTCGACGGCCGCGCCGCCGGTGGCCGCGACGGTGATGTCACCGGCCGGACCCTTGACCGTGAACGGGCCGGCCTTGCCGCCGACCGTCGCGGTGGCGCTGGCCGGGTCGACGGACAGCTCGGCCCGCGGCTCCGGCTGGTCGGTGGCGTTCTTGACCAGGTAGTCACGGACCTTCTTGATCACGTCGTACTGCTGCTGCGCGAGCAGGCCCTTCTCCCAGTCGCCCAGCTTGATCCCGTCGCTGAAGTGCCAGACGGCGGTCTGCGTGCCGAAGTAGAGCAGCGTGTCCAGCCGCTTCTTCTCGATCTTCGCCGGAGCGGTGGCGCCGGCAGCCGCGAGCAGCGCGGTGGAGTCGGCGTTCGGGTAGCCGTGGGTGAGCACCCACTGCACCTTGCCGAGGTTCTTCACCTGGGACTTGTCCCAGGTGCCCTCCTCGTACTTCCCGTCCAGCTTCACGCTGGTGTGGTAGTCGATGCAGAACGCCGGCACCAGCTTGCCGTCGATCTGCAGCGCGAGCGCGGACGTTTCGCGGGCCTTGCCATCGAGCTTCAGGATCACCTTGGTGCCGTCGACCGCCTTGGCCACACCGGTGGCCGGGGCCGCGGCGGCCGGGCCGGCGATGCCGAGCGCCAGCGTGCCACCGGCGACGGTCGCCAGCGCGATCTGCGCCCAGCGTCGTCCTCGTTGTCCGAACATCAAGATTCGTGCACCTCTCCCCAGGGGTGACCCGCAAACGCGGGCACGCGTGAGTCACTGCCTCCACGGGATGCGCAGCACCCGCACGCGGAGACGGGACCGAGGCATTATGTGACGACGGTTGATCATTTGTCAGCCCCGAGCGGCGGCATCCGTCGCATGTGACCCAATTGTCGGGGAGGAGGAATAGGTCACACGAGTCGGCGGTCCGCCGCCCATCGGGAGAGCTCGTACCGGTTGGACATCTGAAGCTTGCGCAGCACGTTCGACACGTGCGTCTCCACCGTCTTGATGGAGATGAACAGCTCCTTCGCGATCTCCTTGTACGCGTACCCCCGGGCGAGCAGCCGCAGCACCTCCCGCTCCCGGTTGGTGAGCTGGTCCAGCTCCGGGTCGGCCACCGGTGCGTCCGGCCGGGCCGCGAAGGCGTCCAGCACGAACCCGGCCAGCCGAGGACTGAAAACCGCGTCACCGTCGGCGACCCGGCGGATCGCCGCGGCCAACTCGTCCGGGGAGATGGTCTTGGTGACGTACCCCCGGGCACCGGCACGGATCAGCCCGATCACGTCCTCCGCCGCGTCGGAGACGCTCAGTGCCAGGAACTTGACCTGTGGGTGGCTGCGCCGCATCGCCTCCAGCACCGCACGACCGCCGCCGTCGGGCATGTGCACGTCGAGCAGCACCACGTCCGGCCCGGTGGCCGCGATCCGGGTGACCGCCTCGGCCACCGTGCTCGCCTCGCCCACCACCTCGACGTGGGCGCCCAGCTCGGCGCGTACCCCGGCGCGGAACATGGCATGGTCGTCCACCAGGAACACCCGCAGCCGCTCGGGGCGGGCGTCCGCCGGGTCGAGGTGCTCCATCGACTGCTCGGCCATGGTCATCTGTTCCTCTCCGCTGCGGACGAATCCCGGGAGATCGGCAGGATCAACCGGACCTCGGTCCCGTCCCCCGGTCCGGACCGGATCTCGGCCCGTCCGTCGTGCCGCTTCATCCGCCCGATGATCGAGCCGCGTACGCCGTGCCGGTGGTCCTCCACGGTATCCGGGTCGAAGCCCTTTCCCCGGTCTCGGACGAAGACGCTGATCTGATCCGGCTCCACCTCGGCGTAGAGCGACACGGTCTGCACCCCGGCGTGCCGGGCCGCGTTCACCAGCGCCTCCCGCGCAGCGGCGACCAGCGCGCCGACCCGCTCATCGGTCTCCCGGTCACCGACCACCACCGCCTCCACCGTGATCGCGAAGGTGTCCTCGACCTCGGCTGCGGCCTGCTCCAGGGCCGCGGCGAAGCGCTCGTTGGGCGACGCGGTGGGCTTGTAGAGCCAGTTGCGCAGCGAACGCTCCTGCCCCCGGGCGAGCCGCTGGACCGTCTTGACATCGCTGGCGTTGCGCTGGATCAGGGCCAACGTGTGCAGCACCTGGTCGTGCACCATCGCGGCCAGCTCGGCCCGCTCCTGCTCGCGGATGCGCCCCTCGCGCTCCGAACGGAGCTGGTTGTACGTCCGCCAGAGCACCGGCGCGGCGACCACGCCGACCCCGGCCAGCCCCACCAGCGCGAAGATCACGCCGTTGATCACCGCGTCGAAGTTCTGCGCCGGCGAGTAGACCGCCGCGACGCCGATGATGCCGACCGCGACCAGCACGCCGCCGCCGATGAACCGGAGCACGAAGGCTCGCCGGTCGCTCTCCTCGACGACCGCGCCGAGCCAGGGCACCGGCGTGTCGCCCCACCGCCGCCGCCGCTCGGGCGCGGACTGGTGCCAGATGACACCGGCACCGACCGCGATGATGGCCACCAGCCAGCCGGCGGTGCCCGCCGCGCCGACCGAGTCGAAGACCATCACCTGGATCAGCAGGACCCCGAGCCCGATCCCCACGAACGGCAGGAGCTGGGCCACGTCCCGGCGGGGCGGCACCGCGGTGTCACCGGGCCGCAGCGGCACCACCGCCCAGAAGGCCGCATAGAGCAGCAGGCCGAGCCCGCTCAGCCCGAGCAGCACCATGAACGCCACCCGCACGCGCAGCACCGAGATGCCGAGGTGGTCGGCGATGCCGGCGGCGACGCCCGCGGCCATCCGGTGCTCGGGGGCGCGGTACAGGCGCGGAGGCGGGGTCACGATGCTGATCGGAGGCTCCCCTGGTCACGGTTTCGGGCTGGTCGGGTTCGGTGGATCCGATCGTCACACGCTGCGGTGTCCCGCGACCACGGGGACGCCCCCGACATTCCGGCTGCCAGGATCTCAGGGTGGGGTCAGGGTCGGGTCCTGAGGTCGTTCGGGCGGACCTGGCAGCAGGATCGAGGCATGACCGAGGAAGCTGCCCCGCCGCCCCGTCCCGGGTCGGCACAGCCGGGTGGTGCATCGCCGCCCGCACCAGCCGCGACACCCGCCGGCTGGACCGAGCCCAGCACGTTCGGCCCGCCCACCGGCGCCGCCACCGGGTTCGGCACCGGCCCGGCCACCGAGCACGCACCGGGCGACCCGGCCGGCGCGGGCTACGGGCCCGGCAGCACGGGCTACGGACCGGGCGGCGCGGGCTACGGGCCTGGTGCCGGCTTCGCGGCCGGCACCGGCTACGGGGCGAGCGGGGCCGGGCGTACGCCACCCGGGCCGGGTGGTCCCGGTCCGGCCGCGCCGCCACCGCCGCTGGGCGGCGCCGGCTTCACCTCGCGGTACGGGCTGGTCCGGCCGCGCGACGGGCGGTACCTGGCCGGGGTCTGCGCGGCGATCGGACGAGCCACCAACACCGACCCGGTGCTCTGGCGGGTGCTGCTCGCGGTGCTCGGGTTCTTCGGCGGCATCGGCATCCTGGTGTACGTCGCCGCCTGGCTGATCATCCCGAACGAGGGCGACACCGCGTCCCCGGTGGAGTCCATGCTCGGGCGTGGCCGGTCCAGCATGTCGCCGGTGACCGTGATCATCCTGGGCATCCTGGTGGCGGCCAGCTTCGGCTACATCGTCACCGACGCCTTCCGCGCGGTGCTGCTCGGCGCGGCGATCCTGATCGGCGGCGCGCTGCTGCTCAACCGGGACAGCCGAGGGCCACAGCCCGGTACGCCGGGCGGGCCGGTGCCGTCCGGGCCGATCGGTACGCCACCCGGGCCGGTCCCGCCAGTCGCCTGGCCGGCGCCGACGTACGGCACCGTGCCGCCCTCCGGCCCGCTGCCGACCGCGCCGCTGGCCGGCGGCGATCCGGCGTACGCCACCACGGGTGGGTCGCCGACCGCGCCCGCCCCGGTCGTCGGCGCACAGTCGGCCGCCGCTCCGCAGCAGTTCGCCAGCGCACAGCCGGTGTCCGGAGCGGATCCGGTCTCCGGGGTCGGTCCGGTGTCCGGGCAACCGGCCGGGATGGCTGGCCCGCAGGCCGGCTGGCCGGCGCCCGCCCCCGCCGCCCCGGGCTGGCCGAGCACTGACCTGCCCAGCACCGCCATGCCCAGCGCCGACTGGCCGTCGGCACCGGTGACCGGTGCTCCTGCTGCCGGTGTCCCGTCCGACTACCCGGTCACGCCGCCGCCACCGGCCGGATACCGCCCCCCGTTCGCGCCACACGGCCCGTACGCCTCACCGGCTCCGGCCGCGTACCCCCCGCCGAAGCCGCCAAAGCCACCGAAGCCGCCGAAGCGACCCCGGGAGCGTTCACCGCTCGGCGCGGTGACCTTCTCGCTGATCTTCCTGGTCCTCGGCGTGGTCGCCCTGCTCGACCTGCTGAACGTCTTCGATGTCGGCGCGTCGGCGTACTTCGCGGCCGCGTTGGCCACGATCGCGCTGGGTCTGCTGGTCGGCACCTGGTTCGGCCGGGCCCGCTGGCTGATCGCGCTCGGCCTGGTGACCGCCGCCGCGCTGGGAACGGCCACGATCGCCGAGTCGTACGACCGGATCCGGGGCGTTGACGGCGCGGTCACCTGGGCGCCCACCGACTACCGCGACCTCGCCAACCGGTACGAGAACAGCTTCGGCGACGCCGTGCTCGACCTCCGCTCGATCGACTTCTCCAATCGGGAGAGCCAGGTGACCGTAGCGATCAACTTCGGCAAGGGGACCGTGGTCGTTCCGCCGAACGTGGACGTCACCACGGTGGCCGACGTCAACGCGGGCGACGCCATCGTCTTCGGCAACCGATCCGGCGGGTTTGACGGCAGCCTGCGGGAGACCACCGACCTCGGCGCGGACGGGCCCGGGGGCGGGAAGCTGCGCCTGTACATCCATGTCAATGCCGGCAACCTGGAGGTGACCCGGTGAAGGCCCACCGTACGGACCTGGTGTCGTTCGCCTTCGGGCTGGTGTTCCTGGCGCTGTCGGCCTGGTGGCTGCTCGCCCAACTGCTCGGGCTCGCGCTGCCGCCGGTCGGCTGGTTCCTGGCCGGCGCGCTCATCCTGATCGGGGTCTTCGGGCTGGTCGGCGCGCTGCGCTCCGGCCGGCCGGCCCGGCCCGAGCCGACCGACCAGGCCGTCGCCACCGAGCCCATCGCGCCGGTCTCCGGGGCGACCGCACCCGTCTCCGGCGCCGCCGCACCGCTTTCCGGGGCGATCGCACCGGTCTCCGGGGCCGCATCGACGTCCGGCGCGGGTCTGGCGGCCTGGGACGCCGAACACTCCACCTGGGACGCTCCCGGGCCGGGACCGGCATCGGAGGCGACCACGGAGGTACGGGTACCGGAGGCTCCGACCGCAGACGTGATCCACCCGGCCTGGCTGGCCCACTCGCCGTCGGAGCCGGAGACCGCGCCGATCTCCGGTCAGCCCGCCGACGAGAATGACGGGCCGACCACCGGGAGCCTCGCCCGACCGGCCGCCGTGGAGGCCGACGAGCCGACCCTGGTCGACTATCCGGTCGAGCGCGTCGACGACCACCCGGCGGACGAGCGGGAGGGGCAGCGGCGGGAGTCCTGACCCTGCGCCTGCCGGCGCGGCCTTCTCGACCGCTGGGGCGGTGCGGCATGCGCGGGTAGGCGCATATGCTGGCCGGTGGAGATTTCGCCTCCGCCGGCCGGCCCGTCCCGCCATGGCGGTCCCGCCGCGATTCCCGTCTCTACCCCGTCAGGAGCCCGTCCGACATGACCCAGTCCCCCGCCGTGCGTTCCACCGGTCGGTCCGGTCCGGTCCGCATCGGCGAGCGAGCCGCCCGTACGCTCGTCACCGAGCTGGCCCGGATCAACGATCCCAAGGCTGCCCTGCTGGTCGGCGCGAGCCCGCAGTCCGCGGTGCTGGCCGCGGCGATCGAGGCGCTGCTCCCCGGCGACCGGCTCACCGTGGTGGCCGCCGAGTCGTCCAGCGCCACCGCGCTCCGCGAGCACGTCACCGCTCAGGGTCGGTGGGTCGCCGACCGGGTGCGCGTGGTCGACTCGCTGGCCGAGGCTGAGGCCGCCGGGGTGGTCATCGCTGGCGAGGCGTTCACCGGCACCGCCGAGGAGACCCGCAGCGGCATCGAGGACATGGCCAAGTACCTGGCCGACGGCGCGGTGCTGAGCGTGGCCACCACCGCCACGCCCGGCCGGACCACCGGTGCCGCCGCCGAGTTGGCCCGGCAGGACGCCCTGTACGGCGTCGGCGCCGACCTGGTGCTGCGCAACTCGCCGCCGGTACGGGTCTACCGGCTGCGGTTCACTCCGGCCAGCCCGGCCGCGGCCGACCGGCTGGCGCCCGCGTACCGGCCGTCGAGCGTGCCGCTGACCCGCGGCATGCACATCGACTCCAACGGGGTGGCCGCAGCGGGCATCACGCTGGGCCTGGCCGCGCTGGCCCGGGTGGCGCGTCCCTCGTCGAAGCTCTGGCTGCTGCCGGCGCTGGCCGCCGGACCGGTCGCCGCGTTCTTCCGGGACCCGGAGCGGGACGTGCCGGAGGACCCGAACGCCGTGGTCGCCAGCGCGGACGGGCAGGTCCTGTCGGTGCAGCGCCTGCACGACGAGCGTTTCGGCGACGGCGAGTGGCTGCGGATCGCGGTCTTCCTATCGGTGCTGGACGTGCACGTCAACCGAGCCCCGGTCGCCGGCAAGGTGGTGGACTACTTCGTCGCCGATGGCGGCTTCGTCAACGCCATGAAGCCGGACGCCGAGCACAACGTGGCCGCGTACACCGTGCTGGACACCTCCCGCGGCCCGGTGGTGGTCGCGCAGCGGACCGGGCTGATCGCCCGGCGGATCGTGCAGCGCGCGCCGATCGGCGCGCTGCTGGCGAAGGGCGAGCGCTTCGGGCTGATCCGGTTCGGCTCACGGACCGACGTCTACCTGCCGGCCGAGGCTGCCGAGCCGCTGGTCGGGCCGGGCGACAAGGTCGTCGGCGGCTCCACGGTCATCGCCCGCTGGCACTGACCCCGCGCAACAGAGAACGGGGCGCCGCTGATCGCGGCGCCCCGTTTCGCTTGCGTGGATCAGGCGGTACGACGCTGGCGCAGCCAGAGCACCGGCCCACTGACCAGGTAGCCCACCACAATCAGGGCGAACGTGAGCCGGATGTCGACCAGCGCGCCGATGATCGGGGCCAGCCAGAGCCACGGCGGCAGCTTCACCAGCCGGGCGAGCTTGGCGTACGGGAAGCTGGAGACCATCGCGAAGGCGAGCAGTGCCACCCCGGCGACCAGCACGGGGCCGGGCACCGGAAGGCCGATCGCGACGGTCACGGCGAGCACCGCGGCCGCCATGGTGGTCGGCACCCCGCAGAAGAAGCGGCCGTCCTTGGGCGAGACGTTGAAGCGGGCCAGCCGGATCGCGGCACACGCCGCGACCAGTGCGCAGGCGACCGCCGCCGCAGCCGTCGAGACCGAGCCGGCGAGCGAGGCGTAGACCACGACCGGCGCGGCGAGGCCGAACGAGCACATGTCGGCCAGCGAGTCCATCTGCGCGCCGAACGGGCTGGCCACGCCGAGCCGGCGGGCCAGCGCGCCGTCCAGGCCGTCGAAGGCGACGCAGGCGATCAGGCAGAGCGCGGCGATGCGCACCTCGCCCTGCATGGCCTGGAAGATGGCCAGCATGCCGAGCATGAGGCTGGCCAGGGTGCACGCGTTGACCAGGCCGAACTTCATCCGGCGGGCGACCGTGCGCTCGCCGGGGAGCAGCGGGATCGACCCGGGCGAAACCTCGTCGGCGTGTGCCATCGGCGGCAGCGCCGGGCTGACCGGCATGACCGCCTCGATCTCCGCCCGACCCAGGTTGAGCGACTGCCGGCCGAGCCGGTCCAGCCGGTCCAGGCCGTAGCGGCGGCGCTGCCGCTCGGCGTACCGGTGCTCGGGCAGGGCCACGTCGGCGGTGTGCAGGTCGCCGTCGCGGCGACCCACCCGGACCAGCAGCACCTGGCGGGCGAACGTGCTGCTGCGGCGCAACCGGCCCGCCCAGCGACGCCCAGCGGGGCGCGGACTGTCAGTCGTACGACGCCGGCGCCATGGGGCTCTCGGCACGTTTCCTCCATCACCGGATCAGCTGACCGCCGTGGGCGGGTGTCCGGCTGTCTCGTGCCGGACCTTGCTTGGCCCGGCAGCCGTTTTGCGGAGTACACCATCGCATAAGGGAACAGGACTTGGCGATAGCTGCCGGCGGTACTTATATCTGGCCTAAACCGCGCGAACCGCTCTCTTATTCCCATGCCGGGCTTCATCGCCCGTTTCCTCCATCATTCCCGCCTTTGACTGTACCGGAGGGTCACCATCTCGGCTCACCGAGCGGAGGGCTATCGGCCCAGCTGTCCGATTGCCGAGGCAGCGATCCCGGTCAACAGCAGGTCGGCGGCCTGCGACGGGGTGAACCAGCCGGCCCGCGCCGTCGAGCCGCCGGCGGATTCGGTGACCACCGCGTCAGTAGGTACGTCCACCAGCACCCGATAGATCACCCGTACGCCGTGCCAGTCCAGCGGGCGCCCCTCCGGGCCGAGCGCGGCGGGGTTGTGCAGATTGTCCACGCCGAGCAGCTCCACCACCCGGCCCAACTGGCCGCCCTCCTCGACCAGCTCACGGAGCAGCCCGGTGGTCGGCTGCTCGCCGTGATCGGTGCCGCCACCGGGCAGGTGCCACATGCCGGCCCCCGGATAACCGTCGGCGATCTGGGTGAGCAGGATCCGCCCGGCCGGGTCGGTGACCAGCCCGTACGCGCCGAAGCGCAACCGGCGGCCCGGGTGCACCGGCGGGAACGGCTCACCGGGCCGGTGCGCTCCGGTCGGGAGCGGGGTGACCGGCAGGCCGAGCAGCTCGGCGCTGAACGGTGCCAGCGGCAGGCGGGCCACCTCGGCCGGGGCGAGCCAGCGGGCCTGGTCGGTCGGGCCGTCCACGGCGTCGCGCAGGGCACCGCCACGCACACTCAAGTCGAACGCCAACCGGTCGGTGTGCAGCGCGACGTCGTCCTCCGGGTAGGTGGTCACGTCGGCAACCACCGCCCGCAGCCGGTCCACCGCCACGGTCAGCCCGGCCTGCCGGGAGACCTCGCGGACCACGGCGTGCTCCGGATGCTCGGCGTGCGCCACCGCACCCCCCGGCAGCCGCCAAACCCCCAAGTTCCTGTCCCGAACAACCAAAACCCGACCCGATTCCCACAAAACCCCATAAACCCCCACCCGCCGCATTTCCATCCCGCTCCCCGCCCCCGGTTGTCCCCGTCGATCATGAAGTTATCGCCGTCCATCTCGGCGCGTCCTGACAATAACTTCATGATCAACGCGGGGAGGGGGGTTGGGGGGTTGGGGGGTTGGGGATGGGGTTGGGGAGGGGAGGGAGGGGTGGGGGTGGGAGGGGTTAGGTGAGTTGGGCGGCTTGGACTGCTTCGGCGGTTACCTCGGTGAGGTGGTGGGTGGGGAGGGCGCCCAGCTCCTCGCGGGCGAACCAGCGGGCCTCGCAGGTGGAGCCACCCACGTCGGCCACGGTCAACGGGTCGGGCTTGTCGACCACCACGCGGTAGAAGGCGCGTACGCCGTGCCAGTCGATCGGGTAGCCCTCCGGGCCGAGCGAGGCGGCGTCGCGGTGGCTGGCCACCCCGAGCAGCTCGACCAGGCGGCCGGTCTGCCCGGTCTCCTCGACCAGCTCCCGGATCAGCGCCGCGCCGGGCTGCTCGCCGTAGTCCGTGCCGCCGCCGGGCAGGTGCCAGCAGCCGGCGCCCGGGTAGCCAGCGGAGACCCGGGTGAGCAGCACCCGGCCGGCCGGGTCGGTGCACACCGCGTACGCGGCGAAACGCTGCGCCCGGTGCAGCCCGTCCGGGCCGGGCACCGCGTAGAAGGAGGGGAACTCGGGCACCTCGTCGGGCACCACGTCGGCCGAGGAGGCGGGCAGCCCGAGGGCACGCGCGGTGAACGAGCGCAGCGGCAGCTCGCGCGCCTCGTCGAGGGTGTACCAGCGAGCCAGGTCGGTGGGGCGCTCGCCCACCCGGTCGGCCAGCGTGCCACCGCGCACCGCCACCCGGTAGATGAGCCGGTCGGTGTGGATGGTGATGCCGCGCTCCGGCAGCGCCCGCATGTCGGCGAGCACGTCGGCCAGACCCGAGACGGCGACCGAGAGACCCGTCTCGGTGGCGGTCTCCCGGACCACCGTGTGGTTCGGGTCCTCGCCGTGGTCGACCGCCCCGCCGGGCAGCGACCACACGCCGGGTGTGCCGGAGCGCTCCGATGCGCGGACCAGCAAGAACCGGCCGTTTGAGTCAGCACAAACTGCGTATGCCGCGATCCTGCGGAGCGGCTCCAGCAAGGTGGTCACGGGAGCAAATTCTCCCCGGGCAGGGTTACCGGAACGGAAAAGAGTCAGATTCCTGACTGTCTGACCCCGATCAGGGGCTGGTCAGGGTAAGGATCCGGGCGGTCACCGAGGCCGGGAGGGACAGCGGCGCGGACTGTGGAGACATGACGCCCACCACCGCTCCCCGCGCTCCGTACAAGCAGCTCCGGCGACCCACCACCGACCGCATGGTGGCCGGGGTCGCCAGCGGTCTCGGCCGCTACTTCGCCGTCGACCCCACCCTGGTCCGGGTGATCTTCGCGGTCACCGGCCTGCTCACCGGCGGGCTCGCGCTGTTCGCGTACCCGATCATGTGGTTCCTGATGCCCGAGGAGCCCAGCGGCGCGCCGGCCTGGCCGCACGCGGCGGGCACCGCGCCGCAGACCGGCCCGCCGCCCACCGCCGGGCCCGCGCCCGGCGGGCCATGGCCGGGGTACGCCCCGACGCCGCCCTACCCGTCGGCGAGCCCGCCCAGCACACGACCGGCGGACGAGGCGCCTCCGGCCGCGTGAGGTGCGCTCACTCCCACTCGATGGTGCCCGGCGGCTTGCTGGTCACGTCCAGCACCACGCGGTTGACCTCGGCCACCTCGTTGGTGATCCGGGTGGAGATCCGGGCCACCACCTCGTAGGGCAGCCGTGACCAGTCGGCGGTCATCGCGTCCTCGCTGGAGACCGGGCGCAGCACCACGGGATGCCCGTAGCTGCGCCCGTCACCCTGCACGCCGACACTGCGCACGTCGGCCAGCAGCACCACCGGGAACTGCCAGACGCCGCGGTCCAGGCCGGCGGCGGTCAGCTCCTCCCGGGCGATCAGGTCGGCCTGGCGGAGCAGGTCGAGCCGCTCCTGGTCGACCGCGCCGATGATCCGGATGGCCAGGCCGGGGCCCGGGAACGGGTGCCGCCAGATCATCGCCTCGGGCAGGCCCAGCTCCAGGCCGAGCGCCCGGACCTCGTCCTTGAACAGCGTGCGCAGCGGCTCGACCAGCGCGAACTTCAGGTCCTCAGGCAGGCCGCCGACGTTGTGGTGGCTCTTGATGTTGGCGGTGCCGGTGCCGCCGCCGGACTCCACCACGTCCGGGTAGAGGGTGCCCTGGACCAGGAACTCCACATCGCCGTGCGAGGCGACCTCGCGGGCGGCGGCCTCAAAGACCCGGATGAACTCCCGACCGATGATCTTGCGCTTCTGCTCCGGGTCGGTCACCCCGGCCAGCGCGCCGAGGAACCGCTCCGCCGCGTCGACCACCTTCAGCTTGATGCCGGTGGCCGCCACGTAGTCCTTCTCCACCTGCTCGGCCTCGCCGGCACGCAGCAGGCCGTGGTCGACGAAGACGCAGGTGAGCTGGTCACCGACCGCCTTGTGCACCAGCGCGGCGGCGACCGCCGAGTCCACCCCGCCGGACAGGCCGCAGATGACCTCCTTGTCGCCGACCTGGGCGCGGATCCGGGCCACCTGCTCGTCGATGATGTTCTCGGGCGTCCAGGTCGGCTCGATGCCGGCGATGTCGTACAGGAAGCGGGTCAGCATCTCCTGGCCGTGCGCGGTGTGCCCGACCTCCGGGTGGAACTGCACCCCGGCCCGGCGACCGGCCAGATCCTCGAACGCGGCCACCGGCGCACCCGCCGACTCGGCGGTCACCGTGAAGCCCTCGGGCGCCTCGGTGACGCAGTCGCCGTGACTCATCCAGACCGGTAGGTCGGCCGGCAGGTCGCGGAGCAGTACACCGGGGTCGAGGAGGCGGGGGCGCAGCGGTGTGCCGCCGTACTCGCGGTTGCCCGTCTTCGCGACCGTGCCGCCGAGCGCCTGGGCCATCGCCTGGAAGCCGTAGCAGATGCCGAAGACCGGCACGTCGGCGGTGAACATGCCGGCGTCGATCTGTGGCGCGTCCGGCGCGTAGACGCTGGACGGGCCGCCGGAGAGGATGATCGCGGCCGGGTTCTTCGCCAGCATCTCGGCGACCGGCATCGAGTGCGGCACGATCTCGGAGTAGACCCTCGCCTCGCGGACCCGGCGGGCGATGAGCTGGGCGTACTGGGCTCCGAAGTCCACCACAAGGACGGGGCGAGGCAGGCTCATGTGCACAAAGCCTACCGACAGTCACGGCCGCTCCCGCCCCGCCCCGCCGCCCCCGCACCCTCCCTTCCAAGATCCTGCACTGACCGCCTCACCAACCAGGACATATGCCCCGTAGCGGCGAACCTGCCCGCGAGATCGCCGAGGGGTGAGTCAGGGGCGCAGGGCGGCCGGTGCCTCGGGTGGGACAGCCGGGGCTCGGGGTGGGACCGGGTCCAGGCGGCGGTAGGGGGTGCCGAGTGGGGGGCGCGGGTCCGGGTCGTTCTTGTTGGGCCAGAGGGACATGGCGCGTTCGGCCTGGGCCGTGATGGTCAACGATGGGTTGACGCCCAGGTTGGCCGAGACCGCGGCTCCGTCCACCACGTGCAGCCCGGGGTGCCCGTACACCCGGTGGTAGGGATCGATCACCCCGTCGGCCGGGGTGGCCCCGATCGCCGCCCCGCCCAGGATGTGCGCGGTCATCGGGATGTCGAAGGGCTCGGTGAGCGAGCCGCCGGGCGTACCACCGATCTCCTCGGCGAGCAGCCGGGCCGCGGTGTTGCCGGCCGGGATCCAGGTCGGGCTCGGCGTGCCGTGGCCCGGGCCGGTGACCAGCCGACGGCCGAACACGCCGCGCCGCCACCGGGTGGTCAGCGAGTTGTCCAGCGACTGCATCACCAGGGCGATCACCGTCCGCTCCGACCAGCCGCGCACCGACAGCATCCGGGCGGCCAGCCCGGGCTGCCGCACGATGCTGCCCAGCCAGCGCCGGACCCGGTGCGGACCACCGTCGACCAGCAGCGACTGGAGCAGCCCCATCGCGTTGGAGCCGCGCCCGTAGCGGACCGGCTCGATGTGCGTCTGCGGGTCGGGATGAAACGAGCTGGTGATGGCCACCCCCTCGCTGAAGTCCAACCGCTCGGCCCGGGCCCGCTGGCGCGCCACCGAGGCGCCGAGGATCGCCTCCGAGTTGGTCCGGGTCAGCTCGCCGAGGCGGGACGAGAGCCCGGCCAGCGCACCGTCGGCCTTCATCTCGTGCAGCAGCCGTTGGGTGCCGAGCGCGCCCGCGGCGAAGACCACCTGGTCGGCGTGGATCACCTGGCGGCGGTGACGCAGCCAGGCGCCGGTGCGGACCGTGTGCACCTCGTACCCGCCGCCGGCGGCCGGTTTGACGGCGGTCACCGTGGTCAGCGGATGCACCGTGGCGCCCAGCCGCTCGGCGAGCCAGAGATAGTTCTTGACCAGTGTGTTCTTCGCCCCGTGTCGGCAGCCGGTCATGCACGAGCCGCAGTGCAGACAGCCGGTGCGCTCCGGGCCGGCGCCGCCGAAGTACGGGTCGGCGACCCGCTCGCCGGGGCGGCCGATGTGCACGCCCACCGGGGTGGCGTGGAAGGTGTGCCCCACCCCCATCCGGTCGGCCACCGCCCGCATGGCCCGGTCCGCGCCGGTGTTCAGCGGGTACGTGGTGACACCGAGCATCCGCTTCGCCTGGTCGTAGTGACGGGCCAACTCGTCACGCCAGTCGGTGATGTCCCGCCACTGCGGGTCGGTGTAGAAGGCCGGCAGCGGCTCGTAGAGGGTGTTCGCATAGACCAGCGAGCCGCCGCCCACCCCCGCTCCGGAGAGCACCAGCACGCCGCCACCCGATCGCCGGTCGGCCGGGCGGAGCAGGGTGAGCCGCTGGATGCCGTAGCAGCCCAGCTTCGGTGCCCACAGGAACCGGCGAGCCCGCCAGGACGTCTGCGGGAACTCGTCGTCGGCGAAGCGTCGGCCGGCTTCCAGCACGCCGACCGAATAGCCCTTCTCGGCCAGCCGGAGCGCGGTGACGCTGCCGCCGAAGCCGGACCCGATGACGACCACGTCATACCGCATGGACGCATCATTACTCGCGAGTAGCGCTCGCGCCAGCGCCCGTTTTCGCGCGATCATGCACCGGCCGACCGACCCGGCGCCTCCCGGCCGCAACCTGGAGCACTCGTCGGGGCGTTGTTCGGATACGGGTGGGAAGGACGTCCAACATGAACCTCGCGTCGATGGCGCCGCGTCGACGGTGGCTGCTGCTGGGTCTGGCGGCCCTCGCCGTCGTCGCGCTGGTCGCGGCCGGGGCAGTGGTGATCACCCGGCTGACCGGCAACGACACGCCCGACCGAACGGCACCGGTGGCCGGCTCACCGAGCGCCACGCCGGCCGGCACGCCCACCCCCCGCCCGTCCGGGCCGCCGCCGGGCGCCAACATCACCGGTCCGCTGAACCTGCTGCTGGTCGGGGTGGACACCCGGGTCAGCGTGCCCGGCTGGGAGCCGCACGCCGACGCCGTGCTCGTGCTGCACGTACCCAAGGGGCTGGGCCGGGCGTACCTCTTCTCCCTCCCCCGCGACCTGCTGGTGGACATCCCGGCGTTCCCGAAGGCCGGCTACGCCGGTGGCAAGACCAAACTCACCCACGCGATGAGCTACGGCAGCCGGGTGCCGGGCAAGCCCAAAGAGCCGAGCACAGCCCAGGGATACGAACTGCTGCGCAGCACGGTCAGCGGGTACACCGGGCTCCGCATCGACGCCGGCGCGGTGCTCACCTTCACCGGGTTCGACCGGCTGGTGAACGCCCTGGGCGGGGTGGACGTCTACATCGACCAGCGGGTCGCCTCGTTGCACCGCCGGCCGGACGGCAAGCACCGGGAGAGTGTGCCCGGCGGGTACACCGGGCCGCAGATGGTCTACGAAAAGGGCGAGCGGCACCTCAACGGCTGGCAGGCGCTGGACTACGCACGGCAGCGCTACATCACCGGCGGCGACTATGCCCGGCAGCGCCACCAGCAGCAGCTGATCCGGGCGCTGACTCGCAAGATCCTGGACGAGGGCCTGGCCCGGCAGCCGGAGCGGGTCGACCAGGTGGTCGCCGCGCTGGGCGACACCCTGATCTACGTCGGTGGCCGCCGGATCGTCGACCTGGCGTACGCGTTGGGTGGGGTGCCGGAGGACCGGTTCGTGCTGGTCGGCCTGCCCGGCTCGGGCGTCGGCAAGGGCAGCGCCTATCGCGGCGAACAGCTCACCAGTGTCGGCCAGAAGTTCATCACCGAACTCCGTGCCGGCCGCGCCGACGCCTACCTGTCCGCCCACCCCACCCTACGCATCAAAACCTGACCCCCTCCCCGCCGCGATCTTGAGCTTTCGGTCCCCGATTCGCGGCGGGAAGGGGATGGGCCGTCAGAGGGCTTTGGGGGTTGAGGGCTTCTTGGTGCCGTAGAGCCAGGCGTCGAAGAGAGCGCCGAGCTGCTTGCCGGAGATGCGCTCGGCGAGGGCCACGAACTCGGCGGTGGTGGCGGTGCCGTTGCGCTTCTCCGCCGCCCAGGTCTTGACGATCTCAAAGAACGCCTTGTCGCCGACGGCCACCCGCAGCGCGTGCAGGGTCATCCCGCCACGCTGGTAGACCGACTCGCTGAACAACTCCTTCGCCCCCGGCTTGCCCGGCGGCGTCTTCCACACCTGGGCCGGCACCTGGGCGTACCGGATGTCGAACGCCTGCTTGGCGGTGTACTCCTTGGTGTGCTCGGCCCAGAGCCACTCCGCGTACGTCGCGAAGCCCTCGTTGAGCCAGATGTCCTCCCACTTGGCCAGCGCCACACTGTCGCCGAACCACTGGTGGGCCAGCTCGTGGGCGACCACCTCGGTGTTCTCGCCGCGCCGGAAGAAGCCGGCGGAGTAGACCGGACGGCTCTGCGTCTCCAGCGCGTACGCGATGCGGCTGTCGGAGACCACCACGCCGCCGTACGCGTCGAACGGGTACGGCCCGAACACGCTCTCCAGGTAGTCGGCCACCTTGACGGTCTGCGCGATCGACGCGTCCGCGGCGCCCTTGGCCACCGTGGTGGTGACCGCGCTGTACACCGGACGTCCCTTGTGCTCGGCGGTGGTGATCCGGAACTTGCCGATCACCAGCGTGCTCAGGTAACTGGCCATCGGCGACTTCTCCGACCACTTCCAGGTGGTCCAGCCGTCCGTGCTTGCCTTGCCGCCCGGCACACCGTTGCTGACCGCGGTGAGGCCGTCCGGGACGGTGATCTCGAAGTCGTACGCCGCCTTGTCGGACGGATGGTCGTTGACCGGGAACCAGGTGCTCGCCGACTCGGGCTGGCCCAGCGCGATGGCACCGTCGGAGGTGTGCAGGAAACCGCCCTCGCCGAGCACCTCGTTCTTCAGCGGCTTCGGCACCCCCTCGTAGGCGATCTCGGCGACGAAGCCGTTGCCCGTGATCAGCCCGGCCGCCGGCTTGATCACCAGCTCGTTCTTCTCCCGGGTGTGGGTGGCCGGTGCGCCATCCACGGTGACCGTCTTGACGGTCAGGCCGGCCAGGTCGAGGTTGAACGTCGACAGGTCGGCCGTCGCCGTGGCCTGCACCGTGGCCGTGCCGGTCAGCCGATCCTTCGCCGGGTCGTAGCGCACCTTGACGGTGTACCGCCCGACGTCGTAGCCGCCGTTGCCGTAGCTCGGGAAGTAGGCATCGCCGACCCCGGCCGCGCCCGCGGTGAAGGTCCGCGACGGCGTCGGGGACGCACTCGGCGACGGCGCCGCCTCCGGGGCGGCCGAGTTGCATCCGGACAGTGCGAGCGCCCCGGTCACCAGCAGACCGACACCAACCCGCAACCTGCGCCTCGTCACCCGCATCACGAGCCTCCCCCGTACGGTGGCGGAGGCGGCCTCCGCCGCTCCGCGCGAGCGGCAACTCCCGGCCGATCGCAGGCGGCAGCCTATCGATCGGTCATCACGGCCCCGTCACGGCAGGGTAGGCGCCGCACCACCCACCAACCAGGCGTCGAACAGCGGGCGTAGCTGCCGGTCGGCCACCCGCTCGGCCAGCGCGACGAAGTCCGCGGTGGTGCCGCTGCCCGCCGCCCGCTCGGTGGTCCAGGTGTGCAGGATGCGGAAGAACGTGGCGTCGCCGACGGTCCGGCGCAGCGCGTGCACGGCGAGCGCGCCACGCTTGTAGACGGCGGCGCCGAACATCCGCTCCCGGCCCGGCTCGACCGTTGGTTGCGACCAGTCGGTCGCCGCGTACTGGAGCTCGAAGTTGCGCTGCGCGGTCCGGCCGCCGTCGTGCTCCTCCCACAGCCACTCGGCGTAGCTGGCGAAGCCCTCGTTGAGCCAGATGTCCCCCCACCTGGTGAGCGACACGCTGTCGCCGAACCACTGGTGGGCCAGCTCGTGCGCGACCACGCCCGGATTGGGCCGGTCGTCGGCGAAGAAGGCGGGCCCGTAGACGGGCCGGGACTGGGTCTCCAGCGCGTAGGCGACCCGGTCGTCGGCGACGACGATCCCGCCGTACGACTCGAACGGGTACGGGCCGAAGCGGCTGGCCAGGAAGTCGACGATCTCTCCGGTGCGGGCCAGCGAGCCGGCCGCGCCACCGGTCGCCGGCAGGCTCGCCGCCACCGCGGTGATCATCGGCTGGCCGGCGTGACTGCCGGTCACCACCCGGTAGTCGCCGATCACCAGGGTGCTCAGGTAGCTGGCCATCGGGGTGCGCTCCGACCAGCGCCAGGTGGTCCAGCCGTCGGCGCTGCTCTTCGGCCCGGGCACCCCGTTGCTCAGGGCGGAGAGACCGTCCGGGACGGTCACCGCCAGTTCGTAGCTGGCCTTGTCCGACGGGTGGTCGTTGACCGGGAACCAGGTGGCGGCGGAGGCGGGCTGGCCGAGCGCGACCGCGCCGTCGGCGGTGTGCAGGAAACCGCCACTGCCCAGCGCCCCGTCGGTGACGGCGGTGGGTACGCCGGCGTAGTCGACCGCCACGGTGAACGGCCGGCCGCGTGACAACCCGTCGGGCGGGGTCACCACCAGCTCGCCGTCGTCGCGGCGGTGTTCGGCCCGGGTGCCGTTGACGGTGACCGCGCCGACCTGCAGACCGACCAGGTCCAGGTTGAACCGGGACAGGTCCTGGGTTGCCGTCGCCGTGATGGTGGCCCGGCCGGTCAGCCGGTCGGTCGCCGGGTCGTAGCGGACGTCCAGGTGGTAGTTCTTGACGTCGTACCCGCCGTTGCCGTGGCCTGGAACGTACGGGTCTCCGGCGTCGGCGGCACCCGGCCGGAACATGTCGCGGTCGGCGCCCGTGCAGCCAGCCGCGCCCAGGGCGATCGCGCTGGTCAGCGCGGTGACGGCGACGGCCACCCGGCGCCGGGGCGGTCTCCGTCCGGTCAGGACCATGCACACTCCTCCTGCGACGTCCCCGGTCACGACGAGCGTAGCCAGCGCAGGCGGACGCGAGGCCGGTATCGACGATCATCAGTGACTTTCGTCGATCCAAACAAAAGTTGGTGCTGATCGATACTTTCTTTTGGCTTCGACCGACGTTAGTGTCTGTCTCCAAGATGTAACGCGTTCGGAACATTCACGCCGACCGCTACCGGAGACGGGGCCTCGTCCCGGCTCGACACGCCGTGGCGGCGGCGTGGACCTGCCCCTTCAACTTCGCGGCACCGCGCGGTCCCGGTCCACCGGGAGCGCGGAACGGGCGCTCGGCGGCGCCCCGCGACCTACCCTCTCGCACCTCTGCTGATCGTTATCGACGGCAAACCGCCGTCGCGAAAGGTGGAACAATGCCAGACCAGATCGCACCCGACGCCTCTTCTGCCGGTCGGCTCAGCCGCCGGTCACTGCTCGCCGCGTCCGCCGGCGCCGCCGCCGCGCTCGGCGCGGCCGGCCTGCCGGTGCTCGCCACCGGCACCCCCGCACTCGCCCACTCCAAGGACAGGGACAAGGGAAAGAGCAAGCTGCGGGTCGAGCCGCTGATCCCGTCGAAGAACCGCGGCATCATCCTCTACAGCGTCCGGGACCGGATCACCGCGGCGCCCGACGACAGCGGCGTGCCGTACGGCTTCGAGCAGGTCCTCGCCCGGCTCGCCGAGATCGGCTACAAGGAGATCGAGTTCGCCGGCTACACCCAGAACACCGCGATCCTCGGCCGGCAGATCACCCCGACCGAGATCCGCAAGATCCTCGACGACAACGGCCTGGTGGCCAACGGCACCCACGCCTCGATCCAGGCGGCCACCTTCCAGCAGCAGCTGGACATCGCCGAGGAACTCGGCATGAAGAACATCGGCACCGGCAGCGACCCGACCAACAGCGCGTACAAGGCCGACTGGGACGCCGCCGCCGACACCTGGAACGAGCTGGGCCGGCAGGCCCGGGCCCGCGGCATGCGGCTCTACACGCACAACCACGACGCCGCGTACAGCTTCCTGCTCGACTCCGGGCCGCTGGACGACCAGGGTCGCCCCACCCGTTCCTCCGGCGTCCGGCGGCTGGAGTACTTCTTCGGCAAGACGGACCCCCGGTACGTCTACTTCGAGCTCGACATCTACTGGGCCTACGTGGCCCGGTACAAGCACCAGAAGTACATCGACCCGACCGGCCGCGAGGTGACCGACCTGTTCGACCCGATCCTCACCGTGGCCGACCGGACCACCCGGTTCCCGCTCTTCCACGCCAAGGACGGCGACCGGGACACCAGCGTGCCCAACGGCCACCAGATGACCCCGCTGGGCGAGGGCGACCTCAACTTCCAGCAGTTCTTCCAGACCATCGGCGAGCGGGACTTCCACCACGCCAACTGGGAGATGGACACCGCCCCCGGTGGCACCGCCAACCGGGCCCAGTCGCTCGACTTCGCGGCGCTCAGCTACCGCAACATGTCCGACCTGACGATCTACCTCAAGAAGTGACCCCCGGCGTGGCCGGCGTCCCTCCGACGCCGGCCACGCCGCCGGCGGCCGGTGACCGGACGGTCGACCACCGGCCGGGTCACACCGCGCCTCCCGTACGGCGACGGGACGCGCCCGGTCCCATCCCCCACGCAGTCGCGCTGCCGGCCCCAACAGGCCGGGGATGCCGCGCGCCTGCCGACCACCGGAGGAACGATGACCCGACCGACCGGACGACGATGGCTAGCCGTCGCCGCTGGACTCATCCTCACCATCCCCCTCACCTCCGCCGTCCCCGCCGCCGCCGCACCGACCGACGACGCGCCCCCGAGCACGCCGGCCGTCGTGGAGAACGGGCCGGCCGCGCTCCGCTCCGCCGCCCGCGCACCGCAGACCTACCGGGTGCTGGTGTTCACCAAGACCGCCGGTGAGCGCCGGGCATCCATCACCGACGGCGTCGACACCATCCGGAAGCTGGCCCAGGCGAACGACTTCAAGGTCACGGTGAGCCGGGACGCCGCCGTGTTCACCGCCGCCGAGCTCGCGAAGTACCGGGCGGTGGTCTTCCTCAACACCACCGGTGACGTGCTCAACGCCAGCCAGGAGGCGGCCTTCGAGTCGTACGTCAAGGCCGGCGGCGGCTACGTCGGCGTGCACGCGGCGGCGGAGACCGAGCCGGACTGGGCCTTCTACCAGGACCTGGTCGGCGCGAAGGTGGCCGGTGCCTCGCCGGTCGTCCGCGGCGTGGTGGACGTGGCCGACCGGGCCCACCCGGCGACCGAGACGCTGCCGCGCACACTCACCCTCACCGAGGAGTGGTACAACTTCAACCGCAACGTCCGGGGCACCGCGCACGTCCTGGGCACGGTGGACGAGAAGACCTACACCGGCGGCGCCATGGGGTACGACCACCCCGTCACCTGGTGCAAGGACTACCAGGGCGGTCGATCCTTCTACACCGGCCTCGGGCACAGCATCGAGACGTACCGCTCGGCGAAGTTCCGCGAGCACCTGCTCGGCGGCATCCAGTGGTCCGCCGGCGTGATCGAGGGCGACTGTGGCGCCACGGTGCTCGGCAACTACGAGAAGGTCACCCTCAACGACGACCCCGGCGAGCCGATGTCGCTGGCCGTGCTCCCGGACGGCCGGGTGCTGCACAACACCCGCGGCGGCGAGGTGCGACTCTACGACCCGGCCACCGGTGCCAGCCCGGTGATCACCACCGTCGACGTGTACCAGCACGACGAGGACGGCCTCCAGTCGGTGGCGATCGACCCGGACTTCGCGACCAACAAGTGGGTCTACATCTACTACGCGCCGAAGCTGAACACCCCGGTCGACAACCCGGCCACCCCGGGCGTCAACGAGGGCGACGCGCCGGCCACCTCCACCGACCCGACGGTCTGGGACAAGTTCAAGGGCTACAACCAGCTCTCCCGGGTCAAGCTGGTGGACTCCCCCACCCCGCACCTGGACATGAGCACCGAGCAGCAGATCCTCCGCGTCGACGTGGACCGCGGCATCTGCTGCCACGTAGCCGGTGAGATCAAGTTCGACGGTAAGGGGCTGCTCTACCTGGTCACCGGGGACGACACCAACGCCGGCGGCTCCGACGGGTACACCCCGATCAACGAGTCGCCGACCCAGGGCCCCGGCTACGACGCGCAGCGCTCCTCCGCCAACACCAACGACCTGCGCGGCAAGCTGCTGCGGATCAAGGTGCGGGCCAACGGCACGTACACCGTCCCCAAGGGCAACCTCTTCCCGGAGGAGCAGGACACCGCCGGGAAGACGCGGCCGGAGATCTTCCTGATGGGGCTGCGCAACCCGTTCCGCTACGACGTGGACGCCCGGGGCATGGTCTACGTCGGCGACTACTCGCCGGACTCCCGTGTCCCCAGCGCCACCCGCGGGCCGGACGGCACCGGCCGCTGGTTCGCCACCAACAAGGCCGGCAACTACGGCTGGCCGTACTGCTACTCGCCGAGCCTGCCGTACATCGACTTCGACTTCGTCACCCGGACCTCGGGCGCCCCGTTCAACTGCGGCGCCCCGGTCAACAACTCGCCGCGTAACACCGGCCTGCGGGTGCTGCCGAAGGTCGAGCAGCCGCAGTTCTGGTACACGTTCGACGGACGCACCCCGTGTGCCGGCTCGTACCTGGAGAACCCGCCGGTCGGCTGCGACTTCAAGTGGCCGGTGATCGGCACCGGCGGCGTCGGCCCGATGGGCGGCCCGATCTACTCGTACGACCCGGCGTCGACCTCGGAGGTGAAGTTCCCCGAGTACTACCAGAACGCGGTGGTGTTCGGTGAGTTCACCCGGGACAAGATCTTCATGATGCGGACCGACGGCAAGGGCACCCTGACCGGGGTCGAGCAGTTCCTGCCGGGCGTCGTCTTCGACAACCCGATGGACATGGAGTTCGGCCCGGACGGCTCGCTCTACCTGCTGGAGTACGGCGACGGCTTCTTCCGGGCCAACCCGGACGCACAGCTGTCGGTGATCCGGTACGTCAAGGGCCAGCGGTCGCCGGTGGCGAAGCTCGATGCCACCCCGACCTCGGGGACGGCACCGCTGACCGTGCAGTTCTCCTCGGCCGGCAGCTACGACCCGGACCCGGGCGAGTCCATCTCGTACGCCTGGGACTTCACCAGTGACGGCACGGTCGACTCGGCCGACCCGAGCCCGTCGTTCACCTACACCGCGAACGGGACGTACACCGCCAAGCTGACGGTGACCGACTCCAGCGGACGGACCGCGGTGCTCACCAAGGAGATCGTGGTCGGCAACACCGCGCCCACGGTGACCGTCACCTCCCCGGTGGCCGGCAGCTTCTTCACCTGGGGTGAGAGCGTGCCGTTCACCGTCACGGTGACCGACCCGGAGGACGGGCCGGTGGACTGCTCGCGGGTGACCGTGACCTTCGTCCTCGGCCATGACAGCCACGGCCACCCGGACAGCTCCACCACCGGCTGCACCGGCATCCTCGCCACGCCGGCCGACGGCGGTGACCACGCCGGCGGGTACCTGTACGGCGGGATCAGCGCCTCGTACACCGACCTCGGTGGCGGCGGCCAGGGGGCACTCACCACGGTCGGCCAGGCGATCATCCAGGCGCCCCGGCAGCAGGCCGAGAACGCCCAGGTGAAGCAGGGTGTCGAGGTGGCCAACACCGGCGACACCGGCGGCGGGCAGCACGTCAGCGGGATCGACCCGGGCGACCACGTCGCCTTCGACCCGATCAACCTGGGCGGGGTGACCACCGTGACGCTGCGGCACTCGGGAGGCTCGGCGGCCACTGCCGGCACCGCCCGGGCCGGGGTTGAGCTGCGGCTCGACTCGCCGACCGGCCCGGTCGTCGCCACGGCGACGCTGAACGCGACCACCGGCAACGGGGCCTTCACCAGCACCACGGTGCCGGTGGACCAGCCCGCCGGGGCGCACCGGCTCTACCTGGTCTTCACCGCCGTACCCGGCGGCCCGACCAGCGGCCTGGTCAACCTGAACTGGGTCGAGTTCACCGAGGGCTGACGCCCCCGGTACGACGGAGGCCGGCCCCGCAACGTGGCGGGGCCGGCCTTCCGGCGCACGGGGGACGGGTCAGCGGTCGAGGACCAGGCCAACCTTCTGGAACTCCTTGAGGTCGCGGTAGCCGCACTTGGCCATCGCGCGGCGCAGCCCGCCGAACAGGTTGAGCTGGCCGTCGGCCTCGTCGGCCGGGCCGAAGAGCAGCTGCTCCATCGACCCGATCGGGTCGCCGGAGACCTCGAACGCGCCGCGGGGCAGCGACGGGTGGCTGGCCGCCGAGTGCCACCAGGCACCACCGGCGGGCGCCTCGTCGCAGAGCGACAGCGGCTCGCCGAGCATCACCGCGTCCGCGCCGCAGCCGAGCGCCTTGGCGATGTCACCCGAGGTCTGGATGTCACCGTCGGCGATCAGGTGCACGTACCGGCCGCCGGTCTCGTCGAGGTAGTCCCGGCGGGCCGCTGCGGCGTCGGCGATCGCGGTGGCCATCGGCACCCGGATGCCCAGCACCGACTCGGTGGTCGACCACTCGTCGCCGCCGATGCCCACGATCACGCCGGCCGCGCCGGTGCGCATCAGGTGCAGCGCGGTCTTGTAGTCCGTGCAGCCGCCGACGATCACCGGCAGGTCGAGGTCGGCGATGAACTCCTTGAGGTTCAGCGGCTCGTCGGTGGTCGAGACGTGCTCGGCCGAGACGATGGTGCCCTGGATGACGAGGATGTCCACCCCGGCGTCCAGGATCACCGGGGCCAGCGCCAGGGTGTGCTGCGGGGAGACCCGCACCGCCACCGTGCTGCCACCGGCGCGCAGCTCGCGGACCCGCTCCGCGATCAGGTCGGGGCGGATCGGCTCGGCGTACACCTCCTGGAGCCGCTTGGTGGCGCGGGCGTCCTCGTCGAGGCCGGCCAGCTCCTCCAGCACCTTGGTCGGGTTCTCGTAGCGGGTCCACAACCCCTCGACGTTGAGCACGCCGAGGCCGCCGAGCTCACCGAGCCGGACCGCCGACGACGGGCTCATCGTGGCGTCGGAGGGGTGCCCGACGCACGGGATGCCGAACGGGTACGCGTCGAGCTGCCAGGCGGTGGAGACGTCGTCGACGTCCCGGGTCCGGCGGCTCGGCACGATGGCGATGTCGTCCAGGTGGTAACCGCGCTGCGCGGTCTTGCCCAGCCCGATCTCGACCACGTCACGCATGGGGGACTCCAGGTTGTTGGGGGATGGTCAGCGGGAGTGGTAGTTGGGCGCCTCGACGGTCATCTGGATGTCGTGCGGGTGGCTCTCCTTGAGCCCGGCCGCGGTGATCCGGATCAGCTGGCCACGCCGGTGCAGCTCGGGGATGCTCTCCGCGCCGACGTACCCCATCGCGGCGCGCAGCCCGCCGGTGAGCTGGTGGGCGACCGCGGACAGCGGGCCCCGGTAGGGCACCTGGCCCTCGACGCCCTCGGGGACCAACTTGTCCTCGGCGAGCACGTCCTGCTGGAAGTACCGGTCCTTCGAGTACGACTTGGCCTGGCCCCGGGACTGCATCGCTCCGAGCGAGCCCATCCCGCGGTACGCCTTGTACTGCTTGCCGTTGATGAAGATCAGGTCGCCCGGGCTCTCCTCGCAGCCGGCCAGCAGGCTGCCGAGCATCACCGTGTCGGCGCCGGCGACCAGCGCCTTGGCGATGTCGCCGGAGTATTGAATGCCGCCGTCGCCGATCACCGGCACGCCGGCCGGGCGGGCGGCCCGGGCCGCCTCCATGATCGCGGTGATCTGCGGCACGCCGACCCCGGCGACGATGCGGGTGGTGCAGATCGCGCCCGGACCCACGCCGACCTTGATCCCGTCGGCGCCGGCCTCGACCAACGCCCGCGCGCCGGCGTACGTGGCCACGTTGCCGCCCACGATGTCGATGGCGACGTCCCTCTTGAGCTGCCGGACCATGTCCAGCACGGCCCGCTGGTGGCCGTGCGCGGTGTCCACGATCAGCACGTCCACGCCCGCGTCGACCAGGGTGCGGGCCCGCTTGTACGCGTCCTCGCCGACCCCCACGGCGGCGGCCACCCGCAGTCGGCCCGCGTCGTCCTTGGTGGCGTCCGGGTACTGCTCGCTCTTGGTGAAGTCCTTGACGGTGATCAACCCGCGCAGCCGGCCCGAGTCGTCGACGATCGGCAGCTTCTCGATCTTGTGCTGGCGCAGCAGGTCCAGTGCCTCGTCCTTGCTCACCCCGACCCGGGCGGTGACCAGCGGCGTCCGGGTCATGATCTCCCGTACCGGGGTGTTCGGCTCGGAGACGAAGCGCATGTCGCGGTTGGTGACGATGCCGACGAGCTGGCCGTCGCCGTCCACCACCGGCACGCCGGAGATCCGGTACCGCCCGCACAGCTCGTCGACATCGCGCAGGGTGTCGCCGGGGCTGGCGGTCACCGGGTTGGTGATCATGCCGGACTCGGAGCGCTTGACCAGGTCGACCTGGAGGGCCTGGTCCTCCAGTGAGAGATTGCGGTGCAGCACGCCGATGCCACCCTGGCGGGCCATGGCGATCGCCATCCGCGCCTCGGTGACGGTGTCCATGGCGCTGGAGAGCAGCGGGACGGTCAACTCGATGTTGCGGGTGAGGCGGGTGCGGGTGTTGACCCGGCTGGGAACCACGTCCGACTCGCCCGGCTGGAGCAGCACGTCATCGAAGGTGAGGCCGAGCGGAACCACCCGGGCCGAGCCGGCGGGCAGCTCGGGCAGGTGGCCGCCCAGGTCGGCGTGCTCGGCGCCGGCCGGAAGATCGTTGTTGGGCGAATTTTCCACGATTGCTCCCCTGAGCTGCTCGGATGGGCTTCAGCGAGGTGGCGCGGGCGGGCACCGGAACATGCCACGGTGCCGGCACGTCGTCCCATCGTACCCAGTGAGCTGGGCGACCTCTGCCGGTGGCGGGCCGGCCCGGCGCGGCGCCGGGGGCGGACGTCCCCGCCGCGTTGGGTCTACGGTGAGGGGGTGCACGACGAGCCCATCGACCCGTTCAACGGCGACCCGGCCGACCCGACCGCGGGGCTGGACGATCCGGGCGACGACGCGACGCCGGATCCGCTGACCGACGTCGAGCGGCAGGATGTGCTGGAGGACCTCGCCGACCTGGAGATCTACCAGGCGCTGCTGGCACCGATCGGGGTCCGCGGGCTGGTCATCGAATGCGAAGACTGCCGCGAGCCGCACTACTTCGACTGGGATCTGCTCCGGGGCAACCTGCGCCACCTGCTCAACTCGGGCCGGCCCCGGGTGCACGAGCCGGCGTACGACCCGGACCCGGACCACTACGTGACCTGGGACTATGCCCGCGGGTACGCCGACGGGGTGCACGACACCCTGACCGAGGGCACCGAGGACGAGCCGGGCGCTTCCCCCTCCACCGACTGACCCCCGTCCTGACCCCGCCGGCGTTCGCGCCGGCAAGATCGTGCTGCGACAAGGAAACAGTGGCCTCCCGGTTCGGGGAGGCCACTGCATCCTGGATCGAGCACGATCAGGCACGTGGGTGGGTGGGTCAGGCGACCAGGCCGGCGCGGAACCCGGCGGCCACCGCGTGGGCGCGATCCCGGGCGCCGAGCTTGCGGAACAGCCGGCGGGCGTGGGTCTTGACGGTGTCCTCCGAGACGAACAACTCCCGGCCAATCTCCGCGTTGCTCTTGCCCTCGGCCATGCCCAGCAGCACCTGAAGCTCCCGCTCGGTGAGCCCGATCGACGCCCGGGCGGGCCGGGCAGCCGGGGTGGGACGGGGCGGGTCGCTCTGCTGGTCGGTCGCCGACTCACCGGTCGCCGGCTCAGGCTCGTCGTCGCCCCGCTGCACCGGCACCGACGGCACACCAGCCGGGCCCTCGGCGGACGCGGCGGCCCAGCCCGGCTCGGCCGAACCGCGCAGCGACGGCGCGGAGCGGGCGGAACCCCCGACCGCCGCCGTGTCCCGGGCCGGATCGGTGGCCCGTTGCCGGGTGGCCCGGCCGGGCGCGGTGAGCAGCAGCAGCGCCTTGGCCACCGCGCTGGTCAGGTCGTGGTCGGCGTTCTGGATGAGGCCCCGGGCGCCGGCGCTGATGGTGGCCGCCGCGGCCTCGGACTCCTCGGCGCCGAGCAGCAGCACCGCGGCCTGCGGCGCGCGGGCCAGCACCCGGCGCACGAAGCCGGCGCTGTCCGGCCGGGTGAGGGCCGTGTCGGCCAGCACCACGTCGGCCGGCCGCTCGGCCAGCCGCAGCATCACCTCGGGATCGGAGACAGCGGTACGAACGATCGCGGACAACCCCAGCCGCGCGGCCGCGGAAGTCAGGTGCTGGGCCGCGAGTGGTGTCCGAACGCACACAAGAACGCTACGCACTGTGATCTCCTCTCCGACCACGAGCAGACCATGACGGGGTCGGCCGGGGAGGGGGTTCCCGGCAATCCTCCGAACTTTTCCGACAGATGGGGCAAAAGCCGCAAGTTCTGGGGCGTTCTCGATCACAGAAGTGTGAGCCGGGGACAGCCCGGGTACCGAGAAATCCAGGCCGGAAACGGTGCGCCTGCGCGGCCCGCCGCCCGGAAGCCGGCCACAAGGATCTCGCGGTGCCGCGCGGGAGGAGGGGTGCTGATGTCGAACGTACGTAGACTGCCCGGACCCATCGTCGATCTCTGGGACTGGCAGCGTCTCGGTGCCTGCCGTGGGCGGGACAGCGCTCAGTTCTTCCACCCCGACGGCGAGCGGGGCTCCTCCCGGTTGCGTCGGGAGTCCTCCGCCAAGGCGGTCTGCCGTGCCTGCCCGGTCCGTGCCGAGTGCGCCGCGCACGCGCTGTCGGTCCGCGAGCCGTACGGCGTGTGGGGTGGCTTCAGCGAGTCGGAGCGGCTACGCCTGCTCGCCGTCGGCTGGGAGGACCTGGCGGACCGCCGGCAGGCCCGGGTCGACGTGACCCGACTGGAGGCCCGACTGGGCCACCCGCACAAGTCGACCGTCCCGGCCCAGCGCAACGTCGCCTGACCCGGCACTCCCCCGCGACACCGCGAACCGCGCCCCCACCCGCTGAGGGCGCGGTTTCCGCGTCTTCCGGGTCGGAGCGCACGGATCTTGGACAGTTTCCGCTCCGTTCGCACGGAGCGGAAACTGTCCAAGATCTCCACGGGAAACCCCTGCACCGCCGCCGGCTCGCGGTCAGCGGACGTTGACGGTGACCGTGTGCCAGCCGGTGGCACCGTCCGGGACCACACCCTGCTCACGCTCGGTCTGGGTCTCCCCGGTCGCATCGGTCGCCCTGACCTGGAGCCGGTGCTCGCCCGGCGTGGCGTCCCAGCGCCACGACCACTGCACCCAGGTGTCCACCGACACCGTCGGGGCCAGCTCCGCCTCCTGCCAGGGGCCGCCGTCGACGCGCACCTCGACCCGGCGGATGCCCCGGTGCTGCGCCCAGGCCACCCCGGCCACCGTCACCGGGCCGGCAGTCAGCCGGTTACGCGAGCGCGGCGCGTCGATCCGCGACTGGGTCTTGATCGGCCCCTGGACGGACCAGCCCCGCGGCACCCAGTACGCGTCGAAGTCGGCGAACCGGGTCAGCTCCAGCTCTGTCACCCACTTGCACGCCGACACGTAGCCGTACAGGCCGGGCACCACCATGCGGACCGGGAAGCCGTGCTCGACCGGCAGCGGCTCCCCGTTCATGCCGATCGCCAGTAGCGCGTCCCGCCCGTCGCGCAGCGCGGCGGTGGGGGTGCCGCAGGTCCAGCCGTCGACCGACCGGCCGACGACCTGGTCTGCGTCCGCGTCCGGCTGGACCTCGTCCAGCAGTTCACGCAGGGGTACGCCGAGCCACCGGGCGTTACCGATCAGGTCCCCGCCCACCTCGTTGGAGACGCAGGCCAGCGTGACGTACCGCTCGACCAACGGCCGGGCGAGCAGGTCGGCGTACGTGTAGGTGCGCTCGGTGCCGACCCGCCCGTGGATCCGCAGCCGCCAGGTCGCCGGGTCCACCTGCGGCACCACCAACGCGGTGTCGATCCGGTAGAACCCGAAGTTCGGGGTGACGTACGGCGCGAGCTGGGCCAGCGAGAGGTCGGCGCCCGCCGGCAGGGCCGGTGCGGGGGCGACCGGCGCGGGCAGCCGGATCGCCTCCCGGGCGGCGGACACGCCGCGCCGCCCGGCCAGCCAGCGCCCGCCGAGTCCGGCCACCGTGGCCGTACCCAGCAACACCCCGGCGCCGGTGAGGAATCTCCGCCGCGACTCCGGGTTGACCCCGTCGTCCGACGCCCGCCCGACGGGCACCGGCGGCGCGGCCGGCGTCACCGAGCCCGGCAAGCCGTCCGAGCCCACCGAGCCCGCCGGCGCGGCCGGAGTGGGTGGAGTGGGTGGGGACCAGGGCCACGGGTCCAGCTCCAGCGGACCGGCGATGAACATCCACAGCACCAGGGCGCCGAGACCGCCGCCGACCAGCGACGGCAGCGCGTCGGCGGCGTCCGCGCCGGGACGGGTCAGCGCGGCGGCCACGCCGACGGCGGCGAACGCCGCGATGCCGGCCAGGCCGAGGGCCAACCGGCGCACCGCCAGCACCCCCAGCAGCGCGGCGAACGCTCCCAGCAGCAGCGCGGTGCCGACCAGGAGCGCGATCTTGTCGGCGGTGCCGAAGAGGTCGATAGCGAGCTGCTTCAGCGACTCCGGGACGGCGTCGACGACCACCCCGCCGACCGCGACCAGCGGTGCCGACCGGGGCCCGGTCAGCACCGCCACCGGTTCCGCGATCCCGATCGCGACGGCGGCGGCGGTGACTCCGGCCAGCGCGGCGTACCGCCGCGACATGGTGCTCATCGGCCCAGTGTGCGCGGTCATCTCACCCGGTCGCCAACCACGTCAGCGCTCGGTGCTGACCCCGGACGCGGACCGGGGCACACCGTCGTACGACGGTGTGCCCCGGGAAGGTACCGCTACCGGGTCAGAAGCCCGGGCCGTGCTGGTGGCCGTGACCGTGGCCGTGCCCACCGCCGGCGGCCGGCTCGGCCTGCTCCGGCTTCTCCACCACGAGGCTCTCCGTGGTGAGCAGCAGGCCGGCGATCGAGGCGGCGTTGGTGACCGCGTTGCGGGTCACCTTCACCGGGTCGATGATGCCGGCCTTGACCAGGTCGACGTACTCGCCGGTGGCGGCGTCGAGGCCGTGGCCCCACTCCTTGCCGGCGACCTTCTGGACCACGACGTAGCCGTCGTGGCCGGCGTTCTGCGCGATCCAGCGCAGCGGCTCGACCAGCGCCTTGCGCACGATCGAGACGCCGACCTTCTCCTCACCGGTGAAGCCCAGGTCGTCGTCGAGCACCGGAAGGATCTGCACCAGGGCGGCGCCGCCGCCGGGCACGGTGCCCTCCTCGACCGCAGCCTTGGTCGCCGCGATGGCGTCCTCGATGCGGTGCTTGCGCTCCTTCATCTCGACCTCGGTCGCCGCGCCCACCTTGATCACGGCGATGCCGCCGGAGAGCTTCGCCAGCCGCTCGGCCAGCTTCTCCCGGTCCCAGTCGGAGTCGGAGGCCTCGATCTCCTTGCGGATCTGGGCCACCCGGTCGGCAACGTCGGAGGACTGGCCGCCGCCGTCGACGATCGTGGTGTTCTCCTTGTCGACCACGACGCGCCGGGCGGTGCCGAGCACCTCCAGGCCGACCTGGTCGAGCTTGTAGCCCAGCTCCGGGGCGACCAGCTCGGCGCCGGTGGAGATCGCGATGTCCTGGAGCATGGCCTTGCGGCGGTCACCGAAGCCCGGGGCCTTCACGGCGCAGACCTTGAGGGTCTTGCGCAGCGAGTTGACCACCAGGGTGGAGAGCGCCTGGCCGTCCACGTCCTCGGCGATGATCAGCAGCGGCTTGCTGTTCTGCAGGACCTTCTCCAGCAGCGGCAGCAGCTCCTCGATCGCCGAGATCTTCTGGGTGGTGACCAGGATGTACGCGTCCTCAAGGACGGACTCCTGACCCTCCAGGTCGGTGACGAAGTTCGGCGAGATGAAGCCCTTGTCGAACTGGAGACCCTCGGTCACGTCCAGTTCGGTGGTGAGCGCGGAGCCCTCCTCGACGGTGATGACACCGTCGCGGCCGACCCGCTCCATCGCCTCGGCGATCAGCTCGCCGATGGTGGAGTCCTGCGCGGAGATCGTCGCCACGTTCGCGATCGACTCCTTGCCGGTGACCTCGGCGGCCCGGCCGAGCAGCGCCTCGGAGATCTTGGTGGCCGCCGCGTCGATGCCTCGCTTGAGGCCGGCCGGGTTGGTCCCGGCGGTGACGTTGCGCAGGCCCTCGCGGACCATCGCCTGGGCCAGCACGGTCGCGGTGGTGGTCCCGTCGCCGGCGACGTCGTTGGTCTTGGTCGCCACCTCCTTGACCAGCTGCGCGCCGAGGTTCTCGTAGGGATTGGTGAGCTCGATCTCCTTGGCGATGGTCACACCATCGTTGGTGATCGTCGGCGCACCGAATTTCTTGTCCAGGACGACGTTGCGCCCGCGCGGGCCGAGGGTGACCTTGACCGCGTCAGCGAGGGCGTTGACACCGTGCTCCAGCAGGTGCCGGGCGTCGTCCGAGAAGCTAAGGATCTTCGCCATGAATGTCCCTTCGAAGCGCCGTTGCCCCGGCCCGGCGAGCCGGACCGGGGCAACGACACTGATCGGTTGCTTACTTCTCGATGACCGCGAGGACGTCGCGGGCGGAGAGCACCAGGTACTCCTCGCCGGCGTACTTGACCTCGGTGCCGCCGTACTTCGAGTAGAGGACGGTGTCGCCGACCTTGACGTCAACCGGAACTCGGTTGCCGTTGTCGTCGACGCGCCCCGGGCCGACAGCGAGGACAGTGCCCTCCTGCGGCTTCTCCTTGGCGGTGTCGGGGATCACGATGCCCGACGCCGTGGTGGTCTCAGCCTCGTTCGCCTGGACCACGATGCGGTCCTCGAGCGGCTTGATCGCAACCTTGGTCGCGGTAGTCACGGGCATACCCTCCTGGGGTACTGGTTTCGTTGCCGGTCGGCGAGGCCAACCAGCGTCAATCTGCCTCATGCCACCGGGCGGGGCCGTCGTCGCGGGTGCCGGTCCGCCTGGCGTTTCGCACCCGGGTCGTGAGACCCGGGAGCTGGCACCCTCAGGGTGAGAGTGCTAATCGCAGGTTATTCCGTGGCTAGCACTCCGTCAAGGAGAGTGCCAACGCACCCTCCGCCGTGTCGCCACAGTTCCGCCAGTCGTTACCGCAACACGCCGGGAGCACCTCGCCGCACCGTGGCCACCTCCCTACCGTCGGTTGCCACCACCGGATGCCGACGAAGGGGAGCCGAGTGACCCGGATACCGACCCTGACGTTCCTGCACGAACAGCTACGCCGGGCACGCCAGGCGCGCGGGCTCAGCCAGGAGGAACTGGGCAAGCTGGTCAACTACTCATCGTCGTACGTGAGTGCGGTCGAGACCGGGCAGAGCCCGGTCAAGCCGGACTACCTGGCCCGCATCGACTCAATCCTGGACACCGGCGGCCTCTTCGTCGGCATGCTGGAGCTGGTCCGCTTCCACGCCGCGCCCGACTGGTTCCGCCCGTGGGACGAGATCGAGCGGGAGGCGGCGGCGCTGCGCTGGTACGACCCGACGGTGATCCCCGGCCTGCTCCAGTCCGAGGGGTACGCGCGGGCGATGCTCGGCGTGGGCGGCGAGCTGACCGCCGAAGAGGTGGAGACGCGGGTGGTGGCCCGGCTCGCCCGGCAGTCGCTGCTGACCGCCGACCCGCGCCCGCAGCTCGTCGCGGTGCTGGAGGAGCACACGCTGCGCCGCCAACTCGGCGACCGGGAGACCATGCGCGACCAGCTACAGCACCTGCTGGCCGTGGGCACCGCACCGAACGTGCAGGTCCGGGTCGTGCCGGCCGACGCCCCCTGGCATGTCGGGCTCAACGGCCCGTTCATCCTGGCCCGGCTTGAGAGCGGTGCCGAGCTGGTCCACCTGGACAACCAGCTCCGGGGGCAGACCGTGGACAGCCCGAACGACGTTGCCGCCCTGGAGCGGCGCTGGGAGACTGTGACCGGCGAGGCGCTGCCATGCCGGCAGTCCGCCCGGCTGATCGAGGAAGTGGTGCAGACATGGACCTGACCCACGCCACCTGGCGCAAGGCCTCCCGCAGCAACAGCAACGGCGGTGCCTGCGTCGAGGTCGCCGACAACCTGCCCGGCGTGGTCGCCGTGCGTGACAGCAAGGACCCGACCGGGCCGGCGCTCACCTTCACCCCGGCGAACTGGCGGGCCTTCGTCGCCGCCACGCCCACCGACTGACACCACCGTCCAGCCAGCCCGGCCGGCCCGGGACAATGACCGGGTGGATCTCGACCAGCTCGCTGCGCTGCGTACCCCCGAGGGGTCGGCCGCGCTCGCGGCGGCGGCCGGGCTGGCCGGCGGTGACCCGCTGGCCGCGGCGTCGGCCCTGCGCGCGACCGGCGTGCCGCCGGCACTGGCCTCGGCGGCACTGACCCAGGCCGAGCTGCGCCACCGGGCGGTCGGCAAGTTCGGCCCGGCCGCCGCCGGGATGTTCCTCACCCGCGCCGGGCTGGAGCAGGCCACCCGCCGGGTGGTCGCCGACCGCCGGGCCGCCCGGCTGCGGGCGGCCGGCGTGCGCACCCTGGCCGACCTCGGGTGCGGGCTCGGTGCCGACGCGCTCGCCGCCGCCCGCGCCGGCATCCGGGTGTATGGGGTGGAGGCCGACCCGGTGACCGCCGCGATGGCCGCCGCCAACGCCGCCGCTGCGGGGCTGGCCGAGCTGTTCACGGTCGAGTGCGGCGACGCCACCACGTTCGACGTCTCCGGCGTCGATGGCGTCTTCTGCGACCCGGCCCGACGCCGCGCCGGCACGGGGCGACGGATCTTCGACCCGCGCGCCTACTCGCCACCGTGGGACTTCGTCACCGGGCTGGCCGAGCGGGTGCCGCGCACCGTGGTGAAGGTCGCGCCGGGGTTGGACCACGCGCTCATCCCGACCGGCGCGGAGGCGGAGTGGGTCAGCGTGGACGGCGACCTGGTCGAGGCGGCGCTCTGGTGCGGTGAGCTGGCCGAGGTGCCCCGCCGCGCCACCGTGTACCGGCAGGAGGCGGGCGGTGACGAATTCCGCTGCCACCAGCTCACCGGCTCGGGTGCCGCCGAGGCGCCGGTCGGGCCGCCACGCCGCTACCTGTACGACCCGGATCCGGCGGTGGTCCGCGCGCACCTCGTCGCCGAACTGGCCGGCGAACTGGACGCCACCCTCGGCGACCCGAGCATCGCCTACCTCTACGCCGACCGCCCGACCCGCACCCCGTACGCGCGCTGCCTGGAGATCACCGATGTGCTGCCGTTCTCGCTGAAGCGGCTGCGGACGCTGCTGCGCGACCGCCGGGTGGGTCGGGTGGAGATCCTCAAGCGGGGTTCCGCGCTCACTCCGGAGCAGCTCCGGCGGGACCTGCGGCTGGCCGGTGACACGGCGGCGAGTCTGGTGCTCACCCGGGTCGCCGGGGCACCGACCGTGCTGATCTGCCGCCCGGTCGACTAGGTTCCAGAGTGTGGCGGGACAGGGCACTCCGGCGACAGCACTGCTGACCAAGCGCGGCATCGCGCACCGCACGCACCCGTACCGGGTGGCGCCGGACGCGCCGAACTACGGCGCGCTGGTGGCGGCGGCGCTCGGTGTACCGCCGGAGCGCGTGTTCAAGTCGCTGGTGACCGACGTCGACGGCGCGCTCACCGTGGCGGTCGTCCCGGTCACCGGCGAGCTGGACCTCAAGGCGCTCGCCGCAGCGGTCGGCGGCAAGCGGGCCGCGCTGGCCGACCGGACGGTCGCCGAGCGGGCCACCGGCTACGTACGGGGCGGAATCAGCCCGCTCGGGCAGCGCCGACGGCTGCCCACCGTGCTGGACGACTCCGCGCTGGACCTGCCGACGATCTACGTCTCCGCTGGCCGGCGTGGTCTTGAGCTTGAGTTGGCCGCCGCGGATCTGGTGGCGCTGACCGAAGCCCGGACCGCTCCGCTCCAGGCCCACTGACCGCTCGGTCCAGGGGAGGCCGACAGCGCCCACGTCCGCGCCAGATGATCACCGGGTGACGGCCGCGTTGCCGAACTGTTACCCCGACGAACGAAGTCCCCGCCCCGGCAGTCTTGTGGACGCGGCGACAGCGCCATACGTTGCCGGGCACAACAAACACCACACTCCCCACCCCCGGAAAGGACCCTGCACATGCGTAAGGGGCTCCTCACCTTCGCCACCGCGGGCCTACTGGCCACCGGCGGCACGGCGGCCTGTGGCGACACGTTCGGCGGAGTCGACCAGGCTGGCTCCGCCAAGACCCCGAAGATCGGCGTGATCCTGCCGGACAGCAAGTCCTCGGCGCGCTGGGAGGGCGCCGACCGCAGGTTCCTGGAGGAGGCGTTCCAGCGCGCGGGGGTCAAGTACGACATCCAGAACGCCCAGGGTGACAAGAGTCAGTTCCAGACCATCGCCGAACAGATGATCACCAACGGCGTCACCACCCTGATGATCGTGAACCTGGACTCCGGCACCGGCAAGGCCGTACTCGACAAGGCGAGGTCACAGGGGGTCGCCACCATCGACTACGACCGGCTCACCGTGGGCGGCTCGGCGCTCTACTACGTCAGCTTCGACAACGAGGCCGTCGGCAAACTCCAGGGTGAGGGCCTGGTGAAGTGCCTGGCCGACAAGGGCGTGCGGAAGCCGGCCGTGTCCTATCTGAACGGTGCACCGACCGACAACAACGCCAGTCAGTTGAAGAGCGGCTACAACTCGGTGCTCCAGCCGAAGTTCGACGCGGGCGAGTACACCCAGGGACCGATGGACGCGGTGCCGGACTGGGACAACGCCCAGGCCGCCACGATCTTCGAGCAGCAGCTGACCCAGGCCGACGGCCGCATCGACGGGGTGATCGCCGCCAACGACGGCGTCGCCAACGCTGTCATCTCGGTGCTGAAGAAGAACAAGCTCAACGGCAGGGTGCCGGTCACCGGCCAGGACGCTGACCCACAGGGCCTGCAGAACGTCCTCGCCGGCGACCAGTGCATGACGGTCTACAAAGCAATCAAGGAGGAGGCCGAGGCCGCGTCCGACCTCGCCGTCGCGGTCGCCCGGGGCAGGACCAAGGACACCGGGCAGACGGTCCGCGACCCGGAGACCGGCCGGGCCGTCCCCGCGGTCCTGCTGAGCCCCCGGGCCGTCTACCGGGAGGACATCGCGGACGTCATCGCGGACGACTTCGTCACCCGGGACGAGGTCTGCTCCGGTGGATACGCCAAACTCTGCGCCGAAGCCGGCGTCCGCTGATCGGCGTCCAGGCGACCCCGCCGACCGGCACGGCAGCAGACCTCCGCGCCGGACGGTGCCCGCCGGGCGCGTCCCAGAGCATCCCCTCCATCCGAAGGAGACCCCCCGTGTCCGGGAGACCCCTGCTGGAACTCCGTGGGATCGACAAGAGCTTCGGTCCCGTCCAGGTGCTGCGCGACGTGGCCTTCTCGGCCCATCCGGGTGAGGTGACCGCGCTGGTCGGCGACAACGGCGCCGGCAAGTCGACCCTGGTCAAGTGCATCAGCGGCATCCACCCCACCGATGCCGGTGAGTTCCTCTTCAACGGCGAGCCGGTGACCATCAGCAGCCCCCGGGACGCCGCCGCCCTCGGCATCGAGATCGTCTACCAGGACCTCGCGCTCTGCGAGAACCTCGACATCGTGCAGAACATGTTCCTCGGCCGGGAGAAACGCAACGGCATCGTGCTGGACGAGGCGACCATGGAGCAGATGGCCGCCGAGACGCTCGCCGGGCTCTCCGTCCGCAGCGTCACGTCGCTGCGCCAGCACGTCTCCAGCCTCTCCGGCGGGCAACGCCAGACCGTGGCCATCGCCAAGGCGGTGCTGTGGAACAACCGGCTGGTCATCCTCGACGAGCCGACCGCCGCCCTCGGCGTGGCGCAGACCGCCCAGGTCCTCGAACTGGTCCGCCGGCTGGCCGACAACGGCCTCGCCGTGGTGCTCATCTCGCACAACATGAACGACGTCTTCGCCATCTCCGACCGGATCGCCGCGCTGTACCTCGGCCAGATGGTCGCCCAGGTGAGGACCACCGAGATCACCCACGCCCAGGTCGTCGAGCTGATCACCTCCGGCCGCTCGGGCGGCTTCGGGCTCGCCGCCGACCCCGCCCCGGGCGGCACCGACAACGGCCTGTGGCCGGCCGATGTGAGCACAGGAGGCGTCCGATGACCACCACCGCCGTACGCCGGGATGACTCCCCGACCGTGCCCGAGGTGCCGACCATCGGCAGTCACCTGCGCACCTACCTGAGCCGGGTCCGCGGTGGTGACGTCGGTGGCCTACCGGCCGTCCTGGGGCTGGTCGTCCTCGGCACGGTCTTCTCGATCATGCGGCCGTCGTTCCTGTCGGCCGGCAACTTCGCCAACCTGTTCACGCAGGGCGCGGCGGTCACGCTGATCGCCATGGGCCTGGTCTTCGTCCTGCTGCTCGGTGAGATCGACCTCTCCGCCGGCTTCGCCAGCGGCGTATGCGCCGCGGTACTGGCCAACGTGGCCTCCGTGCTCGGCTACCCGTGGTGGGTCGCGGTGCTCGCCGCGATCGTCACCGGGGTGCTCATCGGCACCACCCTCGGTTTCCTGGTCACGAAGATCGGCATTCCGTCCTTCGTGGTCACCCTCGCCGGCTTCCTCGCCTTCCAGGGCATCGTGCTGATGCTGATGAAGGAGGGCCGGAACATCTCGGTCCGCGACGACGTGCTGCTCGCCATCGCCAACCGCAACCTCAGCCCGGCCGCCGGTTGGCTGCTGGCCGCCGTGGCGATCACCGGCTTCGCGGCGGCGCAACTGCTGCGGCACCGCAACCGGGCCGCTCGGGGGCTCGTCACCGACCCGTTCGCGGTGGTCGTCGCGCGCATCGCCGGGCTCGCCATCCTGCTGGGCATGGCGGTGTTCATCCTCAACCTGGAGCGCAGCCGCAACGTGCCGGCCGTCTCGCTGCGGGGCGTACCGGTGGTGGTGCCGATCATGGCGGCGCTGCTCGTTCTGCTGACCTTCGTGCTGCAACGCACCAGCTACGGCCGGCACGTCTACGCGGTCGGCGGCAACAAGGAGGCGGCCCGCCGTGCCGGCATCGACGTCGACCGCATCCGCATCTCGGTCTTCGTGATCTGCTCGTCGATGGCCGCGGTCGGCGGCATCGTCGCGGCCAGCCGGGCCAACTCCGTCGATCCGAACACCGGGGGCAGTAACGTACTGCTCTATGCCGTCGGCGCGGCGGTGATCGGCGGCACCAGCCTCTTCGGCGGCAAGGGCCGCATCCTCGACGCCGTGCTCGGTGGGGCGGTGGTTGCGGTCATCGACAACGGGATGGGCCTGATGGGGTACAGCGCGGGGGTCAAGTACGTGGTCACCGGCGTGGTGCTGCTGCTCGCCGCCAGCGTCGACGCCTTCTCCCGTCGCCGCTCGGCCACGACCGGCACCCGCTGACGGCGGGCGTCGCGGTGTCGTCGACCATGCGCACCGGGCCGAGCCAGGACGAGATCCGCCGGCAGAACCTCGGCGCCCTGCTGCGCCACGTGCACGTCCATGGGGCGACCACCCGCGCCGAGCTGACCACCACGCTGGGGTTGAACCGCAGCACCATCGGCGCGTTGACCGCCGACCTGGCGGGTGCCGGGCTGGTCACCGAGGCGACGCCGAAGCAGACCAGGCGTGCCGGCCGACCGTCCCTGGAGGTCCGGCCCGAGTCGGTCCGGGTCTACGCGTACGCGTACTCCATTGAGGTGGACCGGCTGCGGGCCGCCCGGGTTGGTCTCGGTGGCGCGGTGCTGGACCGCCGGGAGCTGGACCGGCCCCGGGGGTTGCTGGCCGCGGAGGCCGCGCCGCTGCTGGCCGGGGCGGCCAAGGAGATGCAGCAGGCGGTGCCAGCCGGCGCGATGTGCGTCGGCACCGGCGTCGCCGTCTGCGGGATGGTGCGCCGCGACGACGGCCTGGCGCTGCTCGCGCCGACCAGCGGTTGGGTGGACGAGCCGATCGGCGCGGCGCTCAGCGCGGAGCTGGGCGTGGACCAGCCGATCACCGTGGGCAACGTGGCCGACGTGGCCGCCGTCGCCGAGCACGCCCGGGGAGTGGCAGCCGGCTGCGACGACGTCATCTACCTGTACGGCGACGTCGGGGTGGGAGCCGGGATCATCGCCGGCGGGCGCCGGTTGACCGGGCACGGCGGGTACGGCGGCGAGGTCGGCCACATGAAGGTGGTGCGCGAGGGCGAGCCCTGCGAATGCGGCTCCCGGGGCTGCTGGCAGACCGTGATCGGTGAGTACGGCCTGTTCCGTGCCGCCAGCCGGCCGGACGCCCGCGGCCGGGACGCGCTGCTGGCGCTCTTCGACGCCGCCGGCCGGGGCGACGCCCGCGCCCAGACGGCGGTCCGCCAGGCGGGTGACTGGCTCGGCTTCGGCGTGGCCAACCTGGTGAACATCTTCAACCCGGAGATGGTCATCTTCGGTGGCACCATCCGCGACCTGTACCTCGCCTCGGCGGCCCAGGTACGCAGCCGGCTCAACTCCAACGCGCTCGGTGCCTGCCTGGAGCACGTCCGCCTGCGGACGCCCAAGCTGGGTCAGGACGCGGCCCTGATCGGTGCTGCCGAGCTGGCGTTCGAGCGGCTGCTCGCGGACCCGCTCGACGCCGGCTGAGCGCGTACCCTGTCCGGCGTGGATGTCGAGCTGCGCGCCTCCGACGACGACCGCAACCGGGTGGTCGCCGAGCTGCACCGGCACACCACGGCGGGCCGGCTAACCCTGGACGAGTTCTCCGACCGGGTCGGTGCGGTGTGGACCGCACGCACCCTCGGTGACCTGGCCGCGCTCACCCGCGACCTGCCGGTCCTGCCCGACCCGTCCGCCAACGCGACGGCCGACGGCGACCTTACCGGGCAAGGCCGTCGAGAGCTGCTGGTGCTCTTCGCCGTCGCCGCGCTGACCCTGCTGCTGCTCGGCGGGTTCCTCGCCGTCACCCGCTGATCCGGGCCACCGCCGGGTGGGGCTCGTTCTCGCCCCACCCGACAGCCCGCCGGTCAGCTGTGGGAGCTGACCCGCTTGATGTTGACCACACCCTCCTCGTCGAACACTTCGAGGATCTGGGTGGAGAAGCTACGCCGACCACGCCGGGTGAGGTCCACCCCGTCGTGGATCTTCACCCGGTCGGCGCCGTTGTGCTCGGCGAAGACGTCGACGGCCTGGCCGTTCCTGATGTCGGCACAGACCTTGACGGTCCGGGTGCCGTCGGCCTCCTCGTCCACGACGACGAGGCCCCGGTCGATGGGAAGTTTCACTGCACGACCCCTCTCTGGTCTCAGTGGCGGTGCTGGAATCTCGGACGTTGCTGGCGCTGTCGAGCGCGGACGATCAGCCGTACTGGCAGGACGCGGCCGACCCGACGGTCGTGCTGCCGGACTTCTTCTCGCAGCACTGGCACCAGAGGAAGCCGCCGGAGGTCGTACACGACCAGGTGTAGTTCGTGGCCGCCCGGCACGAACTGAAACTGATGAACTTGCTGCTGGGCGGCGGGAAGACCAGGTTGCAGCACTGGTAGTTGGCCGCCATCGCCGGCGTGGATCGGGCGAACACCGCGCCCGAGGTGACCAGGCCGATCGCGCCCAACTTGGCGAGGAACCCACGCCGGGTCCCGCCTCCACGAGACCGGGGGGCCTCGTGTTCGTCGTTGCTCATACCGCCTCCTTCGTTGCCTGCACCGCGGCACGGACTGCCGCGACATCGGTGAACAACAATGCGGAAACCAGCCGTCCGTCCTTGACGACCGCGGCGGACGGGCTGATCTTGACGCCGAACTCGGTGGAGACCCAGGCCGCGCCCTCATCGATGAGGTACGGCAACCGGGCGAGGCCATGACGCTGGACGAACTCGACCGCGTCGCCGAACGTGGCAGAGGTGACGACGACGCCGATGTCACCGGTGTCGGGCTGATCAGCGAGCTGCGCCGCGACGTCCTCGCAGCTCGCACAACTGGTGCTGAGCACCAGGAGCAGGTACGGCCCGCCGGTGCCGAATCGGGCGAACGGCTCCGGCCACGTGCCCGGCCGGGAGCCGAACCGGGCGCCTTCAAGCGGTCGTACCCCGGTGCCGCCGGGGGTCGACTCGGGCGAGCCCTCCAGTCCGCCGGTCCGGGCGTACATCTCGCCGGCCATGGCGAACAGCAGCACGACGGCACCCGCCACGAGCAGCATCACGATGATGGTCAGGTAGTTCATCGAGGCCCTTCCTTCATGCGGTCGAGGTGTCGGCCGGTCGTGGCTCTGGCTCCGGCTCGGGAGCCGGGGCCGGCGGATGCAGCGGCGAGGTGGCCCGGGTGGATCCGCCGAACATGACCCGCGTCCATTCGCCGGCGTAGCAGAAGACGCCGCAGGTGGTGGTGATGCCGAACCGGCCGGGGGCCCGCGACGCGCCCACGTGTCGTGGGATGCCGCCCATCGAGTAGACGCTGTCCAGGTCCTGCCAGAGCGAGATGCTGAGCACCACCCGCTGCCGCCAGTCGACCAGCACCTTGATGCCGAGGTATCCCTTGGCGGCCCGTCGGACGTGCCGTTTCAGGCGTAGGTGCAGCACCAGGATCAGCAGGACCTTGGGCAGGCTGCCGCAGTTGAACCGGGTCACCACGACCTGCCCCTTGGCGGGGTCCGGCTCCAGCACCGGGGTCATGTCTGGACGACCGTCGCGACGAGGGACAGCGCGACGGCCAGGATCGTCACGCCTGAGACGCGCCGTGCCCGGACCACCCATTTCCGACTCCTCTTCTCCGGTAGGTCGGCATACCTGGTGAGGCTCCACAGCGACACCAGCAGGCTGGCGACGAGGACGACGCAGAAGAGCACCAACGGCGCCGACCCGGCGTCCACCAGCAGGACGGCAGCGAGCGAGAGCCAGATCAGCGACACCGTCTTCTGTGTGGTGAAGAGCAGTCCCAGGTCAATGCCCCAGACCACGCCGAGCGTCCCGCCCGGCAGGGTGCGGACCAGCCGCTGCGGGACCTGTCGCCAGATGTGCGGGGTACGGTCGCGCACATCGGACACGCCCAGCCACCCGGCGACTGCCGCCAACAGCACCAGCCGTAGCCACTCGGGCAGCGCCTGCTGGAGCAGGGAGCCCGCGAAATACACCGGAACCGCGAGGATCACACCGGCGATCAGCCCGCCGACCGCGAGGCCGACGAGGAACCGGACGCCCTCGAACGCGTTCCGCCGCAACATGGGACCGGCGACCCCGGCCATGGACACGCCTCAAGGGCTGAGGGCCTGCAGCATGGCTCCGGTTATGCCGAGGACGACCCAGAGAACCATGGCGGACTCCTTCCCGGTTGACGGCGGGTGCGACGGCGGGTTGGTCCTACACGCGCTGGCGGGTCGGCGAGACCGTCGACCGCAGCATGGTGAAGTCGGTGAACGCCAAGGCGGAGATCAGCATCCCGTCCCGGAACACGAGGGCGGCCGGGCTGACCGCGATGCCGAACTCGCCGGCAACCCAGTCACCGCCCTCGTCGACGTGGTGCGGCAGCCGGGCCAGCCCGTTCGTGGCGACGAACTCCGCGCCGGCGGCGGCATCCGCGGTGGAGACGGCTACGGCGATGTCCGCCACGTCGGCATGGTCGGCGAGTTGGCCGGCCACCGTACGGCAACTGGAGCAGGCCGTGCTGAGCACCAGGACGATCCGCAGCGGCCCGTCGCCGAATCCGGCCAGACCGGCGGGCCAGGCGGACGGCACCCGGCCGACGTGGGCCTCCTCCAGCAGTCGGATGCCGCTGCCCTGGGCCGGGGTGACGCCCGCGCGGTCGGCGAGCTGACCGAGCATCGCGAAGAGGACCACCACGCCCCCGGCGAGGACCAGAAGGGCGATCCCGAACACGTACGTCATGGCGCACTCCTCAGTCGTGTGTGGCGGCCGTCGGCCGGGGGCGGACCAGCTCACGAACCATGTCCCGCCAGATCCAGACGGCGAGCAGCACCGTCAGGCCGGCGACGCCGATCGGGAGCAGGTCGGGGCGGGGGACGGCGTCCGCTCCGCCGCGGAGCACGACGAGCGCCCCGGCACCGAGAGCGAGCCCGACGAGCACCGACCGGAGGCCCAGCGGGCGACTGTCGCGTTGCCCGAAGCAACCGCACGGCGTGGCGAGGCCGCGTGCCCGGCCGACCAGCCCGGCGCCGGCGAAGAGCAGGCCGAGCACGCCGGCGACCGCCGCTCCGGCGGTTCGCAGGCTGGGAACGATGAGGGCGATGCCGGTGAGCGTCTCCACCACGGCCAGCAGGCGTACCGCTCGCTGCGCGCTGGGCTCGGGCAGCCGGAGCAGCGCCGCTACCGCTGCCCGGCTCGCTTCGGGAGCCGCCAGCTTGCCGAGCCCGGCGGAGACGAAGACGGCGGTGGTTCCGCAGATGATCAGGCCCACAGCGAGGGCGGATCCGGTCATGCTCCGGTCACCCGTGTCCGGGCATAGGTCATCGACACCGCGCCACCCCCCGTGTTGACCGGCCTTCCCCTGAGGGATTCACCTTCGCCGATCGATCGTCGCTCTGCGAGACCCAATTCCTACGGTGCGCATCGATGATCGTCAAGGTTCACGGGAAGGCTTATTTGCTGTAGTCGATTCCTCTGGCCGCCCATCCCATCCGGCGTGGATGTCGCGCCGCGCGCCTTCGACGACGACCGCAAGCGGGCCGCCCGGCGGCTCCCACACCACACCCGCCGAGCCGGGCCGTCCGATGAACTAATCGGGCGGTCAGTCCGTACCAGTGGACGGACGGGCGGCCGGCAGGGTGCGGCTGCCCGGTCCAGACGCGTATCGGTCGGGACCGAGGAGGCACCGCAGACATGGCACCGCTCAGATCCGCCCGTCGCCGGCTGGGCAACCGGACCCACCGGGCGGCGATGTTGCTCATCGCCATCGTCGCGGGGGTCGGTGTCCTGCCCGGCGTGGCCGTCGCCGCGCCCGCCGGCGGGCAGCAGCTCAACGCCGCCGACATGACCCTGCTCAACGGCGTACGGCTGGCCGGACTGTGGGAGATGCCGGCCGGTCAGATGGCCGCCGAGAAGGGGCAGTCGGCCAAGGTCCGGGAGATCGGCGCGGGCATCGCCAACGAGCACCAGGAACTCGACCAGCTCGTCGTGAACGCCGCCAACAAGCTGGGCGCGACCATCCCGAGCGAGCCGACCGCCGAGCAGAAAGGCTGGCTGTCGGAGATGCAGAAGGCCTCCGGCGCCCGGTTCGACCAGATCTTCGTCACCCGGCTCCGAGTGGCTCACGGCAAGATCTTCCCGGTGATCGGCGCGGTACGGGCCAGCACCCGGGACGCCACCGTCCGCAAGCTCTGCGACGACGCCAACGGGTTCGTGATGCACCACATGCAGATGCTGGAGAGCACCGGGCTGGTCCGCTGGCCCGAGCTGCCACCGGCGGCGCTGCCCGCCCCCGGCAACGACGGCCTGCTCGCCGCCGCCGCGGCGAACACCGGCCCACAGGTCGGCGTCAGCAGCACCGTCGTCTGGCTGGTCTTCCTCGCCGCGCTGGGCACCGGCGGGATCGCCACCTACCGGATGCTGCGCCGCACCTGACCACTAGTCGCGGGCTGGGCCGGCGGCCGGATCGGTGCCGGGCTGGTGCCAGGAGCGCCACAGCGCGGCGTACGAACCGTCGGCCGCCACCAGCTCCTCGTGCGGGCCCAGCTCGGTGATCCGGCCGTCCTCCACCACCGCCACCCGGTCGGCGTCGTGCGCCGAGAAGAGCCGGTGCGCGATGGCGATCACGGTACGGCCGGCCAGCACGGCGGCCAGGGAGCGTTCCAGCTCCCGGGCCGCGCGCGGGTCGATCAGTGAGGTCGCCTCGTCCAGCACCAGGGTGTGCGGGTCAGCCAGCACCAGCCGGGCCAGCGCCACCTGCTGCGCCTGCGCCGGGGAGAGCGGGTGGCCACCGGCACCGACCACGGTGTCCAGCCCGTCGGGCAGCGCCTCGGCCCACTCCAGGGCGGCCACCGCGGCGAGCGCCGCCCGCACCTGCGCCGGGTCGGCGCCCGGACGGACCATGGCCACGTTCTCGCGCAGCGGCCCGATGAAGACGTGGTGCTCCTGCGTGACCAGCGCGACGTGCGAACGCAGCTCGTCCAACGGCAGCTCGTCCAGCCGACGACCGGCCACGGTCACCGAGCCGCTGCGCGGGGCGTGCACCCCGGCCAGCAGCCGACCCAGGGTGGACTTGCCGGCGCCGGACGGCCCGACCATGGCCAGCTTCTCCCCCGGCCGCGGCACCAGGGTCACCCCGTGCAGGACGTCCCGTCCCGTCCGGTACGCGTACCGGACGTCCCGGGCGACGAGCTGCTCCGGGCCGGCATCGGAGGACGCGGCCCGAGCCGGCGCGCCGCCGTCGGCGGGCACGGCGGCGGGAGTCTCACCGGTGCGGGCCACCCCGAGCAGGCGGGCCATCGAGGCGCCGCCCACCTGGAGCTCGTCCAACCACGAGAGCAGCCGGTCGACCGGGTCCACCAACTGCTGCACGTAGAGAGTGGCCGCGGTGACCTGACCGAGGCTGGCCCAGCCCCGCAGGTAGAACCAGCCGCCGATCAGCAGCGTGGCGACCACCGGCACCACGTACCCGATCTCGGCCACCGGGAAGAAGACGGTCCGCAGGTAGAGGGTGTACCGCTCGGCCCCGTACGACCGGCGGATGTCCGCGTCGGTGCGGGCCCGGCGGCGCGCCTGCTGCCGCAGTGCCTCGGTGGTCCGCGAACCCTCGACGGTCTCGCTGATCCCGTCGGTGATGTCCGAGTAGGCCGCGTTCTCCCGCAGGTAGCCGGCGGGGGCGCGGCGCAGGTACCAGCGGGTGCCGGCCAAGAGCAGCGGCACCGCCAGCAGGCAGGGCAACGCGAGCAGCGGACCGATCAGCAGCAGCGCGCCGACGATGAAGCCGGAGGTGACCACCGCGATCAACGTTTCGGGCACCGCCAGGCGCACGGTACGGGACAGCGCGGAGACGTCCCGGGACGTCCGGGTGAGCAGGTCCCCGGTGCCGGCGCGCTCGACGGTGGCCAGCGGCAGGTCGAGGATCCGGTCCACGAACTCCTCGCGCAGCTCGGCGAGGACGCGCTCACCGAGCCGGGACGACGCCAGGTGGGCGAACCGGACCAGCACCGACTGAGCCAGCACGAACCCGGCGATCAGCAGCGCGATCCGGTCCACGGTGGACTGCACGACACCCTGGGAGATGCCCTGCACCAGGTCGCCGAGCAGCCGTGGGGCGACCAGCCCGGCGGCGGCGGCCAGCGCGTGCAGGCCGAGCGCGAGGGCCAGCGCGCGCGGGTGCCGGCGGACCAGCGTCCGCGCGTACCGGCGGACCTGCCGCGCGTCGGCGACCGGCAGTGCGGTGGCCATCAGTCCTCCTCCCGGCTGACCGTCGCCCGGTAGCGCGGCTCGCCGTCCAGCAGTTCGGCGTGTGTCCCCTCGGCCACCACCTTGCCGTCCTCCACGAAGATCACCCGGTCGGCCCGGCCGAGCACCAGCGGGCTGGTGGTGCAGACCAGGGTGGTCCGGCCCGCGCGGGCCGGACCCAGCCGCTGCGCGATCCGGGCCTCGGTGTGCGCGTCGACCGCGCTGGTCGGCTCGACCAGCAGCAGCGTCTCCGGGTCGGCGACCAGCGCACGGGCCAACCGCAACCGCTGCCGCTGCCCGCCGGAGAACTCCCGGCCGCGCTCGGCCACCGCACTGTCCAGCCCGTCCGGCAGCGCCTCGACGATGTCCGTCGCGCTCGCCGCGGCCAGCGCCGCGCCGAGCACCTCGTCATCGCCCCGATCGTGCGGGTCCAGCTCCGCCCGGAGCGGGCCGGTGAACAGATGTGCGTCGTTGTCGGCCACCAGGATCCGCCCGCGCACCGTCGCCAGTGCCAGCGCCCGCAGTGGTACGCCGTGCAGCGTGGCATCCGAATCGGTGTACCGGCCGAGCCGGTCCACGATCGCCACCGCGTCCTCGGGGGCGGCGGTCGCCAACGCGGTGAACCTCCCCGGCCGCAGCGCCACCCCGGACTCTGGATCGGCCAGCTCACCCGGCCCGTCTGGCAGCGCCACCGGCTGTGCCGGGTCGACCAGCTCCGGGGTGAGCTGCAGCAACCGGACCACCCGGCGGGCCGACACGTGCCCCCGGGTCAGCTTGTCGACGGCCTCGGTCAGATTGCGCAGCGGGCTGACGAGGAACGCGGTGTAGCCGTAGAAGGCCACCAGTTGCCCGGCGCTGATCTGGCCCTGCAACGCGAACCGCGCACCCAGCCAGGTCACCAGCACCAGGAAGGCCCCGGGCAACAGCACCTGCGCCGCCTCCAGCAGCGACTCGACCCGGGCCACCCGCAGGCCGCGCGTGCGCAACTCCTGCGAACGGGTCCGGTAGTGGGCGGAGAGCACCGGCTCGCCGCCGACACCCCGCAGCACCCGCAGCCCGGAGACGATGTCGCCGGCCCGGGTGGTCAGCGCCCCCTCCGCGTCCCGGTACGCCTGCTGCTGGCGGTGCAGCGGCCGGATGAGCAGCGCCACCACCGCCATCAGCACCGGTACGCCGAGCACCACGACCAGCCCGAGCGGCACCGAGGCGTTCAACAGGATCACCGCGACGGTGACGATCGCGACCAGCGACCCGGTGCCTCGGGCGGTGATGTCGATGGCGCTCCCGATCTGGCCGATGTCGGCCGTGCCGATGCTCACCACCTCGCCGGCGGCCACCCGACGGGGCAGCGCGGCGCCGAGCCGGTTCGCCGCCCCGACGGTCAACTGCACCGTCCGGAACGCCCCGGCCAGCCAGTTGTGCACCGCGAAACGATGCCGCAGGATCCCGGCGACCGCCTGAAGCACGCCCAGCCCGAACAGCACGAGACCCCAGGTGAGCAAAGAGCCCTCGTCGCGGTGGGCAAGCCCGTCGACAGCACGACCGACGGCGGCCGGCATCAGCGCCTGGGCCACCATCCACACCACACCGAGTGCGATGCCGCCGGTGAACAGCCGCTTGTGCCGGCTGGCCAACCAGATCAGGTAGCGGGTCGGCGACCGGGAATCGGGTACGCCGGGTTCGCCGGCCAGTGAGAAGCGCATAGCGGCTTGACGCTAGGCGGCCGGCAGCGGACCGGCGAACCAATTACCGCCCGGAGGTGCCGCGGCTCACGGCTGACACCGGGCCCGACGGGGTCAGCGGTCGACCTGGGTGAAGTCCCAGGAGTGCGGGGCGCGGGCCACCAGCAACGCGGGCGGCTCGGGCAGTGGGCGCGGGTTGCTGCGCCACTTGGAGATGACCACCACCCGGTGGTCGGTGGAGGAGAAGACCTCGCTGGACACGTACAGCGGGTCGTGCTCCAACTCGGGCAGGGCAGTGTCACACACCCAGGTGATCAGGTCGGCGACGCCGTACGCCTCCGCGCGTGCCTCCCACATCCGCACGATCATGTCCGTCGCCTCCGTCACACGCTGACCGTGGTGAGCGGCAGCGCCGAATCGGCCGGCAGGTCCAGCCGGCTCGGGGCGACCCCTGCGGCGACCAGGTGCGAGCCGAGCGCGGCCACCATCGCCCCGTTGTCCGTGCACAGCTTCGGCCGAGGCACCCGAACCCGGATGCCGTACTTCTCGGCCCGCTGTTCGGCCATCGCCCGCAGCCGCGAATTCGCCGCCACTCCCCCGCCGATCACCAGGGTCTCGATCCCGTTCGCCCGGCAGGCGGCGAGCGCCTTCGTGGTCAGCACGTCGCAGACCGCCTCCTGGAACGACGCGGCCACGTCGGGCACCGGCACCGACTCACCGGCGCGCTGCCGCGCCTCGACCCAGCGGGCCACCGCCGTCTTCAGCCCGGAGAACGAGAAGTCGTACCGATGCGCGGCGAGGTCCTTCGCGGCGGTCAGGCCACGCGGGAAGGCGATGGCGGCGGCGTCCCCTGCCCGCGCCTCGCGGTCGATGGGCGGGCCGCCCGGAAACGGCAGCCCGAGCAGCCGGGCGACCTTGTCGAACGCCTCACCGGCCGCGTCGTCGATGGTGGCGCCGAGCGGGGTGACGCCCCGGGCCAGGTCGTCGATCAGCAGGAGAGACGAGTGCCCGCCGGAGACCAGCAGCGCGATTGCGGGTTCGGGCAGCGGGCCGTGCTCCAGGGTGTCCACCGCGACGTGCGCGGCCAGGTGGTTGACCCCGTACACCGGCTTCTCGGCGGCGAGCGCGTACCCCTTGGCGGCGGCGACGCCGACCAGCAGCGCGCCGGCCAGCCCGGGGCCGGAGGTGACCGCGATCGCGTCGATGTCAGCCAGGGTGACCCCGGCTTCGCTCAGTGCCCGGTCCATGGTCGGCACGATGGCCTCCAGGTGGGCCCGGCTGGCCACCTCGGGTACCACTCCCCCGAACCGGGCGTGCTCCTCGACGCTGGAGGCGAGCGCGTCGGCCAGCAGGGTGTGCCCCCGCACGATGCCGACGCCGGTCTCGTCGCAGGAGGTCTCGATGCCCAGGATCAGCGGTTCGTCAGCCATGATCGTGTGGTCCGTCCCCGGTCGGCTCGGCGACGCGCTGCATGACCAACGCGTCGGTGTTGCTCGGTTGGTAGTAGCCGCGCCGCACCCCGATCGGCTCGAACCCGTACGTCGCGTAGAGCCGCTGGGCGGGGGCGTTGTCCACGGCGACCTCCAGCAGGGTGCTGCGCACACCGCGCCGGGCGGCCTCGGCGAGCAACTCCTCCAGTAGGGCACGGCCGACGCCGCGCCGCTGGGCGTCGCGGCGGACCGCGATGTTCTGCACCCACACCTCGTCCGGCGGAGCCCCGGCGAGCCCGGCGTAGCCGAGCACCGCGCCGTCGGCATCGATGGCTACCCGGTAGTGGTGCCGGTTGGCCAGCTCGTTCCAGAACATCGCCGGCGACCACTGTTCGGCGCCGAAGAGGTCCGCCTCGATCGGCAGCACCTGGTCGATGTGCCACCAGCGGAACCGCTCCAGCCGCACCGCCGTCACGGTGTGACCTGGGTTCGCGACTGCGGGGCTCGCAACCCCGGCTCACTCCTCGCGCTCACGGGAGGACCGGTTTGTGGCTGGTCGCCGCCACGGCGTCCGGGCGGCGCAGGTAGAGCGGGGTGAGCCGCTCGGTGGGCGCCCCGGCCCGGATCCGCTCGGCGGCGAGCAGCGCCAGCACGGTAGCGTCCGGGTAGCGCGGCTCCACCCGGACCGGCAGACCGAGCGTGTCCGCGTACCGGTGGGCACCATCACCCACCGCGACCGTCGCCCCCAGCTCCCGGGCGCGGGCGGCGGCGACCGCCGGCGCGGACACCTCGGGTCCGACGATCCGCTGGCCGGCGCCGTCGTAGACGGCCCAGTAGAGCTCCTTGCGGCGAGCGTCGCTGGCAGCCAGCACCGGCTCGCCGGCCGCCGCCGGGTAGCCGATCCCATCCAGGGAGCAGACGCCGTACGTGGGGATGCCGAGCACCTGGCCCATGGTGGCTGCGGTGACCAGGCCGACCCGCAGCCCAGTGAACGGCCCCGGACCGAGCCCGGTGACAATCGCACCCAGGTCGCGCGGGCGCGCGTCAACATCGGCGAGGACCGCGTCAACCTGAGGCGCGAGCAGTTCGCCGTGGGCGCGGGCGTCGACCGTGCACCGGTGCGCTCGGGACGCCACACCGTCCGCCGAGACCTCCACCAGCGCCGCGGTCACCGCGGGGGTCGAGCTGTCCACCACGAGTACGAGCACGGTAAGCCAGCCTAGCCGCCCCGCCCGCCGCCCCGGTCACGCCCCGCCCCGCACACAGCACCGCCCCGGCCCGACCACCGCCCCGACTACCGACGCGGCCCGGCGCGGTTCAGCGTGGGCCGGCGACGGCGTACCCGCAGGGGCGGCACATCCGCCGATAGGCGTGATACCTGTGAGTCATATTTATGGGTCTTGTGTCGTGTTAGTGGGTGGTGGTGGGGGCTGGTGACGGCGCATGCCGTTGGTCCGTTGGAGTTTTCGACCTGCGAAAGTGCGAAAACTTGGTGACGGAGCAACGGCATGCGTTCTGCCAGGGTATGGGCTGTGCTGTTCGGGGTCGAGCAGGCGGTTGTTGAGGGTGTCGAGTTCGATCAGGCTGAGTCGTTGTTGGTGGCTCGGGTGCGGGTGTGTCG
>NZ_JBEXIK010000017.1:0-140933 GCF_040608515.1 Micromonospora sp. NPDC005173
TATCTCCACCATGTCCCGCACCAGGTCGTCTTCGACTTCACCTTCGTCCAAGACGACGAGACGACGGCCGTGGGCGGCGAGCGTGGCTTCGACCAGCTCCACATTCATCCGGCCCAGCCGGTCCTTGTGCTCCACCACCACGATGCTCACCTGCGGGTCGGCCAGCAGCCGACGGGCCTTGGAACGGCCACCGTTCATCCCGGAGCCGATCTCCGACTCCACACGGACGACACGGTGACCAGCCTGCGCTGCCCACCGGGCCAAGCGGGCGGTCTGCCGCTCCAGATCGTCCGTCCGGCCATGCGCGGAAACACGGGCATACAACCCGACACCACCGACCGTTTCCGGCACGGTGTTCGCTTCGATGTTCACCAGGATCGTGCGCGGCCCCACCCGTCGCGCAGGACCGGCAACGTGCCCTCACGGAACCAGCGATACGCAGTACGCGGTGCAACACCTTGCGCCTTAGCCCATTCCGTCAGATTCACAACGAGGATCATACAACACTAAAAGCACCTAACAGTCACTCATGGACACTCCACAACAAGCAGTTAGCAACCCCTCCGCGGTGCGGGAGAACTGGAAGAACCTGCCGCAGGGCCGACCCGAGGCGCAGGCCGCGTACCAGTCCGGCTACAACGGCGGGCGGGACCAGTTCGGCCGCACCGTGCTCAACCCGGCCGGCGTCGACCTGGCCGACGGCACCTTCTGGGACGGCTTGAAGCTGACCACCAACGCCTGGGTAGACGTGGCCTACCTGTGGACCGGTGGCGGGCCGCGCGGGGTGGTGGGCGACGGGCCGCTCAACATCCGTACCGCCGCCAGCACGTCGTCCCCGATCCGGGGCCTCGCCGCCCGGTTCGCCAACGTGCCGATCCAGTGCTAAGTCACCGGCCAGTCGGTGGCCGGCCGCTACCGCACCACCACCCGGTGGAACCGCCTGGCCAGCGGGCAGTACGTCAGCCACGCGTACATCTCCAGCTTGTACGGAGGCGCGGTGCCGGTCTGCTGAGCCGAGTTCGTTCCGTCGGGCGCCGTCAGGGGCGCTCGTCGGAGCGGGCCTGGCGCACCATGTCCTGGTAGCGCGGGTGGCTGGCACCGTAGACGGCGTAGTTGAGGCGGGCGTGCGAGAGGCTGAGATCGCCGTTGGGGCCGCCCCGGACGGCGTCGGCATCGGCGTCGGTCTGACCGTCGTCGGTCCAGAAGCAGACCGGGCACGTCCCGCCGCCGGTCCGGGAGGCGCAGCAGGGACAACCCACGGGAACTACGTGTTCACCCACCGGGGAAGCATTCCACAGTTGAATATCAGCGGGCGACCCGCAGGAGGTCGCCCGGAGCCACCCCAAAGGCCCACCGCCGGCTGGCGGATATGGGACAGGCGCACTGGCCCACCGGCCACTCCCGCCGCCGAGTGCCGTTGGGGAGACTGCCCTGGTGACATATCGGAGCATGCCGGCCGTCGGAGCACTCATGGTCGCCGTCGCCCTCACCGCCGGCTGTGGCAGCGACGACGCCGACCGGCCGGACGCCTCGTCCGTCTCGGCTCCGGCGGCCACCGGGCTGCCGGCGGCGCCGATGCCCTCGACAGTCGCGCCCAGCGCCGGCAGTGCCGCGCCCTCGTCGGCTCCGTCAGCCCGGCCAGTCCTGCCGGCCCCGCCGCCCGCCGCTCCGCAGGGGCCGACTGAGCGCCGGTCCAGCCCGCCGCCGGTGGTGCTGCCCCAGCGCCCACCCGGGGCGCCCGGCGCGAAGCAGGTCGTCGACGCGTTCGTCGCCGCCGGTCTGAAGGCGACGCACCCGAAGGACCGCTCGGTCGACTGCGGCCCGGACGGGCTCGGCCTGGGCTGTTCCGAGCTCATCGCCACCGACGCCGTCACGGTGTACGTGTTCCCCGACGAGATCAGCGCCAGTGACATCGCGGCGACCTGGAGCGGCCAGTCGTACCAGCGCGGTGCGGTGGTGCTCAACTACCTGGAGGCGAAGACCCCGGCCGCCGACCGCCCGCGCTACGAGAAGGTCCTCGCCAACCTGCGCTGAGCACCGAGCCGGCGTAGGCCGTTCGGCAGGCGGGGTCAGCCGCGGAGGCGCAGGCCGCGCGGGGTGGCCCGGAAGCCGGCGGCGGTCAGCGCGTCGCGCAGCGCCGACGAGCGCACCGCCTCGCCGTCGGCCCGCTCCACCGACATGGCACCCAACGCTCCGGAGTGGACAGCGTCGGCGAGCGCCTTGCCGGCTGCGGCGAGCGTGTCGCCTTCGTCGGTGAAGGAGAGCAGCGTCCGGCCGCCGCGCTCCACGTAGAGCACCAGGTCGCCGCCGACCTGCACCACCAGGGCGCCCGCCTTACGGCCGGCCCGGTGCCCGGTCGCGGGGACGGCCCCGTCGCCAGAGTCGACCACCCGTTCCGGCCAGGGCAGCGCCGCACCGTACGGATTGGCCGGGTCGGTGGCGGCGAGCACCGTGGCCGGGGTGCCCCGGCCACGGGCGCCGTCGGCCGGCTCTGCCAGTGCGCGCAGCCGGTCGACCGCGCCGGGCACCGCGAACTGCGCTGCGCCCAGCCCTTCCACGAAGTAGCCCCGGCGGGCCGCGCCGCGCTCCTCCAACGCCGACAGCACCGGGTAGACGGCGGCGAACCCGCCGACCACCTGCTCGGCCATCACCGCGCCGCGAGTGACCACCCCGTGCCGCTCCAGCAGCACGTCGGCGAGGGCGGCGGCGCGCCGGGTCGGGTCGAGGTCCCGCTCCGGCAGCCGCGACCAGCGGCCGGCGACCGTCGGCGGACCTCCCCGGCTGGGCAGCGCCACCCGGCCCGGCCGCCGGTAGCGGGTACGCGGCGCGGACGGTCGGGAGCGGTGCGCACCGCCGGCGCCGAGCACCGCGCGTAGCGGGGCGAGGGTGTCGTTGGTGAGGTGACCGGCCCAGACCAGGTCCCAGATCACGGCGGTCAGCGCCGCGTCGTCGGTCGCGCCGACCCGGTCGGCCAGTGGCCGGAAGAACAGCGCCTGCCCGTCGCCGAGTGCGTCGAGCACCGCCTCGTGCAGCGGGGTCCGGGTCAGCGCCTCGTCGGGCGGCGGGAGCAGCAGCGGCGCGGAGTCCGCGTACGCCAGGGTGACCCAGCCGTCGCCGCCGGAGATCGCCCCCGACCCGGCCCAGAGCACCTCCCCGCTGGCGCACAGCTCGTCGAGCTGGGCGGGGGAGTAGTCGGCGACCCGGCCGGGCAGCACCAGCCGCTCCAGGGCGGACGCTGGCACCGCCGCGCCCTGCAACTGCTCCACGGTCGCGGCGAGCGCCTCCACCCCCCGGGCGGACGAGCCGACCTGTTGCCAGCGGGGCAGGAAGGTGGCCAGCGCGCGGGGCGGCACCGGCTCGATCTCCCGGCGCAGCGCCGCGAGCGAGCGGCGGCGCAGCAGCCGCAGTACCTCCGCGTCGCACCACTGGGCACCGGCCGAATCCGGGGTGAACTCCCCGGAGACGACCCGCCCGGTGGCGCCGAGCCGGCGCAGCGTCTGCTCCACCACGAACACGCCGAGCCCGAAGCGGGCCGCGCAACTCGCCGCGGCGAACGGCCCGTGGGTGCGGGCGTAGCGGGCCACCAGGTCGCCGAGCGGGTCGGCCACCGGGGCGAGGTACGCCTCGGCCACCCCGACCGGCAGTGCCACGCCGAGCGCGTCGCGCAGCCGGGCGGCGTCCTCGACGCCGACCCAGCGCTGCTGGCCGGCGATCCGGACCCGCAACACCCGGCGGGCGGCCTCCAGCTCGGTCAGCCAGGTCTCCGGCGCGCCCCGCTCGGCCAGCTCCGCGGTGCTCAGGTCGCCGAGCACCCGCAGTAGCTCGACCACGTCCTCGGCGTCGCGTGGGCGGCGCTGCTCGGTCAGCCAGCGCAGCTGCCGCTCGGTCTCGGCGAGCACCGTCGGGTCCAGCAGTTCGCGGAGGTCGACCCGGCCGAGCAGCTCGCCGAGCAGCGTCGAGTCCAGGGCGAGCGCGGCGGCGCGCCGCTCGGCGAGCGGGGCGTCGCCCTCGTAGAGGAACGCCCCGACGTAGCCGAAGAGCAGTGACCGGGCGAACGGGGACGGCTGGCTGGTCTCCACCTCGACCAGCCGCACCTTGCGGTTGGCCAGGTCGCGCATCAGCCCGGCCAGCGCAGGCTGGTCGAAGACGTCCTGGAGGCACTCCCGGGCGGCCTCCAGAGTGACCGGGAAGTCGGCGTACTCGCGGGCCACGTCGAGCAACTGCGCGGCACGTTGCCGCTGCTGCCAGAGCGGTTGGCGGCGGCGCGGGTCGCGGCGGGGCAGCAGCAGCGACCGGGCGGCGCACTCCCGGAATCGAGCGGCGAACAGCGCCGAGGTGCCGACCGACTCCTCCACGAGCTGGGCGATCTCGTCGGGCTCGAAGACCACCACGTCGGCGCCGGGTGGCTCGTCGGCGGTGTCCGGCAGGCGCACGACGATGCCGTCGTCGGAGGGCATCACCTGGGCGTCCACCCCGTAGCGCTCGGCCAGCCGGCGGCCCACCGCGAGGGCCCACGGCCCGTTGACCCGCGCGCCGAGGACGCTGTGCACGGCCAGCCGCCAGTCGCCCAGCTCGTCGCGGAACCGCTCGACCACGATCGTCCGGTCGTCGGGCAGCGAGCGGGTGGCTTCCCGCTGCTCGCGCAGGTACGCCATCAGGTTGGCGGCTGCCCAGTCGTCCAGCCCGCCGGCGCGCAGCGCGGCCAGCGCCGCCTCGTCGGTCTGGCGCAGCAGGGTGCGCACCCGGGCGCCGATGGCGCGGCCCAGCTCGACCGGCCGGCCCAGCTGGTCGCCCTTCCAGAACGGCATCCGGGCCGCCTGCCCGGGGGCCGGCGAGACCAGCACCCGGTCCGGGGTGATCTCCTCGATCCGCCAGGAGGACGAGCCGAGCAGGAAGACGTCGCCGACGCGCGACTCGTAGACCATCTCCTCGTCCAGCTCGCCGACCCGGGCGGCGCGCTCGGCGCCGGCCAGGAAGACCCCGAACAGGCCCCGGTCGGGGATGGTGCCGCCGCTGGTCACCGCGAGTCGCTGCGCGCCGGGGCGGCCGGTGAGCAAGTCGGTGGCCCGGTCCCAGACCAGCCTGGGGCGCAGCTCGGCGAAGGCGGTGGACGGGTAGCGGCCGGAGAGCATGTCCAGTACGGCGTGCAGCGCGGAGTCGGGCAGCTCGGCGAAGGGCGCGGCCCGGCGGACCAGCACGGCCAGGTCGCCGACCCGCCACGGCTCCAGTGCCACCATGGCGACGATCTGCTGGGCCAGCACGTCCAGCGGGTTGCGCGGGTAGTGCAGCTCCTCGATCGCGCCGTCGGTCATCCGCTCGGCGACCACCGCGCAGGAGAGCAGGTCGCCGCGGTGCTTGGGAAAGACCACCCCGCGGGAGACCGCGCCCACCTGGTGCCCGGCCCGGCCGACCCGTTGCAGCCCGGCGGCCACGCTCGGCGGCGCCTCGATCTGCACCACCAGGTCGACCGCGCCCATGTCGATGCCCAGCTCCAGGCTGGAGGTGGCCACCACCGCCGGGAGCTGGCCGGACTTGAGCGCCTCCTCGATGTGCTTGCGCTCCTCCCGGGAGACGCTGCCGTGGTGCGCCCGGGCGATCACCGGCGTCGCGCCGGTGGCCGCGCCGGACTGGGCCATGACCTCGGCTGGGGGCCGGCTGCGGACCGGACCGGCCGGGCCACCCCACCGCGGCGCGTCGCCCACCGGGCCGTCGCCCGGCGACCACCCGTCCGGTACGCCGACCGCGCCGTCGCCTGCCTGTGCGGCGGCCTGCGCGCTGGCCACCTCCTCGGCGGCCAACTCGTTGAGCCGCGCGCAGAGCCGCTCGGCGCTGCGCCGGGAGTTGGTGAAGACGATGGTGGAGCGGTGTGCCCCGATCAGGGAGAAGACCCGCTCCTCCACGGCCGGCCAGATCGAGGCGCGGCGCGGCCCGGGACCGCCGAGGGCGTCCTCCGACGGCTGCTCCTGCTCGTCCAGGCGGGTCATGTCCTCCACCGGGACCTGCACGCTGACCTCGATGGTCTTCGGCGTGGCCGGCTGCACGACGTCGACCGGCCGGGCGCCGCCGAGAAAGCGGGCGCAGGCGTCGATCGGCCGGACGGTCGCGGAGAGGCCGATCCGCTGTGCCGGGGCGGGCAGCAGCTCGTCGAGCCGTTCCAGCGAGAGGGCGAGATGGGCGCCGCGCTTGCTGCCGGCCACCGCGTGCACCTCGTCGACGATCACCGTCTGGACGCCGCGCAGTGAATCCCGGGCGGCGGAGGTGAGCAGCAGGAACAGCGACTCGGGCGTGGTGATGAGGATGTCCGGTGGGGTGCGGGCGAAGGCTCGGCGCTCGTCGGCCGGGGTGTCGCCGGTGCGCATCCCGACGGTGATGTCGGGCGGGGCGACGCCGAGCCGGGTCGCCGCCTGCCGGATGCCGGCCAGCGGGGCGCGCAGGTTGCGCTCCACGTCGACGGCGAGCGCCTTGAGCGGGCTGACGTAGAGCACCCGGCACCGCTGTCGGGCCTCGGCCGGAGCCGGCTCGCGGGCCAGCCGGTCCAGCGACCACAGGAAGGCCGCGAGCGTCTTGCCGGAGCCGGTGGGCGCCACGACGAGGGCGTTGCGGCCGGCGGCGACCGATCGCCAGGCGCCGGCCTGGGCGGCGGTGGGCGCGGCGAAGGCGGCGTCGAACCAGGCGCGGGTGGCCGGGCCGAACCCGGCGAGCGCCGCGCCGGTGTCTGCGTCTGCGCCGGTCACCGGTCCATCGTGCCCCGCTGGTACGACAACCACGAACGATCCACGGTGGAATGTGTCCGGCTGAACGGCATAAGCACCGAACGCGCGCTTAATACGTTAAGTCTCACTTAACTGCTTGCTTCTGAGGAGCAACATAAAGTAACTTCACTCGCAACGCGAACCGGGGTGGAGGGATCGGATGGCCGGCGAGCAGCGCAACGTCGAACCCGGCACCGATGTGCTGATCCGCAAGGTCGACAGCCACCTCGCCACGCTCCGCGGCGGCCTGCACGGTGCCGAGCTGCAGCTCGCCGAACGCCTCGCCCGCTGCCTGCGCGAGTTGGTCGTCTCGACCGCCCAGGCCAGCGCCGCCGACCGCGGCCAGGTCCGCGTCGCCGTCCACTACTTCGTGCTGCGCCGGGAGAGCCGTGGCCGGCTGCTCTCGGTGCGGTCGCTGGCCGCCGCGGAGCGGGTGGTCGACAAGGTCGCGCGTCAGCTCGGTCGCGTCGACCTGCTCGCCGAGTTGGCACGAGGCCGCCCGGCCAGCGACGACACGGTGCCCGTCGAGGACGCCCTGCTGCGCTGACCGCCGACGATGTCCGCGGCCTGCTGCCGCACCTCGCACGCCTGGCGCACCCGCCCGTCGCCGACAGCGCACGAATTCCGGCAAAACGGCCCGGCGAGCGACGAACTGACGTCTGATCGCTGCTAGGCGCCACCGCTGTCCGGCGTCGGCCACCTCGATCGGGAGCGCGAGTGCTGGTACTGCTCATCCTCCACCTCGTGGCGGCCCTATCCGCGCCGCTGCTCGTCCGGTGGTGGGGGCCACGAGCGTGCTACCCGCTGGCGCTGGCGCCGGCCGCCGCGTTCTGCTGGGCGGTGGCCCGCACCCCGGCCGTCAGCCACGGCGGGGCGGTGGTCGAGACGTACCCGTGGATCCGGCAGTTGGGCCTCGACATCGCGCTACGGCTCACCACGCTGTCCTGGCTGATGACCCTGCTGATCGGCGGCATCGGCGCGCTGGTGCTGGTCTACTGCGCCCGGTACTTCGCCGCCGGCTCGACCGGGCTGGCGCAGTTCGCCGGGGTTCTGGTCGCCTTCGCCGGCGCGATGCTGGTGCTGGTCTTCGCCGACGACCTGCTGCTGCTCTACGTGGGGTGGGAGCTGACCACGATCTTCTCGTACCTGTTGATCGGCCACAGCACCGAACGGCGGTCCAGCCGGTGGGCGGCAGCGCACGCGTTGACCGTCACCACGCTGGGCGGGCTGGCAATGCTGGTCGGGTTCATCATGCTGGGCGAGCACGCCGGCAGCTACCGCTGGTCCGAGATAGCCGCACAGCCGCTGCCCGGCGGCGGGTACCTGGTCACCGCGGTGCTGCTGATCCTGACCGGCGCGCTGTCCAAGTCGGCGGTGCTGCCGTTCAGCACCTGGCTGCCGGCCGCGATGGCGGCACCCACCCCGGTCAGCGCGTACCTGCACGCCGCCGCCATGGTCAAGGCCGGCGTCTACCTGATCGGGCTGCTCGCGCCGGTGCTCGCCACGGTCGGCCCGTGGCGGCCCGTGGTGCAGGTCGCCGGCCTGGCCACCATGCTGTTCGGCGGCTGGGCGGCGCTGCGGCAGACCGACCTGAAGCTGTTGCTGGCATACGGGACGGTCAGCCAGCTTGGCCTGCTGGTCACGGTGACCGGGGCCGGCACCCCGGACGCCGCCCTGGCCGGCACCGCGATGCTGCTGTCGCACGCGCTTTTCAAGGCGGCGCTGTTCCTGGTCGTCGGCGTCATCGACCACAGCGCCGGCACCCGCGACCTGCGCCAACTGTCCGGGCTGCGGCACTGGTCCCGGCCGCTGTTCGTGGTCGCTGTGCTGGCCGCGGCGTCGATGGCCGGGTTGCCGCCGCTGGTCGGCTTCGTGGCCAAGGAGGCAGTGTTCGCGGCGTTCACCGACCAGCCGGTGATCCTCGCTGGTCTGGTTGCCGGGACGGTGCTCACCGTCGCGTACAGCGCCCGCTTCCTCTGGGGCGCGTTCGCCGACCGGCCCGGCGTGGAGCCGGTCCAGGCAGGCCGGGTCGCCGGGTCGCTGCTGGTCCCACCGGCCGTGCTGGCCGGCGCCAGCCTGCTCGCCGGCCCGGCCGCCAGCGTGCTGGACGGCCTGCTGCGCCCGTACGCCGATCTGCTCGGCGGGGTGCACGCGCATCTGGCGCTCTGGTCCGGACCCAGCCCGGCGCTCGGCCTGACCGTGCTGGCGCTCGCCGGCGGCGGCCTGCTCTTCGCCCTGCGCGGACCGCTCGCCCCGGTGCTGGCCCGGACCCACTCGCCGATCACCGGCAGCCAGGGGTACGAGTGGATCGTGGGCCGGTTCGACCGGATGGCCATCGAGGTCACCGGAGCGACCCAGCGTGGCTCCCTGCCACAGTATCTGGGCATCATCCTGGTCGTCCTGGTGCTGCTGCCCGGCGGGGCGATGCTCGCCGCGGGCCCGTGGCACGCTCGGATCCCGCTCTGGGACTCCGCGCTGCAACCGGTTGTCGTGGTGGTGATCGCGGTGGCCGCGGTGCTGGCGGTCGGTGCCCGCCGCCGGCTGACCGCGATGCTGCTGGTCGGGATGACCGGCTACGGCATCGCCCTGCTGTTCGTCCTGCACGGCGCGCCCGACCTCGCGCTCACCCAGTTCCTGGTGGAGACCGCGACCATCGCGGTCTTCGTGCTGGTGCTGCGCCGCCTGCCGGAACGGTTCTCGGCCCGCCCGCTGCGCCGCAGCCGGTGGGCCCGCCGGGCGATCGGGGTGGCGGCCGGCGTGGTGGCCGCCGGGCTGGCCCTCGTCGCGGCGGGCGCCCGCCGGGCACCGGAGATCTCCGCCGCCTTTCCGGATCTGGCGGTGGCCCAGGGATACGGCCGCAACGTGGTCAACGTGACCCTGGTCGACATTCGGGCCTGGGACACCATGGGGGAGCTGTCGGTGCTGGTGGTGGCCGCGACCGGGGTGGCCAGCCTGGTCTTCGAGCGGTCCCGCGGCGGGCCACGGCCGCGCCGGCCGGGGTCGGACAGTCGGGCCACCCGAACCGGCCGGCCGGTGTGGCTGCGCGGAGGGCCCACGCTGCACGAGGAGCGGCGGTCGATCGTCCTGGAGGTGGTCATCCGGCTGATCTTCCACACCGTGGTGCTGTTCTCCCTGTTCCTGCTCTTCTCCGGGCACAACGCGCCGGGCGGCGGCTTCGCCGGTGGGCTGGTGGCGGGTCTCGCCCTGGTGGTCCGCTACCTGGCCGGCGGCCGGTACGAGCTGGCCGAGGCTGCCCCGGTCGGCGCCGGCACGGTCCTCGGCGCCGGGCTGGCCGTGTCGGTGGGCACGGGCGTGGTGGCGCTGCTGGCCGGCGGATCGGTGCTGGAGAGCGCCAAGGTCGATCAGTCCCTACCGCTGATCGGCGACACCCACCTGGTCACCTCGCTCTTCTTCGACGTCGGCGTGTACCTGGTCGTGATCGGGCTGGTGCTGGACGTCCTGCGCAGCCTGGGAGCCGAGGTGGACCGGCACATCGAGGCGACCGGAACCGCCACCGGCGGGCTCGCCGTCGACAAGGGGGATCGGGCGTGAGCGCGAGGAGTGAGCCGGTTTTGCGAGCCCCGCAGTCGCGATCAGAGGTGGCACCGTGACCGGCGGCGCGGGGCCCACGCTGGTGCTGGTGCTCGCCGTCGGGGTGCTGGTCGGGTGCGGGGTGATCCTGCTGCTGGAGCGCAGCCTGACCCGGATCCTGCTCGGCGTGATCCTGATCGGCAACGGGGTCAACCTGCTGATCCTGTTGGGCGGCCGGTCCGGTGGGGCACCGATCGTCGGCACCGGCCCGGTGGACCGGATGAGCGATCCGCTGCCGCAGGCCATGGTGCTGACCGCCATCGTGATCACCTTCGGGTTCACCGCGTTCCTGCTCGCCGTGGCGTACCGCAGCTGGTATCTCAGCGGCGACGACGAGGTGCCCGACGACCTTGAGGACCAGCAGATCATCCGCCGGGCCGAGCGCAACGAGACGGGCGCCATGGACGTCGGTGGGGAGGGCCCGGACGAAGACCCGGAGCAGGTCGATCCCGAGCCCGCCCGGCGTCGGCTGCGGCGCGGGGACGAGGCGTGATGAGCGCGCTGCTGCCGCTGCCGGTGGTGGTGCCGCTGCTCGGTGCGGCGCTGACCCTGCTGCTGGCTGCCCGGCCCCGGCTCCAGCGGGCGGTCAGCACGCTCTGCCTGAGCGGCACCCTCGCCGTGGCGGTTCTGCTGCTGGTGCAGGCGTACCGGCACGGGCCGGTGGTGATGGCGGTGGGCGCTTGGCCGGCGCCGGTCGGCATCGTCCTGATCGCCGATCAACTCGCCGCACTGATGCTGGTGGTCTCGTCGGCGGTCACCCTCTGCGTGCTGCTCTACTCGATCGGCCAGGGCGGGAGCGAGAGGGACGAGACCGCGCCGGTGGCCATCTTCCACCCGACGTACCTGGTGCTCACCGCCGGCGTCACCAACGCGTTCCTCGCCGGTGACCTGTTCAACCTCTTCGTCGGTTTCGAGATCCTGCTGGCCGCCAGCTTCGTGCTGATCACGCTGGGCGGCACCGAGACCCGGATCCGGACCGGCTCGACGTACGTCGTGGTCAGCATCCTCTCATCGATGATCTTCCTGACCGCGGTGGGGCTGGTGTACGCGGCCACCGGCACACTCAACCTGGCCCAGCTCGCCCAGCGCCTCGACGACCTGCCGGACAGCGTCCGGCTGACCCTCGAGCTGATGCTGCTGCTCGGCTTCGCGATCAAGGCGGCGGTCTTCCCCCTGTCGGCCTGGCTGCCGGACAGCTACCCCACCGCGCCAGCCCCGGTCACCGCCGTCTTCGCGGGGTTGCTCACCAAGGTGGGCGTCTACGCGATCATCCGCACCGAGACGCTGCTCTTCCCGGGCGGGCAGGTCGACGGGCTGCTCATGGTCGTCGCCGGGCTGACCATGCTGGTCGGCATCCTCGGCGCGGTGGCCCAGTCGGACCTGAAGCGGCTCCTCTCGTTCACCCTGGTCAGCCACATCGGCTACATGATCTTCGGGGTGGCGTTGAGCACGGCCGCCGGCCTCGCCGGCGCGATCTTCTACGTGGTGCACCACATCACCATCCAGACCACGCTGTTCCTGGTCGCCGGGCTGGTCGAGGAGCGGGCCGGCAGCACCGACCTGCGCCGCCTTGGCGGGCTGGCCCGGATGGCGCCGCTGCTCGGCGTGCTGTTCTTCGTCCCGGCGATGAACCTCGCCGGGGTGCCGCCGTTCTCCGGCTTCCTCGGCAAGCTCGGCCTGCTCCAGGCCGGGGCGGCAGCCGGCGGTCCGCTGCCCTGGGCACTGGTCGCGGCCGGCACGCTGACCAGCCTGCTCACCCTCTACGTGGCCTCCCGGGTGTGGAACATCGCCTTCTGGCGGTCGCCCCGGCTGGCCACCGCGGAGCCCGCCGTCCGAGTACCCACGCTGATGCTCGGGGCCACCGGGGGCCTGGTCGCGTTCGGGCTGGCGCTCACCGTGCTGGCCGGCCCGATCTTCGACGTCACCGCCGACTCGGCCGCCGACCTGATCTCGCGTACCCCGTACGTGCGGGCCGTGCTGCCGGGTGGCGCACCGTGACCGGCCCGCGCGGGACGGCTCCGGCGGCCGCCGGCCCACCCCCGCGGCGGGGTCGGCTCGGGCGCTGGCGGGACCAGGCGCTGGCGCTCGGCTGGCTGGTGGTGGTCTGGAACCTGCTCTGGGGCGAGGTCAACTGGGCCAACCTGGCCGGCGGCCTGCTGGTGGGCGGTGCGGTGCTGCTGTTCTTCCCGCTGCCGCCGGTCACCTTCGGCGGCCGCCTGCGCCCCTGGGCGCTGCTGGTGTTCGTGGTCAATTTCGGCACGGAACTGGTGAGCGCGAGCCTGCACGTCGCCCGGATCGCCGTGCAGCCCGGCTACCGGCCGCGCGGGGCGATCATCGCGGTTCAGCTGCGGGTGCCCACCGACCTGAACCTGGCGCTCACCGCCGAGGCGGTCTCGCTGGTGCCCGGCACGCTGATCCTCGAGCTCGACCGGGATTCCGGGACGCTCTACCTGCACGTGCTGGACACCCACGGGCCGGCGGACCTGACCGCCGCCCGGGAGCGCACCCTCGCCGTCGAGCGGCGGATCATCCGCGCGGTGGGCTCCGCCGCCGAGCTGCGCCGCGTCCAGTCCGATCCCGTCGAGAGGGGTACCCGCCCGTGACCACGTTCCTGGCCGTCGTCCTCACCGCCCTGCTGTCGGTGACCGCGCTGCTCGCGCTGGCCCGGCTCTACCGGGGCCCATCGCTGCTGGACCGGGTGATCGCCGCGGATGTGCTGCTCGCCACCATGGTCGGCGCGGTGGGCGCCGAGGCGGCGGTCAACCGACACGCCACCACGCTGCCCGTGCTGGTGGTGCTCTCCCTGCTCGGCTTCGTCGGCACGGTGTCAATGGTCCGCTTCGCCGTCCGGGAGCAGCCGTGATCGGGACGATCGCGGACTGGCTCGGTGCCGGTTGCCTGGTGGCCGGCGCGCTGCTCGGCCTGGCCGCAGGGATCGGCGCCCTGCGCTTTCCGGACGCGCTGTCCCGGATGCACGCGGCCACCAAGCCGCAGGTGCTCGGGGTGCTCCTGCTGCTGCTCGGCATCGCGCTGCGACTGCGTAGCCCGGCGGATCTCGGCATGATCCTGCTGGTGGGGGTCTTCCAGCTGGCCACCGTGCCGGTCGCGGCGCAGATGGTCGGCCGCGCGGCGTACCGGTCCGGCCGGCTGGACCGAAATCTGCTCGACGCGGACGAACTGGCCGGACGCAACCCGGGTGGCGGCCGGGCAGGACCGGCGTGACGATCGAACGGCGGCGCGTGAACCGGACGATCAGGCCCCTTCGGCCCACCCCCAGCGGAGTCCCAGACAGCGCCGATAAAATAGCGACATGATCGACTCGTCTGCCCAGGAGGGCAGCAGTAGCCAGCCGGGTTGTGCCCGGCATCTTCCCGCCCCGACGACCCCGGGAGCCCTGAGCGACCCGTGTTGATCGTCGTTGGCCTTCTTCTGATTATCGTGCTCACCGCCGCCACCGGTTACTTCGTGGCGCAGGAGTTCGGCTATGTCGCCGTGGACCGGGGCAAGCTCCGCCAGCTCGCCGATGACGGCGACCAGGCCGCCGCCCGGGCACTGGCCGTCACCAGCCGGCTCTCCTTCATGCTCTCCGGAGCGCAGCTCGGCATCACCGTCACCGCACTGCTGGTCGGGTACGTCGCTGAGCCGTTCCTCGGCGGCGGCCTCGCCGACCTGTTCGGCCTGGCCGGCGTCAGCGAGGCGATCAGCCTGCCGCTGTCGGTGGCGCTGGCTCTGATCTTCGCCACCGTGGTGCAGATGGTCCTCGGTGAGCTGGCCCCCAAGAACCTGGCCATCGCCCGGGCCGAGCCGCTGGCCCGAGTGCTGAGCCGGTCCACCCTGGTGTACCTCGCCATCGCCGGGCCGGTGATCCGGCTCTTCGACCGGGCGTCGGTGCGGCTGCTCCGCCGGATCGGCATCGAGCCGATCGAGGAGCTGCCCAGCGGTGCCACCCCTGCCGACCTGGAACAGATCATCGCCGAGTCCCGCGAGGAGGGCACGCTGGACGCCGAGATGTCCACGCTGCTCGACCGAGGTCTGGACTTCCGGGAGCTGACCGCCGGCGAGGCCATGGTGCCCCGGGTCGACGTGCACACCGTACGGGCGCACGAGCCGGTGAGCCGGGTGGTGGAGTTGCTGGACACCGGTCACTCCCGGTTCCCCGTGCGCGGCGCGGACGGCGTCGACGACCTGATCGGCATCGTCGGCATCGCCGACGTGCTGGGCGTACCGCCGGGGGAGCGGGCCACCACCCCGGTGAGCGCGGTGGCCGGGCCGCCGCTGCTGGTGCCGGAGACGCTGCCGCTGCCCACGGTGCTCGACCGGCTGCGGTCCGGGCACCGACAGATGGCCTGCGTGGTCGACGAGTACGGCGGCTTCGCCGGCGTGATCACGTTGGAGGACATCGCCGAGGAACTGGTCGGCCCGATCCGGGACGAGGACGACCCGCCCGAGCGGGCGCCCGCCCGGCAGGACGACGGGTCCTGGGTGGTGCCGGCCCGCTGGCGGATCGACGAGGTCGCCGACAGCACTGGCATCGCACTGCCCGAGGCCCCGGAGTACGACACCCTCTCCGGGCTGGTCATGCGGGAGCTGGGCCGGGTACCGGAGGTCGGCGACCGGCTGGAGATCAGGCTGCTGCCCGAGGGCGCCGACGCCGAAGACGGCGAGGCGGAGCCCCGGGCGCTGGTCGAGGTGCTGGCCGTGGACCGGCACGTGGCCGACTCGGTCCGGCTTCAGCTGACCGAGCCGGGCGAGCGAAGCGAGGTGTCCGCATGAGCCCCGGGATCGCACTGTTCGTCTCGGTGGTCCTGCTGGCGCTGAACGGGTTCTTCGTGGCCGCCGAGTTCGCCCTGATCGCCAGCAAGCGGTACCGCCTGGAGCAGGCGGCGGCGAGCGGCGGCCGGGCGGCCCAGGCCGCGCTGGACGGCGTCCGCGAGCTGTCGCTGATGCTGGCCGGCGCGCAGCTCGGCATCACGCTGTGCACCCTGGGGCTCGGCGCGCTGGCCGAGCCGGCCATCGAGCACCTGCTCAGCCCTCTGCTGCACGCCGTGGGTCTGCCGGACGCGGCCAGCCACGGGATCGCTCTGATCTTCGCACTCGGTGTGGTCACCTTCCTGCACCTGGTGGTGGGGGAGATGGCGCCGAAGTCGTGGGCGATCACCGACCCGGAGCGCTCGGCCATCCTGCTCGCGCTGCCGTTCCGTGCTTTCGCCCGGGTGTCCCGGCCGGTGCTCTCCGCGCTCAACGCCATGGCCAACGCGATCCTGCGGCTGTTCGGGGTCAACCAGCAGGATCAGCTGGCCCAGGTGCACGGCCCGGACGAGCTGCGGATCCTGCTGGAGCAGTCCCGCGAGCACGGGTTGCTCGGTGCCGAGCAGCACCAGCTGCTCACCAGCATGCTGGAGTTGCAGGGCACATCGGTCGCGCAGGTGATGGAGCCGTTCGCCACCATGGTCACCGTTGGCAGGGACGACCCGGCCGAGCGGATCGAGCAGGTCAGCCGGGACAGCGGCCGGTCCCGGCTGGCGGTGCTGGACGAGGCGGGTGACGTCTGCGGCCTGGTGCACGTCCGGGAGGCGGTGCGGGTGGTCACCGCCGGCCGCAGCGCCACCGTCGGGGAGCTGATGACCCCCGCGTTCACCCTGCCCGCGACCTCCTCGGTCACCGAGGCGGTGGCCGCGATGCGGGCCCGGCAGTCCCAGCTCGCGCTCGTGCGCAACGGGGGTGGCCCGGCCCGGCCGATCGGTTTCGTGGCGCTGGAGGACCTGTTGGAGGAGGTCATCGGCGAATTCGACGACGAGACCGACACGGTGCCGCGCGGCCGCCGCATGAGATGAAACCGGAGGGGTGGTCCCTCTTCGCGGAAGTTGAGGTGGCCATGCGCGGGGTCCGCGAGAGTTGAGGGGGCCACGCGCGGGGTCCGCGAGAGTTGAGGGGGCCTCGCGGGGGTTGAGGTGGCTGTGAGCGTGGCCTGGTGGAGGGGGCGCGGTGCGGCTGACGGGGGTGTCCCGGGAGTCCGGCTGGACCGGGCTGTCCGTGCAGACCACGCTGGCCAATCCGAGCACCCGACCGGGCCTGCGCCTGCCAGGGCGGGTGACGCTGGCGGCCGGGCCGGACGACGTGCTGGTGCGGCACATCCGGCTCGGCCTGGTCACCACGGTCGAGCCGGATGACCCGGCCGCTGCCCGGCGCCTGATGCAGTTCTGTCAGGTGCCGATCGCCGGCCGGTTCGTCGTGCCGGCCGGTCGTCGGCGAGCGGTCGACTTCGCGATGCCGTTGCCGTGGGAGACCCCGGTGACCATCTTCGGCGGGGTGCCGCTGCTGAACCTGCGGATGGGGCTGCGGACCGAGGTGTCTGTCGACCCGGAGCTGGATCAGGGCGCCATGGTGCCGGTCTTCGTGCACCCGATCCCCACCCAGCAGCACGTGCTGGCGGCGCTGGAGACGCTGGGTTTCGTGATCCGCCAAGCCGGGTTGCAGGAGGGTGGGCTGCCCGGGGTGGAGCACACCCTGCCGCTGCACCAGCGGTGGGGCTACTGGGTGGCGCCGCTCTACGCCGGCCCGATCACCGAGCTGGAGGTGATCTTCGTGACCAACTCGGCGGGTCTGGAGGCGATTCTCTGGATGGACCGCCGGCTGGCGCTGGCCGGGATCACCCACCAGAGCATCAGCCGGTTCCGGATCTGGCACGCGGACGCCGACCGGCGGGACTGGGTCACCACCGTGGACGGCTGGTTGCGCCAAGCCATCAACCGGCACGCCGCCGCAGCCGCGCACGCCGATTGGTCCGCGCAGATCAGCGAGTCCGCCCATGTGAGTCGCCATCCCGACGAGCCGGTCCGGCCCGGCTTCGGCCTGGGCGGCACCGCTGGCGGGGCCGGCGTCGGTGGTGGCGGCTCCGGCGGTGACGGCACCTGACCAGGGTCGGGTCAGCCGGCGCTGGCGGTGGCGAGCTTGAGGCTGAAGGCGAGGAAGAGCGCGGCGACGGCGGTGGTGCCGCCGGCGGCGAGCCGGCGGCGCTGGCTGAACTGCGCGGCCAGGAAGGTGCCCGCGAAGATCAACGCGGTCAGGTAGAGCGCGCTGGTCACCTGAGCGATCAGCCCCAGCAGCAGGAACGACAGCGCCGGCCAGGCGTAGCCGGGGTCGACGAACTGGATGAAGAACGAGATGAAGAACAGGATCGCCTTCGGGTTCAGCAGGCTGATCACCAGCGCCTTGCGGAACGGGCTGCGCATCGCCGCCGGCTCCGCGGCGTCGATGAGCCGCGGCGTGCTCGGGTTGTTGCGGTCGCGCCAGCGCCGCCAGGCGCCGCGCAGCATGGTCACCCCGACATACCCGAGGTACGCGGCGCCGACGTACTTGATCACCATGAACACCGGCGGGTACGCCTTGAGCAGCGACGCCACCCCGGCGGCGGAGAGGAACATCAGCACCCCGTCGCCGACGAACACCCCGCCAGCGGCCCGGTAGCCGGCCCCCACGCCCCGTTTGGCGGCGGTGGAGAGCACGAAGAGTGAGTTCGGCCCGGGCAGCAGGATGATGGCCACGGTGCCCAGCACGTACGTCCAGATGTCGGTGATCCCCAGCACGCCCGCCATCATCACGCCACCGGTGCCGTCCGGCGAAGCCTTTCCCGGAGCCTGAGCTGTGCGTTCGGCCACTCGTCGACGGTCATCGCGTACTGCACGGTGTCCCGCCAGGAGCCGTCCGGGCGTTGCCGGTGCATCCGCAGCACGCCCTCCCGGGTGGCGCCGAGCCGTTCGATGGCCGCCTGCGAGCGTTCGTTGCGGATGTCGGTGTGCCAGGCCACCCGCACCGCGCCCAGCTCGTCGAAGGCCCGACTGAGCAGCAGCAGCTTCGCCTCGGTGTTGATCCCGGTACGCCACCACGGCCGGCCCAGGAAGGTGTAGCCGATCGCGACCGACCGCCGTTCCGGGTCGATCTCGTAGTAGGACGTGCTGCCGACCACCGCCCCGGTCGCCGCGCAGCGCTGCACCCAGGGCACCCGCTCGCCGCGGTGCTGCGCGGCCAGCGCGGCGGCGATCACCTCGGCGGTCCCGTCTGGCGCGCTCGGTGCCGCGACGTTCATGTGCCGCCAGACCTCCTCGTCGGCGGTGGCGGTGTGCAGCTCGTCGGCGTGGGCCAGGTCCAGCGGCTCCAGCCGGACGTGTTCGCCGCTCATCGGGGCCGGGTCGTGCCAGGGCGTGCGGGGCGCCCGGAGGTACGCCGGCAGCGGCGCGGTGACTCCGGCGTCCGGCTCGGGCAGCCCGGCGGTCAGCCGCAGCGGCAGGACCCCGGCCCAGTGCGGCAGGTGCAGGTCGGCCTCGTCCTCGCGGACTCCTCCGCTGCGGGCCCGGACCGACACCTCGCGCAGCGGCAGTGCCAGTACGGCGGTCTCGGCCAGCTCCCGCCGGCTGGGCGGGCGGCTGTCCGCGCTGCGTCCCGCGCCCACCTTCTCCACCAGCGCGGTGAGCATGGCGATCTTCTCCCGCTCGTCGGTGACCAGCCGGGCGGTGCCCAGCGCGACCACTGAGCGGTAGTTGGCGCTGTGGTGGAACTGGGAGCGGGCGTAGACCAGCCCGTCGAGCAGGGTCACCGTGACGCAGACCGGCAGCCCGTCGCCCCGGGCGGCGAGCAGCGGCCGGCTGCCGGTGGAGCCGTGCAGGTAGAGCGTGTCGCCGATCCGTACGTGCAGGGTGGGTAGCACCCGCGGCTGGCCGTCGACGGTGAACCCCAGCGCGCAGTGGTACGCCTCGTCGAGCACGGCGTGCGCGGCGTCCCGGTCGTAGCTCATCTTGTCGCGGGAACGGTTGGGAGTGGTCCGGGCGGTGGGTGGGTACATGCTCGCCCCTTTGTTCTAGTACAATCTCCGATTTGTGTCAGCACGCTATCAGTTCGCCGGGACGACGGCCGTCGCGATTTCGGCCAGCATCGAGTCGGGCATCCGTACGGGTGCCCTGCCACCCGGGACCGCCCTGCCACCGGTCCGGGTGCTCGCCGCCGAGCTGGGCGTCAGCCCGGCCACTGTCGCCCGCGCCTACCAGGAGCTGCGCCAGCGCGGCCTGCTCGCCACCGCCGGGCGGCACGGCACCCGGGTGCGCCCCCGCCCACCGGTGGCCGCCCGGCGCTCCGCGCTGCGCCCGGCGCCGTTGCCCGGCGCCCGTGACCTGTCCCGGGGCGAGCCCGACTCCCGGCTGCTGCCCTCGCTCGGCCCGCACCTGGCGGCCCTCGCCGCCGAGGCCGGCCCGCCGGTCGGCTACTCCACCGCCGGAGTGCTGCCCGAGCTTGCGGCGGCGGCCCGCGCCCGGCTGAGCGCCGACGGAGTGCCGGCCGGGGAGCTCACCCTCACCGGTGGCGCGCTGGACGGCATCGAGCGGCTGCTCGGCGCCCACCTGCGTCCCGGCGACGCGGTGGCGGTGGAGGATCCGGGCTGGGCCAACCTGCTCGACCTGGTCGCCGCGCTGGGGCTACGCCCGATCGGCGTACCGCTGGACGACGAGGGTCCGTTGGTGGCCGGGGTGGCGGCCGCGCTCGCTGCCGGTGCGCGGGCGCTGGTGGTCACCAGCCGGGCGCAGAACCCGACCGGCGCGGCCGTCTCCGCCGCCCGGGCCGAGGCGCTGCGGGCGCTGCTCGCCGGCCGGCGGGACCTGCTGCTGATCGAGGACGACCATGCCGCCGAGCTGGCCCGCGTACCCCTGCACCCGCTGGCCGGGGCGACCCCGAGCTGGGCCTTCCTCCGGTCGGCGAGCAAACCCTTCGGCCCGGACCTGCGGCTGGCCGTGCTGGCCGGCGACGAGACCACGGTGGCCCGGGTGACCGGCCGGACGCGGGTGGGCGCCGGCTGGGTCTCCACCGTGCTGCAACGACTGGTGCTCGCGCTGTGGCGGGACCCGGCGGTCGCCGAGCTGGTGGAGCGGGCGGCGGAGAGTTACGAGCAGCGGCGCGAGGGGCTGCTGGCCGCGTTGGCGGAGCACGGCCTGACCGCGCACGGCCGCAGCGGCATCAACGTCTGGCTGCCGGTGGCCGACGAGACCAGCGCGGTCACCGCGCTGCGCGACGCCGGCTGGTCGGTGGCCCCCGGCAGCCTCTACCGAATCGCCGCCCCGCCCGGCCTCCGCATCACCATCAGCCCTCTCGCCACGTCCGATCTCGCCCCGCTGGCCGCCGCGCTGGCCCAGGCCGCGGACCCGACCCCACTCCCCGGCTTCTCCACCTGACCCACCTCTCCCCGACCAGGTCCCGTCAGACAGAAAGCGGGAGATCGCGACGGTTTGGGCTGCGTGGGGTGGGTATGCGGGGCGCCGGAGGTGGGGACCATGGCTTCAGGTGGGACGCGCAAGGGGATCTGGATCGCGGTGGCGGTGGTGATCATCATCATCGTGATCGTGCTGATCGCGATGGCGTCCGGCGACGGCGGCGGCGGCAACGGGTACTGACGCGGTACGACCGGCTGCCCGCAGTCGCCGGGGCGTACCCGGCACGAGGCACCGAACAGGTATATAACAGTCGGCATGGCCAAGGAGACCGGGAGTGCCCCGGGCGCCCAGCGGTTCATCCCTCCCGACGCGGACACCATCGACGAGCTGCGTGCCGCCGCGGGTGGCTGTCGGGGGTGCGAGCTGTACCGGGACGCCTCGCAGACGGTCTTCGGCCGGGGCGACGAGAGCGCGCGAGTGGTGCTGGTCGGGGAGCAGCCCGGCGACCTGGAGGACCAGAAGGGGCTGCCCTTCGTCGGTCCGGCCGGTCGGCTGCTGCGCCGCGCGGTCGACGACGCCGGGCTGGACCCGAGGCAGCTGTACCTCACCAACAGCGTGAAGCACTTCCGTTTTGAGCTGCGCGGCAAACGGCGGATCCATCAGACCCCGGACCAGGTGCACATCACCGCCTGCCGGCCCTGGCTGGTCGCCGAGTTCGCCCGGCTCCGGCCGGAGATCGTGGTGGTGCTCGGCGCGACCGCCGCCAAGGCGCTGCTCGGCCCGTCCTTCCGGGTGACGAAGCAGCGCGGGGAGTTGCTGCCCTGGCCAGCCTCGGCTCAGCACCCGGAGGACTTCACCCGTGTGCCGGTGGACAGCGCCGGCACGGTGGCCGACGTGCCGCCGGCCCGGCTGCTGGCCACCATCCACCCGTCCGCCGTGCTGCGCGCCGACGACCAGGACAAGGCGTACGAGGGACTGGTCGCCGACCTCACCGTCGCCACCCGCGCCCTGCCCGCCTGAGAACGAGCGTCGGATCGGCTGACAGCGAAACCCACTGCCGTCGGCGGCAGCGGGTGCGCGAGGATGGGCACCCCCGTCCTGAGGAGCGCCGATGGCCACCGACCTGAGCGCGCCACGTACCGTCCGCCCCGACGTCGCGCCGATCCAGCGGCGTACCCTGCGGCTGCTCTTCACCACCCAGATCATCGGCGGCATCGGCGTGACCATCGGCATTGCCGTCGGTGCGCTGCTCGCCGCCCGGATCGCCGGCACCGCGGTAGCCGGCCTGGCGCAGAGCGCCGGGGTGGTCGGCGCGGCGCTGCTCGCCATCCCGGTCACCCGGATCATGGCGCGGCACGGCCGGCGGCCGGGCCTGGTGGTGGCGTACGCGGTGGGTGCCGTCGGCGGCGTGCTGGTGGTGCTGGCCGCGGTCACCCGCTCGGTGCCGCTGCTCTTCCTCGGCATGCTGTTCTTCGGCGGAGGCACTGCCGCGAACCTCCAGGCCCGTTACGCGGCGGTGGACCTCGCCGAGCCTGCCCGCCGGGCTCGCCAGCTCTCCCTGATCGTCTGGGCCACCACCATCGGCGCGGTGGCCGCTCCGAACTTCGCCGCCCTGGCCGACCGGGTCACGAGTGGCTGGGGGCTGCCGCCGCTGGCCGGCCCGTTCGCATTCAGCGCGGCCGCGTTCGTGCTGGCCGGCGGCGTACTTCTCGGGTTGCTCCGGCCCGACCCGCTGCTCACCGCGCGCCGTCTCGCGGCGGCTGACGCGCCGGTGGCCGACGTGCCGGCGGCCGTGCTGGCCGCCGAGGCGCCAGCGGACGGCGGCCCGGTCGGTGGCGGTGTGGCGCCGGCCGCCGCGCCGGTCGAGGTGCGCGCGCCGCGCGGCGCCGGGATGCGGGTGGCCTGGTCGGTGGTACGCGGGCGGCCCGCCGCCCGGCTCGGCATCGCGGCGGTGGCGGTCGGCCATCTGGTGATGGTGGCGGTGATGTCGATGACCCCGGTGCGGCTCGGTGAGTCGCACGCCGACGCCGACGTGCTGCGGCTGGTCGGCATCGTGCTGAGCCTGCACATCGCCGGCATGTACGCCCTCTCCCCGCTGGTCGGCTGGCTCACCGACCGGCTCGGTCGGCGGGTGGTGATCCTCGGTGGGGTCGGGCTGCTGCTGGCAGCCTGTGCGGTCGCCGGCACCGCCGGGCACCACACGCCCCGGCTCTCGGTGGGTCTGGTGCTGCTCGGGCTGGGTTGGTCGGGGACGATGGTGGCCGGCTCGACGCTGCTCTCCGAGTCGGTGCCGGCCGGCGTGCGGCCGAGTGTCCAGGGGCTGTCCGATCTGACCATGGGGCTGGCCGGGGCTGGCGCCGCCATGGCTAGCGGGTTTGTCATGCAGGTCGCCGGTTATCCGGTGCTCACCCTGCTCGCGGCGGTCGCGACGGTGCCCCTGGTGGCGCTAGCGTTGCGCCCGGTGCCGACCGGGGCACCGGACGAGGAGGGCTGATCACGTGCGGCTGACCGACTTCTGGGCGCGGCTGGAGGAGGCGTTCGGGCCCGGCTACGCGGCCAGCATCGCCCGTGACCAGGTGCTGTCCCAGCTCGATGGACGCACCATCGAGCAGGCGTTGGCGTCGGGGGAGCAGACGCACGTGGTGTGGCGGGCGGTGTGCGCCGCGTACCCCGACCGAGTGCCCGCCCGACTACGCTGAGCAGCCTTTTCGGCGCTTCCGCGTGTCGCTTGTCGAGTCGTACACCTGTTCGGCTATTGTCCACAGCGGGGTGCTCGTCCACAGCTCGCGGCCCGTCGGCTGGTTTTCTGTCGGACCCAGCGCCTAGCGTGTCCGCGTGACGCGAAGCTCAGCAAAGACGCCGGCGAAGGCAGGGGTGGCAACCATGGCAGCAGGGCCTGACCGGGAGAAGGCACTCGACCTAGCTCTCGCTCAGATTGACAAGCAATTCGGCAAGGGCTCGGTGATGCGGCTGGGGGACCGGCCCGTCGTCCAGACCGCGATCATCCCGACCGGCTCCATCGCGCTCGACGTGGCACTCGGCATTGGTGGCCTGCCGCGCGGCCGGGTGGTCGAGATCTACGGCCCGGAGTCCAGCGGTAAGACCACGGTGGCGCTGCACTCGGTGGCCAGCGCCCAGCGGCTCGGCGGCATCGCTGCCTTCATCGACGCCGAGCACGCGCTCGACCCGGAGTACGCGAAGGCCCTCGGGGTCGACACCGACGCGATGCTGGTCTCTCAGCCGGACACCGGCGAGCAGGCGCTGGAGATCGCGGACATGCTGATCCGCTCCGGCGCGATCGACATCATCGTGATCGACTCGGTGGCGGCCCTGGTGCCGCGCGCCGAGATCGAGGGTGAGATGGGCGACAGCCACGTGGGCCTCCAGGCCCGGCTGATGAGCCAGGCGCTGCGGAAGATCACCGGTGTGCTCAGCAACACCGGCACCACGGCGATCTTCATCAACCAGCTCCGGGAAAAGATCGGCGTGATGTTCGGCAGCCCGGAGACCACCACCGGTGGTCGGGCACTGAAGTTCTACGCCTCGGTCCGGCTCGATGTGCGACGCATCGAGAGCCTCAAGGACGGCACCGACGTGGTCGGTAACCGCACCCGGGTCAAGGTCGTGAAGAACAAGGTCGCGGCCCCGTTCAAGCAGGCCGAGTTCGACATCATGTACGGCAAGGGCATCTCGCGCGAGGGCTCGCTGATCGACGTCGGCGTGGAGCAGGCGATCATCCGCAAGTCCGGCGCCTGGTACACGTACGACGGCGACCAGCTCGGCCAGGGCAAGGAGAAGGCCCGGGAGTTCCTCAAGGAAAACCCGGACGTGGCCGCCGAGATCGAGAAGAAGATCCTGGAGAAGCTCGGCGTCGGGGTCGGTGCGGGTGACGCCGCCGGCGGCCCGGAGCTGCCGCCGGTCGACTTCTGACCGGTCGCTGACCCATGGCAGGACGACGCGCCCGTACGGGACGGGGCTGGGATGCCAGCCCACCCCGTACGGGCGATGCCAGTGACCCGCCCCGCCCTCGCCGGGGTCGCCGTGGCCGGTCCGAGGAGGCCGACGCCGTCGAGTCCTCGGCGCCGCCTCGTGACGAGTCGGAGGTGGCGCGCGAGATCTGCCTGCGCCAGCTCGCCGTCCGGCCACGCACCCGGGCCGAGCTGGCCGGGGCGCTGGCCAAGCGGGGCATCTCCGAGCAGGTCTCAGCCGAGGTCCTCGACCGGTACGACGAGGTCGGCATCATCGACGACGCCGCGTTCGCTCGGGCCTGGGTGTCCAGCCGGCACACCGGGCGTGGCCTGGCCCGCCGGGCGCTCGCCAACGAGCTGCGCCAGCGGGGCGTGGACGGCGAGGTGGCCACCGAGGCGCTGGGCGAGCTGGACGAGGAGACCGAGGCGGAGACCGCCCGTGCCCTCGTGGAGCGGAAGCTGCGCACCGCCCGAGGTGAGCCCGACGCGATCTTCCGGCGACTGGTGGGCATGCTGGCCCGCAAGGGCTACCCACCCGGCGTGGCGATCCGGGCGGTGAAGGACGCGATCGCGGCGCAGAGCGCCGAGGCGGCCGAGTTCGCCGAGCAGATCGACGCCGACGCGCTCGCCGACGCCGAGGGCGAATTGGACCGCGACAACCGTCCGGTCGAGTGAGCGGCCCGGTCGGTGGTCCGGGGCGAATCCCGATGGGGTGTGGGCCGGATGCTGAAGGCATGTCTGAACGGCGGGCGCGGCCGGGAGGCCCATCCGGCCGTGCCGCTCACTCCGACGGAGTTGGCCGCCGACGCGGCCCGCTGCGCGGCACTCGGCGTCGCGGCCGTGCACGTCCATCCCAGGGACGCGGCCGGCGTCGAGTCACTGCGGCCGGCGGTGACCGCTGACGCGCTGACCGCGATCCGCGCCGCCCGGCCGGGGCTGCCGGTCGGGGTGAGCACCGGAGCCTGGATCGAGCCGGATCCGGCCGCCCGGGTCGCCGCCGTCCGGGCCTGGCCGGTGCTGCCCGACTTCGCCTCGGTCAACGCACACGAGCCCGGCGCCGAGGCGGTCGCCGCCGCCCTGCACGAGCGCGGTGTGCTCGTCGAGGCGGGGCTGTGGACGCTCGACGCGGTCGCGGCGTACCGGAGCTGGCGGGTGCCGGCCGGGCGGGTCCTCGTCGAGTGCATGGCCGAGGACGTGGCGGTCGCGCTGGTCGACGCATCCCGGATCCTCGCCGTGCTGCCGTCAGACGCACCGCCGGTGCTGCTGCACGCCGAGGGTCCGGCGACCTGGCCGGTCCTCGCCGAGGCGGTACGCCGGAGTCTGGGCGTGCGGATCGGGCTCGAGGACACCCTGCACCTGCCGGACGGCTCGCCCGCTGCGGACAACGCGGCGTTGGTGGCGGCAGCGGTGGCGGCCGGCGCCGGCTGACCGGAGTCGGGCCGGGTCTCGGGCCGGTGTCCTCAGTTAGACGGATGGGTCACACCCCGCTCGGTCGTCGGCCGTCGCCTGACAGCCGACTGGGCGCGGGCTGAGCAGGCCCGACACGTCCAGGGGGCAGTGCGCCTCGCGGAGTTTGTCCCCTCCTGTCCGACGCGACATCAGCACGCCGTGACGCTGTAACTTCTCTCCGTTCGGGGGGTTTGATCATGAGTCCTTGACCAGACCGCCCCTGGCGACCTAGCCTCGCCATACAGGCTCACATTGCCCGACCAGCGCAGGCTAAGCGCACAACATAGATCGCGTAACAGAACAGCATCACTTTGGCCGACTCCGCGGCCTTTGGCGGCAGTTCCGGACAGGCCGGTCCGGAACGCCGCGACAACTGCACCCGGTCGCCGACGTTGCCCGAGGGCACCGCCGGCGGAGAAAGCTAACCACGGCCAGCCGCTCCGGTCGGGCGTCCACAGCCGCAGGAGTGTGCCCCCGGCACAGTCGCTGCGGTCTCGACGTTCAGGGGAGGCGGCCATGGCGGGGCGGCGGCACAGGTTCACCAGCGGGCCCCACGGGGTCCCGGCATGAACGCCTTCGACATCGTGCTCCTCGCGGCCGTCCTGATCCTCGCCGTGGTGGTGGTCGGGGCCGTGCTGGTCGGCGTCCGGACGCTGCGCCGGATGGGTGCGGCACCGGCGCCGGAGGATCCCGCCTTCATCGCCGAGAAGGACCGCCAGGAGCAGTCGCTGGCCGCCCTGCGCACCGCGGCCGACAAGGCGAACAGCACGATCGACGTGGCGAAATCCGCAGCGGCCGCCGCCCGCGCTGAGGCGGCGGCGGCTACCGCCGAGGCGAAGGCCGCCCGGGCAGAGGCCCGCCGGGTGCTCGACGACGCCCGCGCCGAGGCGGACACTGTGCTGGAACGCGCGCACAAGCAGGCCGAGGCGGACGCCGAGCAGTTGCGCACCACCGCCCGGCGCAGCGGCGAGCGGGAGGTCGCGGTGCTCGCCGCCACCACCCGGGAGCAGGCCGCCGAGGTGGAGCGCCGGGCAGCCCGGATGGACGAGCGGGAGCGGCTGCACACCGAGGAGGTGGAGCGGTTCGCCGAGCGGGAGCGGCAGCTCACCGAGGCGAGGGCCGCGCTGGCGGCCCGGAAGTCCGCGCTCAGCCAGCGCGAGACCGACCTGGCCGAGGCGGAGGAGTTGCGCCGTCGGGAGCTGGAGCGGGTGGCCGGGCTCACCGCCGAGGCGGCCCGGCTGGAGCTGATCGAGGCCATCGAGACGCAGGCCAAGCGGGAGGCCGCGCTGTTGGTGCGGGACATCGAGTCCGACGCGCGCAGCACCGCCGAGCAGCGGGCCCGACACATCGTGGTGGACGCGATCCAGCGAGTGGCCAGTGAACAGACCGCGGAGAGCGTGGTCAGCGTCCTGCACCTGCCCGGCGACGAGATGAAGGGGCGGATCATCGGCCGGGAGGGCCGCAACATCCGCGCCTTCGAGTCGGTGACCGGGGTCAACCTGATCATCGACGACACCCCGGAGGCGGTGCTGCTGTCCTGCTTCGACCCGGTACGCCGGGAGGTCGGCCGGCTCACCCTGGAAAAGCTGGTGCTGGACGGGCGGATCCACCCGCACCGGATCGAGGAGGTCTACGACCTGGCCCGGCACGAGGTGGAGGAGCTCTGCCAGCGGGCCGCCGAGGACGCCCTGGTCGAGGTCGGCATCACCGAGATCCACCCGGAGCTGGTCACCCTGTTGGGTCGACTGCGCTACCGCACCTCGTACGGCCAGAACGTGCTCAAGCACCTGGTCGAGACCGCGCACATCGCCGGCATCATGGCCGCCGAGCTGCGGCTGGACGTGCCCATCATCAAGCGGTCGGCGTTCCTGCACGACATCGGCAAGGCGCTCACCCACGAGGTGGAGGGCAGTCACGCCATCATCGGCGCCGACCTGGCCCGCAAGTACGGCGAGCACGAGGACGTGGTGCACGCCATCGAGGCGCACCACAACGAGGTGCCGCCGCAGACCATCGAGGCCGTGCTCACCCAGGCCTCCGACGCCTGCTCCGGCGGGCGGCCGGGCGCGCGCCGGGAGAGCCTGGAGGCGTACGTCAAGCGGCTGGAGCGGATCGAGGAGATCGCCGCCAGCAAGCTCGGCGTGGACAAGGTCTTCGCCATGCAGGCCGGCCGGGAGATCCGAGTGATGGTCAAGCCGGACGACGTGGACGACATCGGGGCGGCCGTGCTGGCCCGGGACGTCGCCAAGCAGATCGAGGAGGAGCTGACCTATCCGGGTCAGATCCGGGTCACCGTGGTCCGCGAGTCCCGCGTCACCGAGATCGCCCGCTGAGTCAGACCGCCAGCCCTCACCGGGCGGACCGCCCGGGCGGACCGAGCGGCCGGGCGGACCTCCCGACCAAGCGCCCGGGCGGACCAAGCGGCCGGAGTCAGCGTTCCAGATCGCCGACGGGATGGCACGACCCTGGCATTGACCGAAGGGCCGCCCCGAATCATTCCGGGGCGGCCCTTCTTGGTCGGTGTGGCGTGGCTCAGATGCCGCCGCCCCCGCCGCCGCCTTCGGCCTGCGACATGAGCGCGGCCGGCGGCAGGTGGTCCGTCGCGATGCCTGCCGTCTTGCGGCCCCGGGAGAGCCGACGCTGGACGTACTGGGCCAGCTTCGACAGCGAGTAGTTCACCGCGATGAAGAGCACGGCGATCACGACGTACACCGGGATTGGGTTGCCCAGCACGCCGATGATCTGCTTGCCGATGTTCAGTGTTTCCTCGTAGCTGATGATGAAGCCCAGCGAGGTGTCCTTGAGCACCACGACCAGCTGGCTGATCAGCGCCGGCAGCATGATCCGGAAGGACTGCGGCAGCAGGATCATCCGGGTGATCTGCGCCGGGGAGAGCCCGATGGCGGCAGCGGCCTCCGCCTGACCGCCCGGCAGCCCCTCCATGCCGGAGCGGAGGATCTCGGCGATCACCACCGAGTTGTAGATGGTGAGGCCGATCACCAGGTACCAGAGGTTGTCGAAGTAGAGGCCGAACTCGGGGAAGCCGCGGGCCACGAAGAAGATGGTGAGCACCACGGGCAGGCCGCGGAACACCTCGACGCAGACCCGGGTGACCGCCGACAGCAGCGAGCTCAGCCCGCGCAGCAGGTACGCCACCGGCGTCGCCGCGCCGGTGAACCGGCGCCGGGTCAGGCTCTTGAGCTGGATCCGCAGTACGGCGAGCAGCGTGCCGACCACCAGCGAGGCCAGGATGGCCAGTGCCGCCGCGATCAGGGTGTTCTTGAAGCCGAGGCCGATCCGATCCCACACCTGCGAGAAGTTCTCGTTGGAGGGGTCGACCAGCGGGCCCCACAGCTCCATCGACAGCTGGCCCTTGTCGTCCAGCGGCAGGTAGATCAGGAAGTACGCCCCGATCAGCAGCACCACCGTGGCGACCAGGCTGCTGATGAGCGTGATCCGCCGCTGGCGGGGGCCGGGAACGTCGTAGAGGACGCTGGTCTGCCGGGTCATCGGGCCACCGCCTGTCGCTTCTCCAGCCGGTCCAGCAGGGCGCCGAGCGGCACAGTCATGATCAGGTATCCGATCGAGATGCCGATGGCGACGGGGATGAAGGCGTAGCCCTCGGCCGAGGTGAGCTGGTCGGCGGTCTGCGACAGGTCACCGACCACCCCGAAGAAGCCGACCAGCGCGGAGTTCTTGATCATCGCGATGATCACCGAGCCGAGCGGCACCACGGAGGCCTTCCAGGACTGCGGCAGCACCACGTGGCGCAGGTTCTGGCCGAAGGTGAGCCCGAGCGAGCGTGCCGCCTCGGCCTGCCCCGGCGGAACCGCGTTCACCCCGGAGCGCAGCGCCTCGCAGACGAACGCCGCGGTGTAGAGCACCAGAGCGATCAGGGCGAAGCGGAAGTACGGCAGGTCAGTGCCGAGCCGGTTGAACAGCGAGTCCAGGACGGGGATGCGCAGGAAGTCGGCGTTGGAGCCGAGCGCCGGCAGACCGAACGCGGCGAAGAACATCACCACGGTCAGCGGCATGTTGCGGAAGACGTTGACGTAAACCGTGCCGACCGCCCGCAGCGGCGGCACGGGGGAGATCCGCAGTACCGCCACGATGGCGCCCAGGATCAGGGCGCCGATCGCGGCGAGTACGCAGATCTGGAGGGTGAGCCAGAAACCACCCGCAAAGACGTCGAACTTGTCGATGAGCACGTTCACGGGTCGGTGTTCCTCCCCACCCTCCAGATCGAAGGATCAGATCAGTAGCGGTTGATGGTCGGAGCCGCGCCCAGTTCCGCGCCGAACTTGCCGGCGGTGTCGTCCCAGGCCTTCTTCCAGCTACCGTCGGCGACCGCCTTGTCCAGCGTGTCGTTGATGAAGCTGCGGAAGTCCGCGTCCTCCTTCTTCACACCGATGCCGTACGGCTCCTTGGTGAAGTTGGTGCCGGCCAGCTTGAAGGACGCCTCGTCCTTGGCGATGTAGCCGAGCAGGATCACGTTGTCCGTGGTGACGGCGTTGACCTGGCCACCCTTGAGGGCGTCGCGGCACTTGTCGTAGGTGTCGAAGAGCACCAGCTGGGTGCCGACGTCCTTGACGTACTGCTTGATCGTCTCGGCCGGGGTGGAGCCGGTGACCGAGCAGACCTTCTGGGTGCCGTCCTTGAACGAGTCCGGACCGGTGATGGTGGTGTCGTCCTTCTTGACCAGGATGTTCTGGCCGGCCTCGTAGTACGGGCCTGCGAAGGCGATCCGCTCCTTGCGCTTGTCGTTGATCGTGTACGTCGCCGCGACGAGGTCGACGTTGCCGTTGACGATGACGTCCTCACGGACCTTCGACGGCGTCTCGACGTACTCGATCTTGTCCTCGGGGATACCGAGCTCCTTGACGATGATCTTGGCGATCTCGACGTCGAAGCCCTCCGGCTTGCCCGACAGGCCCTTCTGGCCGAAGCCCGGCTGGTCGAACTTGGTGCCGATCTTGATCTTCTGCGCCTTGTTCAGCTTCTCCATGGTGCTGCCGGCCGCGAAGGACTTGCTGCCGGAACCGGCGTCCTCCCCGTCGTCACCGCCACAGGCGGTCAGGCCGAGCGCCAGAGCGGCGACCGCGGCGACCGCGGCAACGCGCTTGATACGCATACTCTTCTCCTTCTTCGACGGAGCCCACCGGTGTCCGGCGCGCCCCACTGCGGACACCTAGTGCGTGAGGATCTTGGAGAGGAAGTCCCGGGCGCGCTCACTGCGCGGGTTGGCGAAGAACTCCGCCGGCGGGGCGTCCTCGACCAGTTGGCCGTCGGCCATGAAGATGACCCGGTTCGCGGCGTGCCGGGCGAAGCCCATCTCGTGGGTGACCACGACCATCGTCATGCCGTCGCGGGCCAGCGAGGTCATCACGTCCAGCACCTCGCCGACCATCTCCGGGTCCAGCGCGCTGGTCGGCTCGTCGAAGAGCATCGCCTTGGGCTGCATGGCCAGCGCCCGGGCGATGGCCGCCCGCTGCTGCTGGCCGCCGGAGAGCTGGGCCGGGAACTTGTCCGCCTGGTTGGCGATGCCGACCCGGTCGAGCAGGGCCAGGCCGCGCTCGCGGGCTGCCGCCGGCTTCTCCTTGCGCACCTTGACCGGACCGAGGGTGACGTTCTCGAGGATGGTCTTGTGAGCGAAGAGGTTGAAGGACTGGAAGACCATGCCAACCTCGCTGCGCAGCTTGGCGAGGGCCTTACCCTCGGCCGGCAGTGGCTCGCCGTCGAAGGTGATGGTGCCTGAGTTGATCGGTTCCAGTCGGTTGATGGCGCGGCACAGCGTCGACTTGCCGGAGCCGGACGGGCCGATCACCACGACCACCTCGCCCCGACCCACCGACAGCGAGACGTCATCCAGCACGTGCAGCGGTCCGAACCATTTGTTGACCGCGTCCAGCACGATGAGCGGTTCGCCCGTCGTCACGTCGTCCACCGTCCCTGTCGTCTCCCGGATCGGGGTCGGTTGACCCCCGGTGCGGCCACTGTAGGCGGCGCTATGTGGCAGAACGCAACCTGGCGGGTCACGGAGCGGTAACACCGGTCACGATCGTCGTGCCGAGTCCGATTCCGGTCACTGTGCGGACTGCGGCGGTGGCATCGGCCGCGAGTAACCGAAATCATAGGGGGATGACCGAACCGGTACGGCTGACCCGTTACGCCCGCGGTGGCGGCTGCGCCTGCAAGATTCCCCCGGGCGAACTCGAGATCATGGTGGCGGGTCTCGGCCCGGCCACCGGCACCGCCGAGCTGCTGGTCGGTCTGGACCACGGCGACGACGCGGCGGTGGTCCGCCTGGACGAGCGGACCGGCCTGGTCACCACCGCCGACTTCTTCACACCGGTGGTCGACGACGCGTACGACTGGGGGCGGATCGCTGCCGCCAACGCGCTCTCCGACGTGTACGCCATGGGTGGCGTCCCGCTGGTCGCGCTCAACCTGCTCTGCTGGCCGCGCGACGTGCTGCCGCTGGAGCTGGCCCGCGAGGTGCTGCGCGGCGGCCAGGACGTGGCCCGGGAAGCCGGCTGTCACCTGGCCGGCGGGCACAGCGTGGACGACGACGGCCCGAAGTACGGCCTCGCGGTCACCGGCACGGTCCGGCCGGAGGAGCTGATCACCCTCGACGCCGGCCGGGCCGGGGTGCCGCTGTCGCTGACCAAGCCGCTCGGGGTGGGCGTGCTGAACACCCGGCACAAGAACACCGGCGAGAGCTTCCCGGAGGCGGTGGCCACGATGAGCGCGCTCAACCGTGATGCCGCCCGGGCGGCGGTCGCCGCCGGCATCCGTTGCGGCACCGACGTGACCGGATTCGGTCTGCTCGGGCATGCCTCGAAGCTGGCCCGGGCCAGCCGGCTCACGGTGGCGATCGACACCGCCCGGGTGCCCTACCTGGCCGGTGCGCGGGAGGCGCTGCGCGACGGGTACGTCAGCGGCGGCACCCGGCGCAACCTGGACTGGGTCACCCCGTGGACCGACTTCGGCGCCGCGGACGAGGGCGAACGGCTACTGCTGGCCGACGCGCAGACCTCGGGCGGCCTGCTGGTCGCCGGTGAGCTGCCGGGCGCGCCCGTGGTGGGTGAGTTGCTGCCCCGCAGCGAGCACCTGGTCGTCCTGCGCTGACCGGCCGGGCGGCCCCGCCGTCGGGGCCCGGAACACGCGGCGGCGGTGGTGCAGATGGCGCACCATACCCGATAAACTGTCACCTTCCGGCCACTCGAAGCAATGCTGCTCGGGGAAATTTTGCCCGGAATGGTCACAGACCGGTAACTTGCCCCCGGCTGAGGTCAAATGCCCCCCACCATCGTCAGTAAGGCCCGATCCGGAGGCCGGTGGGACGAACGCAGCGAGGAGGCGGAATGACCGAGCTGTGGAACTGGAGAATCGACCGGGTACGACCCGTGGAGGTCTACCCGGCGCTGGCCGAGGCGCTCGGTCGGGTGGTGATGCCGCTGGCGGTGGCCGACCCGGCCCGACTGCCGGCGTACGCGGTGGTCTGCGACGTCTGGCAGGCGCCGGGCGACTTCGCGACGATCGTGGACTGCTACGGGGTGCCCGAGCGGCTCTCCGAGCACGCCAGCATCGCCGCGCTGGCCCGGCTACTGGACCGCAACTGCCTGCTGCGCGACGACACGCTCGACGCCGGCCGACACCTGCTCGTCGCTCCGGACGGCACGGTCCGCCCGGTGCACTTCGACATCCGGGACACCGACGACGGCGAGGTGCTCAGCAGGCAGCGGCTCTGCACGCTGGCCGACCCGGGCTGCCGGGGCTGGTCGCAGTGCCACCGCTCGCGTTGGGCGCCGGACACGGTCGCTCCGGTGCTCGCCGCGGCCTGACCCTCCGGTCCGGTCCGGCCGGCTCCCGGTCACCGGGTGCCGCCCTGGCGATCAGCCGCGGCCGGAGGCGGTGGCCGGCTGGTCCGCGGCGGCCGGCCCGGCACCCCGCACCACAAGCTGGTCGAGCAGGGTGCGGGTGGCCTCGGTCACGGCGGCCACGGCGGCGTCGAACGCGGCGGCGTTGTGCGCGGCGGGCGCCCGGAAGCCCGAGATCTTGCGGACGTACTGCAACGCCGCCGCCTCGATGTCCGCCTCGGTCACCTGCGGGGTGAACGGCTCACGCAGCGTCTTGATGCTCCGGCACATATGACACTCCTCGTCTGTCGCTGTCGATACCCCGACTGCCACCGGTGGTGCCGGCGATTGTACCGACGGTGACACTGGGTCGATATTTGTCTATCCTGGTCACGGACCAGAGCCTTTCGAGCCATTGCCGCCGCTCGCGCTCCCGCGCCCCGGGCCCCCGGAGACTCATTGTGGACCATGCCCCCACCCGCCCATCCCGTCCCGCGCTCGCCGATCTGACGCGTTGCCTGCACACCCCGCTGGAGCGGATCGCCGTCGACCATGCCGACTTGGTCGCGACGGTCCGGCAGCGCGTCCTCGCCGGCGATTCGATGCCCTCGGGCACCGTTCCCGTCGCCGCCTTCAACTCGTCCATCTGATCGATGGTCTGCTGGTGTGGTTCGCCCGGGTCGGGCGGATCGTGCCGGCGGATCAGCCAGTTCGTGCTGAAGGTGCACAGCAGGTGTGACCTCAGCTGCGACCACTGCTACGTCTACCAGCACGCCGACCAGACCTGGCGTGGCCGGCCGGTCCGGATGCCACTGGCCACCGTCCGGGCCGCCGCGAAGCGGATCGCCGAGCACGCGCGCGACCACGGGCTGCCGGTGGTGCACGTGGTGCTGCACGGCGGCGAGCCGCTGTTGCTCGGTGCGGCCGGGCTGCGCGAGGTGCTGGTCGAGTTGCGGGCGGCGATCACTCCCTGGACCAAGCTCGACCTGCGCATGCAGACCAACGGCGTGCTGCTCGACGAGGAGCTGTGCGGCGTGCTGGTCGACCACGACGTGAAGGTCGGCGTGTCGTACGACGGCGACCGCGCCGCCAACGACCGGCACCGCGTGTTCGCCCACGGCGGCAGCAGTCACGACCACGTCCGGCGGGCTCTGGCCCTGCTCCGGCACCCGGCTCATCGCGCCAGCTACGCCGGCATCCTCTGCACCGTCGACGTCCGTAACGATCCCGACCGGGTCTACGAGGCACTGCTGGCCGAACACCCGCCCCGGGTCGACCTGTTGCTGCCGCACGCCACCTGGGATCACCCCCCGGCCCGCCCCGATGTCACGGCCACCCCGTACGCGGACTGGCTGGGGCGCATCTACCGGCGGTGGGTGGACGACGGGCGGCCCGTGTCGATCCGGCTGTTCGAGGCGCTGCGCCCGGGTGGAGGCGGCACCGAAGCGTTCGGCCTCGCCCCGGCCGATGTGCTCGTGGTCGAGGCGGACGGCACCTGGGAGCAGGTCGATTCGCTGAAGACCGCGTACCACGGCGCGGCCGGCACCGGATTCGACGTGTTCGGTCAGTCGGTGGACGAGGCCGCCCGGCACCCGGGGGTCGCCATTCGACAGGACGGTGTGGCCGGGCTCAGCGCCACCTGCCGGGCCTGCCCGGTCGTCGACCGGTGCGGCGGGGGCCTGTACGCCCACCGTTGGCGCACCGGTTCCGGCTTCGACAACCCCTCGGTGTACTGCGCCGATCTGCGCGGCCTGATCGACACGGTGGCCGCGTACCCGCCACCGGGCCACGCCGCCCACCCCGCGTCACCCGAGCGGGACGACTCGCCCGTCGACGAGCTGCTGGACGAGCTGGCGACCGGGCACGAGTCGGAGCAGACCCTGGATCTACTCGCCGCCACCCAGCTCTCCATCACCCGGGCGCTGCTGGCGGCGTGGCGGGAGAAGACCGGCCGCACCGCCGCCTGGGAGCTGCTCGCGCACCTCGACGGCACGGCACCGGACGCGGTCCGGGCGGTCCTCACGCACTCCTTCGTCCGCCCGTGGCTGGCGCACTGCCTCGGCCCATCGGCCCGGTCCGGGCTCGCCCGGGCGGTTGACCCGCTACCGGCCCTCGCCATTGCCGCCGCCCTCCGGGCGGGCGTCCCGACCGCGCTGAGCATCCCGGTGCCGGCCGGCACGATCACGCTGCCCACGCTCGGCAGCCTGGTGTTGCCGAGCGGTAGCGGCGAGAGCGCCGAGGTGACCGTCCTCCCGGGCGAGTTCCGGGTCCGAGTCGGGCCGGCGGAGCAGGTGGTGTCCCTCGATCCGGCTGGGCCGCCGTCGGCCGGCTGGCGACCCACGCGCGGCGTGCCGGTGCCCGGTCGTCACCTGTTCGTCGAGGACGGCGACCCGTACCGGGACTGCTACGGCCAGCCCGTCGCGCCCCGCCTGGACGACGCGGCGGCGCGTGCGTTGGGCCGTACCCTGGCCGACGCCTGGCGCGTCGTGCACCGCGACGTGTCGGCCCACGCGGCCGCGCTCGACGCCGGTCTGCGCGCCGTCGTGCCGCTGGCCCCCGACCCGGCGAGACCGCTGCGGAGCGCCACCGCCCGGGACGCGTTCGGTGCGATCGCCGTCACCCCCATCCCGGACCCGGAGACGATGGCAGTGCTGCTCGTGCACGAGTGGCAGCACGCGAAGCTCGGTGCGGTGCTCGACCTGTACGACCTCGTCGAGCCGAGCTCGGCCACCCGGATCCGGGTGCCCTGGCGCCCCGATCCCCGGCCGCCGGAGGGGGTGCTCCAGGGGGTGTACGCCCACCTGGCGGTCACCCAGGTGTGGCGGTCCCGGGCGGACGCCGACCGGCCCGGCCACCGGGACGCGCCCGCGCACGCAGCCCGTTACCTGTCGTGGACCCGCAACGGCGCCGACGCGCTGCTGGCCAGCCGCACGCTCACCCCGGCGGGGGAGCGGTTCGTCGGCCGGATCCGGCACGCCCTGGAGGAGACCCGTGTCGGGCCCGGATGAGGCGCGCGAGCCGCCCGCGCTGGGCCGCCCCCGCCTCGCCGCGGACCTGCGGGCGTTGGGCGTCCGTCTGGGTGCGTGCCTCCTGGTGCACTGTGGCCTCCGGCGGGTGGGTCCGCTGGAGCGCGGCCCCGCGACACTCGCCGGTGCGCTGCGCGACGTCCTCGGCCCGGCCGGCACGCTGCTGGTCCCCACCCAGACCGCCGGCAACTCGACCACCTCCCGGACCTACCTGGCGGCCACCGCCGGCATGGACGCGGCGCAGCTCGCCCGGTACGAGGCGGCCCTGCCGGGCTGGGACGGCCGGACCACCCCCTCACAACGGATGGGGGCGCTCGCCGAGTTCGTCCGGTGTGCCCCCGGTGCGGTGCGCAGCGATCATCCGCAGACCTCGTTCGCCGCGCTCGGTCCCCGAGCGCGGCAGCTCACCGACCGCCACGACCTCGACTGCCACCTGGGCGAACGCTCACCGGTGGGTGCAATGTGCGCGGCGGACGGGCAGATCCTCCTGCTCGGCGTCGGCTACGAGGCGTGCAGCGCGCTGCACCTGGCCGAGTACCGGCTGCCGGTGCCGCCGCCGGAGCGGGACTACCGCTGTTTTCGGCTCGTCGACGGGCGTCGGGTCCGCCTCGACTTCCGCGCCCTCGACCTGGACGACAGCGACTTTCCGACAGTGGGGGCCGCGCTCGACGGCGAGCCGTTCGTCCGGCACGGTCGGGTCGGCCGGGCGAGCGCGCGACTGCTGCCGCTGCGCGCCACTGTGGACTTCGCGGTCGGTTGGTTCGCCGCGAACCGCTTGGCGGCCAGGCATTGACGTGGGGACTACTCTGATGGTCCGGCCGCGTGGGGAGGGCGGAGGGACTGCAGTGAGCACAGTGGACCCGCACTCCGGCACGCGCGCCCCACTGTTCTTCCTCAGCTACTCACGGTCGCCGGTCCGCCGGGCCACCGGCAACCCCGCCGAGTACGTCTCCCGTTTCTACGAGGACCTGTCGGTTCACGTCAGCGAACTGGTCGGCCCGGTGACCGGAGTCGACCCCGGCTTCATGGACAGCTCCATCGCGGGTGGCGAACGCTGGAGCCCGGAGCTGCTCGAGGCCGCCGGCACCTGCCAGGTCTTCGTTCCGCTGGTGTCCAGCGCGCTGCTCGGCAGCGACTGGTGTGGCCGGGAGTGGGATGCCTTCTCCCGCAGGCGGATCGTCCGGCGGCCCGGCGCCGCCTCGGCGCACGAGACGGCGATCGTGCCGGTCACCTGGTCGCCGACGAACGGCACGCCACTGCCCCGGGTACTCCGCGACATCCAACGGTTCACCCCGACCGCGATGCCGGATCCGGACATCGCGGTGCACTACCAGCGGGATGGGGTCTACGGATTGCTCACCATGCAGTGGGAGAACGCCTACCGGGCGGTGGTCTGGCGGCTCGCCCAACGGATCGTGGCCATCCACCGGTCGTACCTGGTGGAGCCATGGGTGCCGGCGAGCGTGGACGACCTGTGCAACCGGTTCGCCGAGGAACCGGGATGAGCCCGCCGACGGGCCGACGCCGGGCGGCGGCCCGGGGGACGTACTTCTTCCTCAGCTATGCCCACTCCGCGCCGCCGCAGGGCGCGCGGGCCGACTCCGACGTCTGGGTCGGCCAGTTCTTCGACGACCTGACCGCGGAGGTGACCCGCCAGGCGCGGCCGGTGGCGGGGTTGCGGATCGGGTTCTTTGACCAGCACATTCCGTTGGGCGCCGATTGGAAGGCGGCCCTCGCGGAGGCGCTCGGTGACGCGGAGGTCTTCGTCCCGCTCTACTCGCCCGGTTACTTCAGCCGCCCGTGGGCGCTGGGAGAACAGGAATCGTTCCGGGCCCGGCTGGCCGCTGCCGGGCAGGCCCGGACCGCCGCCGGCCACCTCACCCCGGTGCTGTGGATCCCCTTCCCGCCCTGGGAGACCCACCCGGAGCTGGACGGCGCCCTGGACCTGGGCCGGGACATCCCGGAGTACGCCGAGAACGGCCTGCGCGCGCTCTGCATGCTGGCCTCCTACCGGGCACAGTACGAACTCCTGCTGAGCCGGTTGGCCGCCCGGATCGTGCACACCGCCGAGCGGCAGCCGCTGGGCCCGTCCCGGGCGCCCGGCCTGGACGAGGTCACCCGCCCGGCACCGACCGACCCGGACTTCGTCGTCGCCGTCCTGGCCCCCACCCGGGACCACCTGCCGGCCGACCGTGATCCCGCCGGCTACGCCGCCAGCGGCCGGCTCTGGCGGCCGTACGGCAGCCGTCAGGAGCTGCCCGCCGCCGAGTACGCGGCCAGCACGGCCGAGCGGCTCGGGCTGTCGGCCCGCACGGCGGACTTCGCGCAGGCCGCCGGGCTGCTCGACCGCCGACCGGCCGTGCTGTTGGTCGACCCGTGGATCGTGGCGGCGCCGGACGCGCCCGGCACCCTCGAAGGCCTGCTGCACGGCCTGCGGGAGTGGGTCGTCCCGCTCGTGGTCACCGACGACGACGATCCGCAGGACGCCTCCCGATGGGCCACCGAGGTGACGGAGCTGCTGCACGACGCCGGCCTGCCCCAGGTGAAGCAGGCGTGCACCATGCGGGAGTTCGTCGACCTGATGCCGGCGCTGGTGACCGAGGCCCGCCGCCAGTTCCTCAAGTACGCCCCGGTCGTCGCCTTCCCCCCGCCGCCGGAGCCGGTGCCGAGCCTGCGCGACGTGCCGCCCGGCCCTGGCCCGGCGAATCCGCCCGACCTTGCGTCCCCGCCCGATGATCCGGCGACACCGCGTCCCCACGGAGAGAACCGATGAGCAACGATCGCGAAGGCCAGGTCGTCACCTTCTACTCGTTCAAGGGTGGGACGGGCCGGACGATGGCGCTGGCGAATGTGGCCTGGATCCTGGCGGCCAGTGGACGGCGGGTGCTGGTCGCGGACTGGGACCTCGAGTCACCCGGCCTGCACCGCTTCTTTCACCCCTTTCTCGACGCCGAGGCCATCCAGGGCACCAGCGGCGTCATCGACCTGATCCGCGACTACGAGTGGGAGACCACCCGGACCGACGACCGCCCCGAGCGGTGGATGGAGCAGTACGCCCGCGTCGGCCGCCACGCGTTCTCGCTGCGCTGGAACTTTCCGGACGGCGGCGGGCTCGACTTCCTCTCCGCCGGCCGCCAGAACAGCGACTACGCCGTCTCGGTGAGCGGGCTGGACTGGGACAACTTCTACAACCGGCTGGGCGGGGCGCAGTTCTTCGAGGCGCTGCGGGCGGACATGAAGCGGCAGTACGACTTCACGCTGATTGACAGCCGGACGGGGCTGAGTGACGTCGCCGACATCTGCACCCTGCACCTGCCGGACACCCTGGTCGACTGTTTCACCCTCAGCGACCAGGGCATCGACGGCGCGGCCCGGGTCGCGCACTCGGTGCGGGACCGCTATCGGCGGCGGGACATCCGGGTCCTGCCGGTGCCGATGCGGGTGGACCAGGCCGAGAAGGAGCGCGCCGAGGCGGGCCGCCTGTTGGCCATGCGCCGGTTCGGGGGGCTACCGGCCGGCATGACGGAGGCCGAGCGGCGGCGGTACTGGGCGGCGGTGGAGGTCCCGTACCGGCCGTTCTACGCGTACGAGGAGACGCTGGCGACGTTCGGCGACCCGCCCGGCTCCCCGACGTCGCTGCTGGCCGCGTTCGAGACGTTGACCGGGATCCTCACCGAGGGAGCGGTGACCTCGCTGCCGGTCATGGACGAGTCGGTGCGGGAACGGGGCAAGGCCCGCTTCCGCCGGCGTACCGAGGCGATCGACGACCAGATCGTGCTCCGCTGCGCCCCGGAGGACGCCATCTGGGCCGAGTGGCTGGAGCGGGTGCTCAGCTCGGCCGGGATGCGGGTGGTGGACCCCGGGTCCGCCGTCGGGTCCGCCGGTACGCCCGCCCCGCGCACGCTGACGGTGGTGTCGCCGGCCTACGTGGCGACACCGTCCGGTGGCCTGCCGGCCCGCGACACCAGCACCGGCTCCACGGCCCTCGCCGTGTACGTCTCCGACCTGCGCCCGCTGGCGGAGTTCCCGGCCCAGAGCTCGACCAACCTGGTCAACGTGAGCGCCGCGACGGCCGTGGAGCGGGTGTTGCGGCTGGTCGGCCGACCGGTGCCGTCGCCAGCGGACGGTCCGGCGGGCGGGGGTGCCCGCTATCCCGGCGCCGAGCCGTTGATCTTCAATGCGCCCAACCGGAACGCGCGGTTCACCGGCCGCGAGGACGACCTGGCGCAACTGCGCGCCCAGTTGCAGAGCGGCGGCAGCGCGGTGGTGCTGCCGGTCGCTCTGCAGGGCATGGGCGGCGTCGGCAAGACGCAGGTCGCCCTGGAGTACGTGCACCGGTTCAAGGCCGCCTACGACGTGGTCTGGTGGATCGTCGCGGACCCGCCGCAGTTCGTCGACACCGCCCTGGCCGACCTCGCCACCCGGCTCGGCATCACCGCCGGGCCCACCACGCCCGACACCGTCCGGTCGGTGCTGCAGGTGTTGGGCCGGGGCGAACCGTACGAGCGGTGGCTCGTCGTGCTCGACAACGCCGAGGAACTCGACCAGATCGAACCGTTCCTGCCACAGGGGCCCGGGCACGTCCTGCTGACCTCCCGCAACCGCGCCTGGGGTGATCGGGCGAACCCGATCCAGGTCGATGTCTTCGACCGGACGGAGAGCGTCGCTCACCTCGCCCAGCGGGTGCCCACGATCAGCGGAGAGGAGGCCGACCGGGTGGCCGATGCGCTCGGCGACCTGCCGATCGCGGTGGCCGCCGCGGGCGCGTGGCTCGCCGACACCGGCACGTCGGTCGCCGACTACCTGCGGCAGATCGAGCGGCACGGCCCCAGCGCGCTCTCCGTGGAGGCCACCTGGGACCTGTCGTTGAACCGGCTGCACGATCAGGCGCCCGCCGCGTACCGGCTGTTGCAGCTCTGCTCGGTGCTGGCCCCGGAGATCGCCCTCGACCTGATCTACAGCGACGAGATGGCGGCGGCCCTCGTGCCGTTCGACCCGTCGGTGTCGGAACGGCTCGTGCGCGGCGCGCTGATCCAGCAGATCAACCGGCTGGCGCTGCTCAAACTCGACGTCCAGGGCGGTCGGGTCCAGGTGCACCGGTTGTTGCAGGCGGTAGTGCGGGACCGGATGACCGACGACGAGATCGTCACCGTTCGGCACCAGGTGCACCTGGTGCTGGCCGCGTCCCGACCGCGCGGGGACGTGGACGATCCGACCACCTGGCCCCGGCTGCGCATGCTCTGGCCACACCTGGAGGTCTCCGACGCGGTGTCCTGCCCCGACGAGTCGGTGTGTCAACTGCTGATCGATCGGGTCCGCTACCTGTGGCAGCGCGGCGGCCTGGAGCAGGCCAACGGGTTCAGCGAGCAGGTGGACGAAACCTGGTCCGCGCGGCTGGAGGGCCTGGACGACGAGGGTGAGGCCACGGCGCTGGGTCGCCAGTTGCTGTACCTGCGGTTCAACCGGGCGAACATCCTGCGCAGCCTGGGCCGGTTCGACGAGTCCCGGGACCTGGACGAGGCGGTGCTGGCCGAGCAGCGCCGGCTCCTGGGCCCGTTGCACCCGCACAGTCTGATGACCGCCGGCAGTCTCGCCGGTGACCTGCGGGCACTCGGCCGGTACGCCGAGGCGCTGGAACGGGACCGGTCCACGTACGCCTCCTGGCTCCAGGTGTTCGGCGAGGACCATCCCCGGACGTTGAGCGCGGCCAACAACCTCGCTGTCTCGTACCGGCTGGTCGGCGACTACCGGTCGGCCCGCCGATGGGACGACGAGGTGCACCAGCGGCGGCGGCTGGTGCTTGGCCCCACCAACCCGTACACCCTGGTCTCCGCCGTCCGACTGGGCAGCGACCTGCGCGAGGCCGGCGAGTACGAGAGGTCGGCCATCCTGCTGCGCACGGTGTACGACGCGTACTGCGAGGTGCTGGGGCCCGACGATGGCCTCTCTCTCGGTGCCCAGGTCAACCTGGCGGTGTCGCTGCGCAGTACCGGTCGGGCGGGCGAGGCCGCACCCTTGTTCGAGGCGGCCTACCGGAAGCTCGACGAACGCTTCGGGCCGGACAACCCGGACACGGTGTCGTGCCGGGCGAGCCGGGCGGCGAACCTGCTGGCCGTCGGCGACGCGGCCCGGGCGCTCACCGAGATGACCGCGGTCAGCCAGGCGTACGAGGAGGATCTGCGCCTCGGCCCCACGCACCCGCACACCCTGGCGACGTTGAGCAACATCTCCGCCGCCGAACGTGCGGTCGGCCGCCGGTCGGAGGCCCGCGTGTCGGCCGCGCGGGCGGCCGGCGAGCTGCGCAAGGTGCTCGGCCCGGATCACCCGCACACCCTGGCGGCGGAGGTGAACCAGGCGGTGTGCCTCGCCGAGGAGGGTGAGTGGGTGCCGGCGCGGGAGCGGCTGCGGGAGACCGCCGACCGGCTGTCCGAGGTGATCGGCGCGGCTCACCCCGACACGCTTCGCTGCCTCGGTGATCTCGCCCTGGTGTCGAGACACGCTGGTGACGGCGCTCCCGCCGAGGCCGTGGCCGCGGTGGCCGACCGGCTGGCCGAGGTGATCGGCCAGGAGCATCCGACCGTGCAGACCCTGCGTGAGCGGCGGTTCGTGGTCCGGGTGATCGACCCGCACTCGTTCTGACCGAGGGCAGGTGGCGGCTCGGCGGCCGGTCCGGTCGTCCGGGCCGTCGCCGTGCTGCGGCTCGGGCTCAGAGCTGCGGGCTGGCCGCGAGTTCCGGTGTGGTCAGCCAGGCCAGGGTCTGCGGCAGGATCTCCACCGCGCCGAAGTGCGCGGCCCCGGCCTGCACCTGGACCTCGGCGTGCGGGATCCGTGAGGCGAGCCACCAGGAGTGCTCGACCGGGGAGAAGCGGTCCTGCTCGCCGTGCCACAGCCGCACCGGCGCGCGGATGGCGCCGAGGTCGAACCCCCAGCCCCGCCGCATCGCCAGGACGTCGTCGATCCAACCCTCGGGGCCGTGCCGCAGCGCTTCGGCGTACATGTCGGTCAGCAGCCGGCGGATCGCGACGTCGTCGACCACCCGGATGTCCGCCTCGGGCAACTGAGGGCGGAGGAATTCCAGCAGCGTCATCGGGTCCCGCCGGGTTTGTTCCGCGCGGACCTTCAGGTTGAGCGTGAGTTCGGCCAGGTCCTCATCGGCCTGCCCGTAGTCCTCGACGTTGGTCTCGGACATGCCGGCGTACCAGTCCAGGTCGGGTGCGCCGGCCGGGGCGAGCCCCACCAGCACGGCGGCCCGGGTGACCCGGTCCGGCAGCAGCGCGGCGCAGGCCAGGGCGTGCGGCCCGCCGCCGGAGCGGCCCACCACCGCGAACCGCTCGATGCCGAGGTCGTCGGCGATCGCCGCCACGTCGGCCGCCGCGTCGGCCACCCGTCGACCCTCGTGCCGGCTGGAGTCGCCGTAACCGGGCCGGTCGTAGCAGACGAGTTGGATGCCGAGGCGGTAGAGGACGATGCCGCGAGGGCGGGGACCGCTGCGGCTGCCCGGTGTGCCGTGCAGCAGGAAGACCGCGGGCCCGTCCGGCGAGCCGGAGGTCTCCACCGCGAGGCGGCGGCCGTCCGGAGTGGCGACGGAGTGCTGTGCCGCATGTTGTCGCGTCACGGTTGCCTCCCGCGGGTCGTCATGTGGTCCCCCGAGTACGGAGCCGCGCATCGGCGGCACCGAGTGCAAAGCCCCCGAAATCGCCCAGACATATTCTTGTTGTGCAGCGTACTGCCCGCCGTGAGCCCCCGCCATGGGCCACCGGGTCAATGCCGGTCGGCTGGGCCTGCCGACCGGGCCGCTACCCTGGTAGCCCGAGGGGAAGGGGCACCAAGAGGGTGGCTAGGACCTACAACGTCGTGACGTACGGCTGCCAGATGAACGTGCACGATTCCGAACGCATCTCCGGCCTGCTTGAACAGGCCGGCTACGTGCGTGCGGTGCCGGCCGACGACACCCCCGACATCGTCGTTTTCAACACCTGCGCGGTCCGGGAGAACGCCGACAACCGGCTCTACGGCAACCTCGGTCGTCTGCGCCCCGTGAAGGACAAGCACCCCGGGATGCAGATCGCGGTCGGCGGCTGCCTGGCCCAGAAGGACCGTGGCGAGATCGTCCGCAAGGCTCCCTGGGTGGATGTGGTCTTCGGCACCCACAATATCGGTGCGCTGCCGGTGCTGCTGGAGCGGGCCCGGCACAACGCCGCCGCCGAGGTGGAGATCCTGGAGTCGCTGGACGTCTTCCCGTCCACGCTTCCCACCCGGCGCGAGTCGACGTACGCCGGCTGGGTGTCGATCTCGGTGGGCTGCAACAACACCTGCACGTTCTGCATCGTGCCGGCGCTGCGCGGCAAGGAGAAGGACCGCCGCCCCGGCGACATCCTCTCCGAGGTGCGCGCCCTGGTCGACGAGGGCGTGCTGGAGGTGACCCTGCTCGGGCAGAACGTCAACTCCTACGGCGTCGAGTTCGGGGACCGGTACGCGTTCGGCAAGCTGCTGCGCGCGTGCGGCGACATCGACGGGCTGGAGCGGGTCCGGTTCACCAGCCCGCACCCGAAGGACTTCACCGACGACGTGATCGCCGCGATGGCCGAGACGCCGAACGTCTGCCACTCGCTGCACATGCCGTTGCAGTCCGGATCCGACGACGTGCTCCGGGCGATGCGCCGGTCCTACCGCTCCGAGCGCTACCTGGGGATCATCGAGAAGGTCCGGGCGGCCATGCCGGACGCCGCGATCACCACCGACATCATCGTCGGCTTCCCCGGCGAGACCGAGGCCGACTTCCAGCGCACCCTGGACGTGGTCCGCGAGGCCCGGTTCTCCTCGGCATTCACCTTCCAGTACTCCAAGCGCCCCGGCACCCCCGCCGCCACCATGGACGGCCAACTGCCCAAGCAGGTCGTGCAGGAGCGCTACGAGCGGCTGGTCGCCACCGTCGAGGAGATCACCTGGGCGGAGAACAAGCGCCTGGTGGGGGAGACCGTCGAGGTGCTGGTCGCGGTCGGCGAAGGCCGCAAGGACGAGCAGACCGGGCGGATGTCCGGCCGGGCCCGTGACGGTCGGCTGGTGCACTTCGCGACGGGAACGGCCGACGGCGGGTCGATGGCCGGCCAGATCCGGCCGGGGGACATCGTGCACACCACCGTCACGTACGCCGCGCCGCATCACCTCAACGCCGACGGTGCGCCGCTGTCGCACCGGCGGACCCGGGCCGGCGACGCCGCCGAGGCGGGGCGCTCTCCGCGTACTCCCGGGGTGTTGCTGGGGCTGCCCACGATCGGCGCCCCCGCGGTCGTGCCCGCACCCACCAGCGGCTGCGCCGCGCACTGATCCGACGGTAGGGGTCCCTTGTTGTCGCCCGGCGACAACAAGGGACCCCTGCTCACGCCGTGATCCGGCGGCCCGGCGGCTCAGCAGCCGGTGTCGGTGAGCTTCACCGTGCCGCTCGCCGTCCGCGCTGCCCGTGCCTCACGCCCGCGCCACCCTGCCCGCGGCGCGCGTACCCCGCATGATCGTGCTCGATCCTGGTTGTAGTGGTCTCGCTCCGATCCTGATGCCACTACTTCCTGGATCGAGCACGATCATGGGCGCGGGGCGCGGGGCGCGGGGCGCGGGGCGCGGGCCGCGGGGCGCGGGGCGCGGGCCGCGGGCCGCGGGCCGCGGACGTGCGGAAGCCCCGGTCCCCTAGCGGGGCCGGGGCTTCCGGAACGCGTCAGCTCAGCCGGCCTGCTCGGCGAGCTGGAGGAACTGCCGCTTGGCGGCGAGGGCCTGCTCGGCCTCCTTGATCCGGCGGGCGTCCCCGGCGCTCTGCGCCCGGGCCAGCCGGTCCTCCGCCTCCGCCACCTGCGCCCGCATCTGGGCGAGCAGCGGGTTGTCCTCCTTGGTGGTCCGGCGCCACGCCGAGTCCATCACCTCGCGGACCTTGTCGTCGATGACGCGCAGCCGGCGCTCCAGCCCGGAGGCGGCCTCCCGGGGAACCCGGCCGGCCTCGTGCCACTGGGCCTGGATCTCCCGCAGCTTGGCCTGGGCGCCCTTCGGGTCACCGTCGATGTCCAGTGCCTCGGCCTCGGCCAGCAGGGCCTGCTTGCGCTCCAGGTTGCCGCGCTGCTCGTTGTCCCGGGCGGAGAAGACCTCACTGCGCCGGCTGAAGAAGGAGTCCTGTGCGGCCCGGAACCGTTCCCAGAGCTTCTGCTCGGCCTCCTTGGAGGCGCGCGGCGCGGCCTTCCACTGGGTCATCAGCTCCTTGAGCTGGTTGGCGGTGGCCGCCCACTCCGTGGAGTCGCTGAGCTTCTCCGCTTCGGCGACCAGCTCCTCCTTGGCCGTCTGCGCCTGCTTGCGCTGCGCGTCCAGGGAGGCGAAGTGCGCGCCCCGGCGGCGGGTGAAGCCGTCCCGGGCGGCGGCGAACCGCTTCCACAGCTCACCGTCGGCCTTCTTGTCGACCCCGCGGATGGACTTCCACTCGTCGAGGATCTCCTTGAGCCGGTCCCCGGCGGTCTTCCAGCCGGTGGACTCGGCGGCGAGCTTCTCGGCCTCTTCGACCAGCGCGGTCTTGCGGGCCAGGGCCTCGACGCGAGCGGCGTCCCGGGCAGCGCGCGCCTCGCCGGCCTTCTCCTCGGCGAGGGTGGCCAGCTTGTCCAGCCGCGCGGCCAGCGCGTCGATGTCGCCGACCACGTGGGCTTCGGGCAGCGAGGCGCGGATCCGCCGGATCGTGCTCAGCGAGTGCCCGGCATCCGCCGCGCCCGAGTTGAGCCGCGCCTCAGTCAGGTCCACCTCGGTCACCAGGTCGGCGAAGCGGCGTGCGAAGTGCGCCAGGCCCTCCTCAGGTGCTCCCGCCTGCCAGGATCCGACCACCCGCTCGCCCTCGGTGGTCTTGACGTACACGGTGCCGTCCGCGTCCACCCGTCCGAAGGCAGTCCAGTCGCTCATGTGCCCATCCTCGTTCTCCCGGCGTCGAGGGAACTGGCCCCCGTCGCCGCCACGGCGCAGTCAAGTTGCTTCCGGCATTGTCACAGGTCCGACCCCGTCCGCGTCGAGCGCCTATCGCCGACCGTGACCATACGGTGTCCTAGCGCCCGAATGACCGGATCGGCGCGGAGACGCACCGAGCATTCCCGCTACGGTGAACGAGTGCCACTGGTCGCCGCCGCAGTCTGCCCCCATCCGCCCCTGCTCGTGCCCGAGGTGGCGGCCGCCGCCGCACCGGAACTGGACGACCTGCGGGCGGCCTGTGACATCGCCGTACGCGGCCTTTTGACCGCCGACCCGGACGCCGTGGTGCTCCTCGGCGCCGGCCCGGCCACCGGCCCGATCCTGCCACCGGCCACCGGCTCCCTGCAGCCCTGGGGCGTCGACCTGGACGTGCCGCTGACTCCCGGCCAGCCCGACCGGGGCGCGGTCCTGCCGCTGAGCCTGACCATCGGCGCATGGCTGCTGGCCCGGCACCGTGTGCGGCCGCCGGTGACCGCCGTGCAGGTGGCCGCCGACGCCGGCCCCGCCGAGCTGGCCGCGCTCGCCGACCAGATCAGCGCCGTCGGCGCCCGGGTGGCGCTGCTGGTGCTCGGGGACGGGTCGGCCTGCCGGGGGGAGAAGTCTCCCGGGTACGACGACCCGCGCGCCCGCCCGTACGACCAGCGGGTCGCCACGGCCCTGGCCGGGGCGGACCTGGACGTCCTGCTTGACCTCGACCCCGGCCTGTCCGCGGAGCTGAAGGCCGCCGGCCGGGCGCCCTGGCAGGTGCTCGCCGGCGCGGCCCGGTCGGCGGGGCGCCGGTGGCGGGGCGAGCTGCTGCACGACGCCGCCCCCTACGGTGTCGCCTACTTCGTGGCGTCCTGGGAGCCCGCGTGACCCGCGACGGGGTTCGCCCGGTCGGCACGGTCGTCGCGGTGGTCGGCCCGACCGCGGCGGGTAAGTCGGCGCTGAGCATCGCGTTGGCGCACGCCCTGGACGGGGAGGTGGTCAACGCCGACTCGATGCAGCTCTACCGGGGCATGGACATCGGCACCGCCAAGCTGACCCCCGCCGAGCGGGATGGGGTGCCGCACCACCTGCTGGACGTCTGGGAGGTCACCGAGCCGGCCAGCGTCGCGGAGTACCAGCGACTGGCCCGTGCCGCCGTGGACGACATCCTGTCCCGGGGGCGGGTGCCGCTGCTGGTCGGCGGCTCAGGGCTGTACGTGCGGGCGGTGCTGGAGCACTTCGACTTCCCGGGCACCGACCCGGCGCTGCGCGAGCGGCTGGAACGGGAGCTGGCCGAGGTCGGCCCGGCGCCGCTGTACGCGCGGCTGCGCGCCGCCGACCCGGCCGCCGCCGAGGGCATCCTGCCCGGCAACGGCCGGCGGATCGTCCGGGCACTGGAGGTGATCGAGCTCACCGGTGCACCGTTCGCCGCGTCGCTGCCCGAGCCGACGCCGTACTACCCGTCGGTGCAGCTCGGGGTGGACCTGGACACCGGGCTGCTGGACGAGCGGATCGCCCTGCGGGTCGACCGGATGTGGGCCGACGGCCTGGTCGCCGAGACCCGCGAGCTGGTCGGGCGAGGGCTGCCCGCGGGGCGGACGGCCAGCCGGGCGCTCGGCTACCAGCAGGTGCTGCGCCTGTTCGCCGGTGAGCTGACCGAGGCGCAGGCGCACGAGGAGACGGTCCGGGCGACCCGGCGGTTCGTCCGCCGCCAGCGTTCCTGGTTCCGGCGCGACCCCCGGATCCACTGGCTGGACTCGGCAACGCCGGACCTGATCGAGGCCGCCCTGCGCCTGGTGCCCGCCGCTGCGCGATGATGGAGACGTGGAGTTCACCAAGGGCCACGGCACCGGCAACGACTTCGTCCTCCTTCCCGACCCGGACGGTCAGCTCGATCTGACCCCGGAGTTGGTCGCGGCACTCTGCGACCGACGGCGGGGCATCGGCGCGGACGGGGTGCTGCGGGTGGTCCGCGCGGCCAAGCATCCCGACGGCGCCGGGCAGGCCGGTGAGGCCGAGTGGTTCATGGACTACTGGAACGCCGACGGCTCGTTCGCCGAGATGTGCGGCAATGGCGCCCGGGTTTTCGTCCGCTACCTGATCGACACCGGGCTGGCCACGCCCGCGGGCACGGCGCTGCCGGTGGCCACCCGCGCCGGCCTGGTACGCGCGCTGGTCGAGGGGGACACCGTCGCCGTCGAGATGCGTCGTCCCCGGCTGCACGCCGGCTCGGCGGCCACCTTGGGCGGGCTGACCCTGCCCGGCACCGCCGTGGACGTCGGCAACCCGCACCTGGTCTGTGTCCTGCCGGCTGCCCTGGACCTGTCCGCGCTGGACCTCAAGACCGCGCCCGGGTACGACCCGGAGGTCTTCCCGGCCGGGGTGAACGTGGAGTTCATCGTGGCGGGCGAGCCGGTCGACGGCACTGACGAGCACACCCTGATGCGGGTGTACGAGCGCGGCAGCGCGGAGACCCTCTCCTGCGGCACCGGCGCCTGCGCGGTGGCCGCCGTGGCCCTGCGCGACGGCGGACGGGACGCCGGGGTGGTCGCGGTGGACGTCCTCGGTGGCCGCGTCACGGTCACCGTGACGGACGACTCCTGCTGGCTCTCCGGCCCTGCCGTCCTGGTGGCCACCGGAGAGGTCGACCTCGCCGCGCTGCCCGGGGCCGCCTGACCCTGCCCTCTGTTGATCAAGAGGTTTGCGTCACCAGCGGGGCGCTGGATGACGCAGACCTCTTGATCAACAGGGGTCGGGAAGGGTCAGGGGGTGGCGGAGGCGTTGGCGGCGATCTCGGGGAGGTCGGCGGGGCCGGGGTCGGCGGCCGGCAGCGGGCTGGGGTTGTGGGCGGCGGCGCGTACGGCGGCGGCGACCGCCGGGGCGACCCGGGGGTCGAAGACGCTCGGCACGATCACCGTCGGGTTGATCTTTTCCTCGCCGACCACGTCGGCGATGGCCCGGGCAGCCGCGATCGCCATCTCCTCGGTGAACTCCTCGGCGTGCGCGTCGAGCATGCCGCGGAAGACACCCGGGAAGGCGAGCACGTTGTTGATCTGGTTCGGCTGGTCCGAGCGGCCGGTGGCGACCACCGCGGCGTACTTGCGCGCCTCCCGCGGGTCGACCTCCGGGTCCGGGTTGGCGAGCGCGAAGACGATCGAGTCCTTGGCCATTCCGGCGATGTCGTCGCCGGTCAGCAGGTTCGGCGCGCTCACCCCGATGAACACGTCGGCACCCTGGATCGCGCCCGGCAGATCGCCGGAGTAGTTCTCCTTGTTGGTGTTCTCCGCCAGCCACTGCCAGGCCGAGTTGAGCCCGGTCTGCCCGCGGTGCAGGGCGCCCTCCCGGTCGTACGCGATGATGTCGCCGACGCCCTGGCGCAGCAGCAGCTTCATGATCGCGGTGCCGGCCGCGCCGGCACCGGAGACCACCACCCGGACGTCCGCGAGCTGCTTGCCCACCACCCGCAGCGCGTTGGTCAGCGCGGCCAGCACGCAGATCGCGGTGCCGTGCTGGTCGTCGTGGAAGACCGGAATGTCCAGCAGCTCCCGCAGCCGGGCCTCGATCTCGAAGCAGCGCGGCGCGGCGATGTCCTCCAGGTTGATCCCGCCGTACGCCGGCGCGATCGCCTTGACGATGGCCACGATCTCGTCGGTGTCCTGGGTGTCCAGCACCACCGGCCAGGCGTCCACCCCGCCGAAGCGCTTGAACAGCGCCGCCTTGCCCTCCATCACCGGCAGCGACGCGGCCGGCCCGAGGTTGCCCAGGCCGAGCACCGCGGAGCCGTCGCTGACCACCGCGACGGTGTTGCGCTTGATGGTCAGCCGGCGGGCGTCCGCCGGGTTCTCGGCGATCGCCATGCAGACCCGGGCAACCCCCGGGGTGTACGCCCGGGACAGCTCGTCACGGTTGCGCAGCGCGACCTTCGAGGTCACCTCGATCTTGCCGCCCAGGTGCAGCAGGAACGTCCGGTCCGAAACCTTGCGCACGTCGACGCCGTCCAGCGCGGTCAGCGCGTCGACCACCTGGTCGGCGTGGCTCGCGTCGGCGGTGTCACAGGTCAGGTCGACGATCACGTGGGTCGGGTCCGAGTCCACCACGTCCAACGCCGTGACGATCGCCCCGGCTTCGCCGACCGACGTGGTGAGCCGGCCGATCGAGGAGGCGTCCGCGGTTACGGCGATCCGGATGGTGATTGAAAATCCGGCGCTCGGCAGTCGGGTGATGGCCACGGGATCCCTCCGTCACGGCTGGGCGGCCGCTCGGCCGCCGCCCCGCATTTCTACCGGGTTGTCGAGGTCGACCGGCATTCGCCCCCACTTTTGGTGACCCCTGGGGTGGGCATATAGCAGGTGCGCTCAGCGTTGCGTCATGTCAGGATTACTTTCTACTTATCAAAACGGACAGGAGACCCGCTTGCGAGACCAGGAGAGCTTCGTCCCCGTCGAGGACGAGTTCGACGACGTCACCACTGGCGAGATGGAGCTGTCGGAGCGGCAGTCGCTGCGACGCGTACCGGGCCTCTCCACCGAGCTCACCGACGTCACCGAGGTGGAATACCGGCAGCTGCGGCTGGAGCGGGTCGTCCTGGTGGGTGTCTGGACCGAGGGCACGGTGACCGACGCGGAGAATTCGCTGACCGAGCTGGCCGCGCTGGCCGAGACCGCTGGTTCGCAGGTGCTCGAAGGGCTGATCCAGCGCCGCACCCGACCCGACCCGGCCACCTACATCGGTCGCGGCAAGGTTGAGGATCTCGGCGCGGTGGTGCTGTCCAGCGGTGCCGACACGGTGATCTGTGACGGCGAGCTGTCCCCGTCCCAGCTGCGCAACCTGGAGCAGCGCACCAAGGTCAAGGTGGTCGACCGGACGGCGCTGATCCTCGACATCTTCGCCCAGCACGCCAAGAGCAAGGAAGGCAAGGCGCAGGTCGAGCTGGCCCAGCTCGAATACCTGCTGCCGCGACTGCGCGGTTGGGGCGAGACGCTCTCCCGGCAGACCGGTGGTAGCGGTCGCGGCGGTGGCGCCGGCGGCGGCGTGGGTCTGCGTGGTCCCGGTGAGACCAAGCTGGAGACCGACCGGCGTCGGATCCGTACCCGCATCTCCCGGCTGCGCCGCGAGATCAAGGGCATGAAGACGGTACGCCAGACCAAGCGTGCGCGGCGTTCCCGTAACGCTGTCCCCGCGGTGGCCATCGCCGGCTACACCAACGCCGGCAAGTCCAGCCTGCTCAACCGGCTGACCGGCGCGGGCGTGCTGGTGGAGAACGCGCTGTTCGCCACCCTGGACCCGACGACCCGTAAGGCCACCGCCTCCGACGGACGGCTCTACACCCTCTCCGACACGGTCGGTTTCGTCCGGCACCTGCCGCACCAGATCGTCGAGGCGTTCCGCTCGACGCTGGAGGAGGTCGCCGAGTCGGATCTGGTGGTGCACGTCGTCGACGGCACCCACCCGGATCCGGAGGAGCAGGTTCGGGCGGTCCACGAGGTGCTCGCCGAGGTGGGCGCGGAGCGGCTTCCCGAGCTGCTGGTGGTCAACAAGACCGACTCGGCCGACGAGGACACGCTGCTGCGGCTCAAGCGGCTCTGGCCGGACGCGATCTTCGTCTCCGCGCACTCCGGGTGGGGCATTGACGGGCTGCGCGAGGCGATCGAGGAGCGGTTGCCGCGTCCGGCGGTGGAGGTCCGCGCTGTGCTGCCGTACGACCGGGGTGACCTGGTGGCGCGGGTGCACCGCACGGGCGAGGTGCTCAGCACGTCACACCTGCCGGAGGGCACCCTGCTGCACGTCCGGGTCGGTGCGGCGCTCGCCGCTGAGCTGGCGCCGTTCGATGTCGAGCGGCAGGGTCAGGCGGCTGGCGTCCGGGCCTGAGCGTCCACGCGTCATCCAACAGAAACGCGTGGCATGCGACACTGGCCGAATGCGCCGCGTTGTTTCCTCGGTCACGGTTGCCCTCGGCCTGCTTGGGGCAACCGTGGCGCTCGCCGGAGTCGCCGCTGCGGCACCCGCTCCCGGGTCGTCCGAGCAGCCTGCCGTCACGCCTGGTAAGAAGCGTTGCACGATCGTCGACGAGCGGCTCCGGGAGTTGTCCGGGCTTGTGGCCACCAAGAGCGGCTACATCGTCATCAACGACGGCACCGACAACGCGGCACGCAAGCGGGTCTTCTTCCTGGACAGTAAGTGCAAGATCTCGAAGGAGCCGGTCCGGTACTCGGGGCAGGGTCCGTTCGACACCGAGGACCTCGCCCTCTCCAAGGACGGCGCGACCCTCTGGATCGCCGACATCGGCGACAACGCCACCTCGAAGGAGCGCCGTACCCGGATCGCGCTCTGGTCGATGCCGGTCACCGGCGCCAAGCAGCCGGTGTTGCACCGGCTCTCCTACCCCGAGGGCAAGCCGCACGACGCCGAGGCGCTGATCATCGGCGACGACGGCAAACCGCTGATCATCACGAAGGTGACCAGCGGCAAGGCCGAGATCTACACGCCGGCAGCGGCGTTGAAGAACGGTGACACCGACCCGGTGCCGATGCGCAAGGTCGGCGACATCTCACTGCCTCGGACAGAGACCGAGAACCCGCTCAACACGTTCGGTCGGGTCGCGATCACGGGCGCGGCGCGGTCGCCGGACGGCGCGCGGGTGGTCCTGCGCACCTACGCGGACGCCTTCGAGTTCGACGTGACCGGCGGTGACATCGTCGGTGCGCTCACCACCGAGAAGCCCCGGGTCACGCCGCTCGCCGACCCGTTCGGTGAGGCCATCACCTACACCCTGGACGGCAAGACCTTCCTCACTGTCTCCGACGGTCAGCAGTTCACCGAGGACGACACGGTCGACATCCTCAGCTATACGCCGTCCACCTCGACGGCGGCGCCGCTGGCGGCCGCCGGTGGCGCCAAACCGGCCGCCTCGAAGTCCTGGATCGACGGGCTGAGCTTCGACGACATCACCTACCTGGTCGGCGCGGTCGGGCTGATCGGTCTGCTGCTGGTCGGTGCCGGCATCATCGGCATCCTTCGTGCCCGCCGCCGGCCGCCGGCCGCCGACGCGTCTGACCGCTCTGATCCGGACGGCGCTCCCGTCGACCGGCGCGGCGGCCGTGCCGACGACGGTTTCCCGGCGGCCGGTGACCGCTCGGGCGGTGTCTACGGCGGCGGCGCGCCGGCTGGCGGCGCGGTCTACGGCGGGGGTCGTGGTGGTCCGGGCCCGGCGGGTGGTGCGGCCCCGGCAGGTGGCGCGGTGTACGGCGGTGGCCGTCCGGCGGCTGCCGATGGTGGCTACGGCCCGGCCCGGCCCGGCGGCGGAGGAGCCGGTGGTGGTGTCTACGGCGGCGGTCGTCCCCCTGCGGGTGGCGGTGGCCGGCCTGCGGGTGGCGGTGGCGGTCGTCCCCCTGCGGGTGGCGGCGGTCGTCCCGGCGGTGGCGTGTACGGCGGCGGTGGCCAGCCCGGCGGCGGCCAGCCTGGCGGCGGTCGTGCGGAGCCGCCCCGGCGTGGTGGTCAGGAGCCCGACTACCGGGGCCAGCGGCCCGGCCGTCGGCGTGACGAGGAAGTGCCCGGTGACCCGTACGGGCAGTATCCCGGTGGCGGTCGTGGCCACCGGGGCGACCGCTACTGACGCCTCGGATCAGGGCCGTGGCGTGCGATGGCCGATCGGTCGAACCGTCGTCGGGTCAGCGCGGGTGAGCGCTGTCGGCACTCACCCGCGGACCGGTCAGATCCGACGTAGCACCGCCACGACCCGGCCCATGATGGTGGCGTCGTCACCGGGGATCGGGTCGAAGGCCGGGTTCTGCGGCATCAGCCAGACGTGCCCGTCGCGCCGCCGGTAGGTCTTCACCGTCGCCTCGCCATCGAGCATGGCTGCGACGATCTCGCCCGAGTCGGCGGTCGGCTGCTGCCGGACGACCACCCAGTCGCCGTCGCAGATCGCCGCGTCGAGCATCGAGTCACCCTTGACCTGGAGCATGAAGACCTCGCCCTCGCCCACCAGCTCGCGGGGGAGGGGGAAGATGTCCTCCACCGCCTGCTCGGCGAGGATCGGCCCACCAGCGGCGATCCGGCCCAGCATCGGCACGTACGCCGGAGTCGGCCGCTGTGCCCGGCTCAGCTCGTCGTCGATGGCCTCGCTGGGGGCGCGGACGTCCACCGCGCGCGGCCGGTTGGGGTCGCGGCGCAGGAAGCCCTTCTTCTCCAGCTCCTTGAGCTGGTAGGCGACGCTGGACGGCGACACCAGGCCGACCGCCTCGCCGATCTCCCGGACGCTTGGCGGGTAGCCGTGCCGCTCCACCCAGTTGCGGATGAACTCCAGGATGCGGCGCTGGCGGGCGGTCAGGTCGACCGTCGCCGGGTCGGGGAAGGTGCTGACCACCGGAGTGACCGGGCGCACGGCGGGCTGGCCCGTCCGGCTGCGCGCGGCGCTGCGGCGTCGGGTGGCCGGTGGGCCCGCCTCGGTGATCTGCTGCGGGCTCTTCGGCCGGCTGGCCCGGTCCTCGGTCACGTCCGTCCTCCCTGGTCGGCGCTGGGTGCCTCGTCGGCTCGTGGTGCGTGCAGTGGTGCCACGACGGTGCTGAGGGTGGTGCGTCGCCGGGTGTGCTGAAGATCCATCACGCCCGGTTGTTCCTGACCGTATAGGTGAGATCGGTCATTTTCAAACATCTGTACGACCTCTCACCGGCGTGTCGGGGTGAAAAACGGCTCCTGTCGTACGGATGTTCTGATAAATGGTACGTCGGGTAGCACGGGTGTTCGATCGTCGGCCGTTTTCCGGGCCGCTTCGGCCTGCCGGCCGGCAACTCGCGCGGCGCCCCGACGTTGGGTCTTCCGGCGGGGCGTTGGGGTGCTGATGACCGGATGGTCCGTGACGCGCCGGACATGCCAGCCAACTTGACCCGGGTTCGCCCGCGACATACGGTCAACCCCTAGATGTAGTAGTGACACGGGCGTAAGTTGCCTACAGGTTGGGTCCGACTACCGACCGCACTCCCGTAGGGTTGCTCACGGCGGGGGCCATCTGAGGGTGGCGCCGTCGCGGTGAGCCATGTCCGGGGGTGCCCGGTGCGGCCGAGTTGATCATGATTAGGAGGTAGGCGATGCGGTGTCCGTACTGCCGGCACGCTGACTCCCGGGTGGTCGACTCGCGGGAGGCCGACGACGGCCAGCTCATCCGACGGCGACGGTCCTGCCCGGAGTGCGGCAAGCGGTTCACCACTGTCGAGGAGGCGGTCCTCGCGGTCGTCAAGCGCAGCGGGGTGACCGAGCCGTTCAGCCGTACGAAGATCATCGGCGGGGTGCGCAAGGCGTGCCAGGGCCGGCCGGTCGACGAGGACTCGATCGCGCTGCTGGCCCAGAAGGTCGAGGAGACCGTACGGGCGAAGGGCGCGGCCGAGATCCCCAGCCACGACGTGGGGCTGGCCATCCTGGGCCCTCTGCGGGACCTGGACGAGGTGGCGTACCTGCGGTTCGCCAGCGTCTACCGGTCCTTCGACTCGCTCGCCGACTTCGAGCAGGAGATCGAGACATTGCGGGCCGCCGCCCGCGCCCGGGAGGGCGCGGTGGAGGCCGGGGCGGCGGGGACCGCCGGCCGTACCAATTGAGGTTTGTGTTGCTGACAGGTGGACGCGCGGCGGGTGACCGCGTGGACGAGGGGGCGGATGAGATGTCGGGGGATGGTGTGACGACAAGCAGGTCACGGAGCAAGGCCAGCGCGAGCGCCGGGCTGAAGATCGAGCGCGTGTGGACGACCGAGGGGGTCCACCCGTACGACGAGATCGCCTGGGAGCGCCGCGACGTCGTGATGACGAACTGGCGGGACGGCTCGATCAACTTTGAGCAGCGCGGGGTGGAGTTCCCGGAGTCGTGGAGCGTCAACGCGGCCAACATCGTGACCACGAAGTACTTCCGGGGCGCGGTGGGCACCCCGGAGCGGGAGTGGTCGCTCAAGCAGTTGATCGACCGGGTGGTCAGCACCTACCGCACCGCGGGTGAGGAGTACGGCTACTTCGCCAGCCCGGCCGACGCCGAGATCTTCGGGCACGAGCTGACCTGGATGCTGCTGCACCAGGTGTTCAGCTTCAACTCGCCGGTCTGGTTCAACGTCGGCACGCCGTCGCCGCAGCAGGTCAGCGCCTGCTTCATCCTGGCCGTCGACGACTCGATGGACTCGATCCTCGACTGGTACAAGGAAGAGGGGCTGATCTTCAAGGGCGGCTCCGGCTCCGGCGTCAACCTGTCGCGGATCCGCTCCTCCCGGGAGCTGCTCTCCTCCGGTGGCACCGCCTCCGGCCCGGTCAGCTTCATGCGCGGCGCGGACGCCTCCGCCGGCACCATCAAGTCCGGCGGCGCGACCCGGCGGGCGGCCAAGATGGTCATCCTCGACGTGGACCACCCGGACATCGAAGAGTTCGTGGTCACCAAGGCGCGCGAGGAGAACAAGATCCGCGCCCTGCGCGACGCCGGGTTCGACATGGACCTCGGCGGCGCCGACATCGTCAGCGTGCAGTACCAGAATGCCAACAACTCGGTCCGGGTCTCCGACGAGTTCATGTCGGCGGTGCAGAACGGCGGCGGCTTCGACCTGCGCGGCCGGCTGGACGGCGCGGTGATCGACACCGTCGACGCCAAGAAGCTGTTCCGCACCATCGCCCAGGCCGCCTGGGAGTGTGCCGACCCCGGCCTGCAGTACGACGACACCATCAACGACTGGCACACCTGCCCGGAGACCGGCCGGATCACCGCGTCGAACCCGTGCTCGGAGTACCTGCACCTGGACAACTCCTCGTGCAACCTGGCCTCGCTGAACCTGATGAAGTTCCTCCGCGCCGACGGTGGCTTCGAGGTGGAGAAGTTCGTCAAGTCGATCGAGATGGTCATCACCGCCATGGACATCTCGATCTGCTTCGCCGACTTCCCGACCGAGAAGATCGGTGAGACCACCCGCGCCTACCGACAGCTCGGCATCGGCTACGCCAACCTGGGCGCCCTGCTGATGGCCTCCGGCCTGCCGTACGACTCGGAGCAGGGCCGCTCGGTCGCCGCGGCGATCACCTCGCTGATGAACGGCACCGCGTACCGCCGCTCGGCCGAGCTGGCCGGCATCGTGGGCCCGTACGACGGTTACGCCCGCAACGCCGAGCCGCACAAGCGGGTCATGCGCAAGCACGCCGCCGCCAACGACGAGATCAAGCCCACCAGCACGGTGGCCACCGCGATCGTCCGCGAGGCGACCAAGCAGTGGACCCAGGGCAACAAGATCGGCGACAAGAACGGCTGGCGCAACTCGCAGGCCAGCGTCCTCGCGCCGACCGGCACCATCGGCCTGATGATGGACTGCGACACCACCGGCGTCGAGCCGGACCTGGCGCTGGTCAAGTTCAAGAAGCTGGTCGGCGGCGGCTCGATGCAGATCGTCAACCAGACGGTGCCGCGCGCCCTGCGCAGCCTCGGCTACCCCGAGGAGCAGGTCGAGGCGATCGTCGAGCACATCGCCGACCACGGCCACGTGGTGGACGCCCCCGGCCTCAAGCCGGAGCACTACCCGGTCTTCGACTGCGCGATGGGTGAGCGGACCATCGCCCCGATGGGTCACGTGCGGATGATGGCGGCCGTCCAGCCGTTCATCTCGGGCGCCATCTCCAAGACGGTCAACATGCCCGAGCAGGCCACCGTCGAGGACGTTGAGAAGATCTACTTCGAGGGCTGGAAGCTCGGCCTCAAGGCGCTGGCGATCTACCGGGACAACTGCAAGGTCGGCCAGCCGCTCTCGGTGGCCAAGCCGAACAAGACCACCGCCCCGGCCGCCGTCGAGGCCGCCAAGGCCGCGCCGGCCGTCGAGAAGGTCGTCGAGTACCGGCCGGTGCGCAAGCGTCTGCCGAAGAAGCGTCCGTCCGAGACGGTCTCCTTCTCCGTCGGCGGTGCCGAGGGCTACCTCACCGCGTCGTCCTACCCGGACGACGGCCTCGGCGAGGTCTTCCTCAAGATGTCCAAGCAGGGCTCCACCCTGGCCGGTGTGATGGACGCCTTCTCGGTGGCCATCAGCATCGGCCTGCAGTACGGGGTGCCGCTGGAGACGTTCGTTAGCAAGTTCACCAACATGCGCTTCGAGCCGGCCGGCATGACCGACGACCCGGACGTGCGCATGGCGGCCTCGGTGATGGACTACATCTTCCGTCGCCTGGCGTTGGACTTCCTGCCCCATGAGCGCCGCGCCGAGCTGGGCATCTTCACGGCCAGCGAGCGGGCCGCCCAGTTGCGGGCCGAGGCTGAGGCGGAGAGCGCCGCGGTGACCGGTGCGGAGCTCACCGCGATGGCGTCCTCGGCGCCGGTGGAGGCCCCGGCCAAGCCGGAGCCCGTCGCTCAGCCGGCCCAGGAACTCGCCGAGGTGGCCACCGCCAAGCCGGCCCCGAACGTGGGTTCCAGCACCGAGTTGCTGGAGGCCGTGATCGGCAAGGCCGCCGACGCGCCGCTCTGCTTCACCTGCGGTACGAAGATGCGCCCCGCCGGTAGCTGCTACGTCTGCGAGGGCTGCGGCTCCACCAGCGGCTGCAGCTGACGTACCAATCCCTCGTATGCCTCCTGAGATGGGCCCGTTGCATCCCGGCAGGATCAGTAAGCAGCAACGGCTCGCACCCTGACTAAAGGTTGGCAGCATGCCGGATCGGTAATGACCTAGGGTTCGGTGACACATGGCGCCCCGGTTCTCGTCGAGGACCGGGGCGACCCACCCCGGCTGAACGGACTGGACCAGAGCCCGGCGAGGGAAGGCAGTTGCGCAAAATGGTGAGTACAACCGAGTCGGAGACGACAGCTTTTACGCAGCTATGTCACCACCTTTCCCTTAACCGAACGGGTAAGGTGCAGGGAGCAGTAGACAGTCTCGTCCTTACCGTACTGGCAATCGACCCCACTGTCGGTGCCGGCGACCCTAACGAGGTCGCTCAAGCCTTGTCCACCTACTTCAGCATTGAACTGCCAGTAGGCGAGGTGCGAAAGGCGCTCGAGACGCACCTAAAGGTCGGCCGGCTACTTTCGGCACCTCCTGGTGGTCGGATTTCTCTCTCTCCGAGCACCCGCGCTGATGTTGAAGAGCGCATTGGAGCCGCCAACAATCTTGAGGAGACTGTCCGGCGTGAGTGGCTGCTTGAGGTTGCTGCCGTGTACCCGGACCTTGACGGCGAAAAGCTGTGGCGGGCGTTACAAGAGTACCTAGGTTCCGTATTCAGGAAAAACGGGGCCCTTGCGGCGGAGTTGTTGCGCCCCGGATCGACCGTCAACGCGGACGCGGGCAGTGGGTTGGTTCAGCTACTGCACGCAGCGCTGAATAAGCATGACCTGAGTCAGACAGCAGAAGCGGCGGCCGGCGTCACGCTGTTCTTCAAAGGTGGAACCCCTGCGCGTACCCGATACGTATCGCAGTTGCTTGACGGCACGTTCACCTTCTTTGCCTTGACTGTCAGCGACGCTACCGCCGAGTTCCTTCGGGGACAGCTACCCAGCACCCGTCTCTTCTTGGATACCAACGTGGTGCTTGGCATGCTTGACTTGCACGATAACCCGATGCAGGAGGCGACTCAAGAGCTGCTCAGCTTTCTGAAGAAGAACAAGCTTCCCTTTCAGCTCTACTATCACGAGCGGACGCTGAAGGAGCTGAGGGAGCTGATAAACAGCGCCGCAGGGAGGCTTCTCGCGAGCCGCTTTTCGGTTTCCCTGAGCCGGGCGGTTGTGCAATGGTCGGAAAGTAGCGGCCGCGTTTCCGGGATTGAGCGCCGTTACCACGCATTAAACTCGCAACAGCCGCTTGACCCAAAAGTGTTTCTCTCTAAGTTTGATCACATTGAGGACCTGCTCGCCGACAAGGGTGTGAAGCTTTATCGCGAGAGCCCACCTGAGTTCGATGTTAGCACCAAAGGATCATACATTGCGGAGTTCGAACACTTCCTGCAGATAAAGAGGCCCGGCAAGCCTCGTCCCTACGCCGCCCGTGATCACGACGTGGTCCTGTGGATGAGCTTGCAGCGCCAGCGCCGGCGAGCGTCGAATGCGCTGAAGACGGGAGCTATGCTCCTCACCAACGATTACGCACTATTCGATTTCGATGCCAAGGTTCTCCGTAGCAATGACCTTGGTCGGGTCAGCACTGTGGTCCTGCCGCAACAGCTCATTCAGGTATTGAGGCCGTTCGTAGGCACAACCGCTGATTTTGACACGCGCTTCCTTGAGGTATTCGCTGCCCCCGAGTTCCGTACCGCTCAGAGTGACTATGATGAGACAGCCTCGCTTGTTGTCTCCTACCTTGCTACCTACGAGGACGTATCCACCGAGACCGCCGTTCGGGTAATGAGCGATGAGGTTCTGCTGTCCCGGCTCAAGCCGGAAGAGCAGACTGAGTCCGAGTTTCGCGAGCTGATTGAAAATGCGGTGTTCCAGGACAACACTGCGCTCCTCACGGAGATTGAGGATAAGAAGCGTCGAATGGCCGACGTCGAGGCTGCGGGTCTCGCTCAGGCGGAGGCCGCTGGCGCTGCAGCGCGGGCTGCAGCGGAGGCGCGGCAGGCAGCAGAGCGACTTCGCCATGAGCGCGACGACGCAGCGGCTAGAGCCATGGCCGCCGAACAGGCCGCAGTTGCACGAGCGGAGGAGCTGGAGCGAGGGCTTCAGGAAGAGCGCGACCGTCGTGCTGCGGCGGAAGGGGCTTTGGCGGATCAGGCAGCCGAGAGCGGCCGGCGCCTGATGTGGATGCGAGTCGCGGTGGCCTGCATGCTCGGACTGTTCGGCGTCTTGGCCTTGGCGTTCGGCCCGGAGGCAACGGGCTGGCAGGGCTTCGTGCGCCACGACAAGCGGCTGCCCATCTCGCTGCTCTCAGGTGCCGTCTGGTTAGGAGCATGCTGGCTCGTTATCCGGCCGCGTAGCTGGTTAGTCGTGGTACCGAGCGTAATAGGGGCAGCAACGTTCACGGTCATCTCGCTGCTGTAGCAAGTACGCATGGCGGGGTTGCCTTACGACGCCCAGAGAGCTGTCAGCCACGACGAGGTCCTGCCTGGATGCTAGGGCAGGGCCTCGTCGTGTTCGTCTGCCGACACGTCAAATATCAACGGTCGTCGTCGCCGTCGGTTGCTCGCGGCGGGCGATTGTGGCGTGCCCACTCGTCTACCTCGTCAGCGTCCCAAACGGTCATCCCGATGAGCCGGGCCAAGGGTTCGGGGAAGCCGGGCCTGCGGGTGATCTGCAGGACCCTCTGACGCGACACGCCGAACACTGCGGCCAACTCGCCGGGTCCGTACAAGCGGGGTCGCTTCACGGCCTGAACGTAGGTGCGCATCAGCCTGTACAATCGTCACTTACAGATTGACTACCCGTGCGTGGATGGAGGAGATCGGGTGGCGAAGCGGGTGTCGTACGACGGCTACCTGCTGGCGGTGGCGATGACCCTGGCTCGACGGCATCGGCCGGTCTGGTCGTGGCGGCGATGGCGCCGGATCTGTCGCTGCGGCGCGGACCTGCCCTGTCGAGCCCGGCACCGCATCCCGATCCGCCGAGGCCACTGGCCGGGGGAGGAGCAGGAGTGACCGACGAACAGGTCGGACAGATCTTGGCGGTGCACCTGCCCGGCGTCGACGGCCTGTGCGCTGGCTGTCGCTGGTGGTGGGCACGGCTGTCTCCGTACCCCTGCTACCAGGCGGAATGGGCCGTCCGCTGGCACGCACGGGTCGCCACCCGGCGCTTTCTGGACGGCCTGCCGTGACCACGCACGGCCCGGTCCTTCCGGTGTGGACCTGCGGTGGCTGCGACGGTCCCTGGCCCTGCCAGACCAGGCGCACGGAGTTGCGCGCCGAGTTCGACGGTGCTCCGGTGTCGCTGGGCCTCTACATGGGCTCCTACCTGGTCTGGGCGGCCGAGGACCTGACCTGGGTGCCGGCCGGGCTGCTGCACCGGCGCTTCCTGGGCTGGATTCGGTGAGTCTGATCCGGCGGGGCGACGAGCGGTTCCACTACAGCGACAACTCGCACAGGTGGATCCCGCCAGACCCGGACTACGACCAGGAAGCCTGGGACGAGATGGTCCGGCAGCACCAACGTCAGCACCTGGAGGAGATATCCCGGCGCAGGAAGCCGCGCCCGTAACCCGGGGGAGGCGGGGTCGGTATTGGCGGGGGATGGCTGCGACGATCAGGGCATGACGACCGTTGAGGCGTACGCCAGGTTCGCCAACCGCGAGGTGCGGGGGGTCTCGCCCGCGTACGAGCGGCTGTCCCGGGCGGTGTCCCGGGACGCCGAACTGCTCGCCCTGCTCGACGGGCTCCCGCTGGCCAAGCGGCAGCCGAACCTGCTGTTCGGCGTCGTCCGGTGGCTCGGCGGCCCGGTCGAGGACCCAGTGGCGTTCCACGACTACGCGGTGGCGAACTGGCCGGCCATCGAGGCGCAGATGCGGGCTCGGGCCACCCAGACGAACGAGGCCGGCCGGTGTGCGGTCCTGCTGCCGGTGCTCGCCGCGCTGCCGCAGCCGCTCGCCCTGCTGGAGGTCGGGGCGTCCGCCGGGCTCTGCCTCTATCCCGACCGGTACGCCTACCGCTTCGGCGAGCACCGGGTCGGCTCCGGGGAGCCGGTTCTGGAGTGCGCGGCCAGCGGGTTGGTCCCGCCGGCAGCCGTACCCCAGGTGGTGTGGCGGGCAGGACTGGACCTCAACCCCCTCGACGTGACCGACCCCGACGACGTGTCCTGGTTGGACGCGCTGATCTGGCCGGAGCACGCGCACCGGCGGGCGCGGCTGCGGGCCGCGGCGGCGGTCGCCGCGGCCGAACCGCCGCTGCTGGTCCGTGGCGACCTGGTGGACGACCTGCCGGCGCTGGCCGCGCGGGCGCCGGCGGAAGCGACGCTGGTGGTTTTCCACACCTCCGTGCTCTACCAGGTGCCCGTGCCGCGCCGGGAGGCGTTCGTCCGGCTGGTCCGTGGGCTGCCCGGTCACTGGATCGCCAACGAGGACCCGGAGGTGCTGCCCTATGAAGGGCTGCCAGAGTCGCCGGAAGAGGGGCTGTACAACGTCCTGGCGCTGGACGGCACGCCGCTGGCCTGGACCCGAGGTCACGGTCAGGCGATGAGCTGGTTCGCCTGACGCCCTTCGCCCGCAGGCGATCAGGTCAGCATCCGGGCGCGCAGGGCCCGGCTGAACCAGTCCACTGCCGGTGCCACCCCGCCGCCGGTCGACCATCCGTTGATCACCGCGAGCAGGTCGAGGTACCGGTCCCGGCGGGGGTCGTTCGCCGTGTCCAGCCGGTCCAGCAGCCGCTGGCGCAGGTCGGCGTCATCGGGCCGGTTGGTGAGGTGTGCGTACCGGCCGATGACCGCCGCGACCACCGGATCGGCCTCGGGTCCGGTCGGATCGAGACCGGCCGCCAGGGCGGGGGCCACACCGTCCCGGACCACCGCGACGGCGTCCGGGCGGGGTAGCCCTGGGAGGTCGTGGTCGGCGGCGTACTGCTGCACCAGCCGTCGCATGCTGGCCCGGAAGTCCGGGTCCTGGGCCAGTTCGGCCAGCTCCACCCACGCCTGCACCTGCTCGGTGCGGGGATCGTCGGGCAGCTCCGGGGTCAGCGACCGCATGATCCCCGGGTACGCCGGTGTGGTGGCCAGGCCGTCGAAGACCGCGTCGAGGAAGTCGGCGACCAGCCGTCGACGTTCCTGCCCGGAGAGCCGGGCCAGGGTGTGCAGCAGCTCCATCTCCTCGGCTCCGCCGCCGCGCTTGGCAGCCGCGGTGAGCACCGCCTGGCGTAGCCGCAGCACGCGGATCTGCACCGCCAACGCCTCGGCGTGCGCCGCGGCCACCTCGTGCAGCGGAACCTCGTGGTCCACCACCCGCCGGATGGCGGCGAGGTCCACGCCGAGGTCGCGCAGCGTCCGGACCAGCTCCAACCGGGCGGCGGCGTCCGGGCCGTAGCGGCGGTAGCCGGCCGGGCTGCGGTCGGTCGGTGGCACGATGCCCCGGTCGGCGTAGTAGCGGATGGTCTTGACGCTCAGGCCGGTCCGTTGGGCCAGTTCGCCGATCGTGTAACGCGTCTCGCCGTTCATGCCCCTCACCATGCTGTCTCCTCCCGGTGGAGACTCAAGCGGCTGGTGCCGACGGTCAGCCGAGGAACGCCGCGAGCGTCGCGGTGAACCGGTCGGCGTCGTCGATCCACGGGTAGTGTCCCGCGCCGGGCTGGACGACCAGGTCGGCGCCCGGCATCAGCCCGCCGAGCTGGGCCACCAGGCCCGGCGGCGCGCCGAGGTCGACCTCGCCGGCGAGCAGCAGCACCGGGCCGTGGTGTGCGGCGAGCGCCGCGCGGGTGGCGGGCGGATCGAAGGCGCCGTCGGCGCCGAAGACCCGGGCCGCCTCCTGGTTGCGCTGGTGGGGCTCGGCCGCCTGGTGTGCCCGGGCGGCGGCGTCCCACCGGCCGTAGAAGAACGGCGCGATCGCCTGCCAGGCGTCGTCGGTGGCCCGACCGGCCACCATCGAGTCCAGTGCCGCGACCGCCGCCGGGTACCACGGTTCACCGGAGCGGACCCGGGTGACCTCCTCGCGCAGCGTCGCGGTCGCCGCCAGCCCGACGGCCCGGGTGCTCGGGGTCACCAGCGCGAGCCGGCCCACCCGCTCGGGGTGCCGGGCGGCGTACTGCAACGCCACGTTGGCGCCTGCTGAGTGCCCGAGCAGGTCCAGCCGGTCGAGGTCCAGGTGCCGGCGCAGCGCCTCCACATCACCGACCAGCCGGTCACAGCGGTAGCTGGAGACGTCCGCCGGCTCGGCCGACCGGCCGGTGCCCCGATGGTCGAGGACGACCAACGTCCGGTACGCGCCCAGACCGCCGAGGTCACCGAGGTACGCCGAGTCGCGCATCGGGCCGCCGGGCAGGCAGACCAGCGGGGCGCCACCGCCGAGGACCCGGTAGGCGAGCGTGGTGCCGTCCGGCGCGGCGAAGGTGGTCATGAGCACACCCTGCCAGGACCGGTCATCCTCGCGGGAGCCGCCCGGCGAGGTGGCTCAGCGGGCCCGCTCGTGGCGGATCAGGACGACCCCGTTGCCGAACTTCCTGCTCTCGACCAGCCGCAGGCCGGTCGGGGCGTCACTGTCGGGGAAGAGGCGGCGGCCCCGGCCGAGTAACACCGGGTGGATGTAGGTCCGGTATTCGTCGATCAGGTCGTGCCTGGCGAACGTGGCGGCCAGGTCGGCCCCGCCGACCGCCAGGTCGCCACCGGGTTCGGCGGTGAGCTTCCGGACCTGCTCGACGTCGACCTCACGCACCACGGTGGCGTTCCAGTCGGCGTGGTCGAGCGTACGGGAGTAGACGATCTTCGGCATGTCCCGCCAGATCTGGGCGTACTTGCGCATCGGGGCACTGGCGGTCGGGTCCTGGTCGGCGGTCGGCCAGAACGCGGCCATCAGTTGGTAGCTGACGCGCCCGTTGAGGAAACCGCCCATCGGGGCGATGACCTCGTTGAAGTGCTCGTGCAGCTCGTTGTCAACCTGGTGCCAGCTGAGGTCGCCACCCGGGCCCTCGAAGAACCCGTCCAGCGACAGGCTCATGTGCACAACGATCTTCCGCATCGTGTTCCCTCCGTGTTCCTCGACGGGTGCCGTGCCGAGCATCGTCGGACCCTACGACGGAATCGTCGGCCGCTCCGCCGACACCGGCGGCATGTCGCGCATCCGGCGCAGCGGGGAGCAGACCACGAACAGGCACGCCGCCCAGGTGCCCAACACGCACACCCAGAGCGCCCCGCGCAGTCCCAGCGCGGTACCGAGCGCGCCGCCGGCCAGCGCGCCGAGCGGGATCACCCCGAAGCAGATCCAGAGGAACGCCGCGTTGACCCGGCCGAGGATCGCCGGCGGCGTGATCCGTTGCCGGTACGTCATCGCCGCGACGTTGTACAGCACCGCGTTGGCGGAGAACGCGGCCAGCCCGACCCCGTAGAGCAGCACTCCCCACCCGGGCTGCGCCAGTGGCATGAGCAGGTAGAACGGGCCCGGCGCGGTCATCGCCACCCAGATCACCCGGGCCGAGCCGAGCCAGGTCGACAGCCGGGCGGCCAGCACACCCACCACCAGCCCGCCGACGGCGCTGGCCGAGAAGACCAGCCCCACCTGCACCGGGGTGGCGTGCAGCTCACGGACCAGGAAGGTCACCTCGATCGAACCGGACGCCATCACGAAGAAGTTCGACCAGGTGGTGCAGGCCAGGATGCTCACCAGGATCGGTTGCCGCCGGATGAAACCGAGCCCGTCGGTCAGCTCCACCCGCAGCGGCACCCGCGGTGCCGGCTCACGGCGTACGGGCGCCTCCCGGATCAGGATGAGCGTCACCGCGCTGACCAGGAAGGCGCACCCGTTCGCCAGGAACGTCCGGGCGGCGCCGACCAGCCCGATCAGCGCTCCGCTGACCGTCGGGCCGACGAGTTCGGCGGCGTCCTGGCTGATGGTGAGCTTGGCGTTGCCGTCCACCAGCAGGTCCGCCGGCACCAGCCGGGGCAGCATGCTCTTGTACGCCACGGTGAACAGCACGGTGAGCACCCCACCGAGCCCGACCACCGCGTACAGGAAGGCCAGGGTGAGCTGGCCGACCAGGGCGGCCACCGGCAGCGACAGCATGAGCGCGGCCCGACCCAGGTCGCACGCGATCATCAGGCGTCGCTGGTCGATCCGGTCGGCGACGATGCCCGCCGGCAGCGAGAAGAGCAGGTACGGCAGCCAGGCCAGGACGGTCAGCAGGGAGACCTGGAACACGCTGGCGTTCAGGGTGTCGGCGGCGAGCAGCGGCACCGCCACGCTGGCGATCCTGGTGCCCAACTCACTGACCGTCTGCCCGCCCCAGAGCAGCAGGAAGTTCCGGCTGTGCCACAGCGACGGGCCTCGCCCCGCCACGACCGTCGGGGCTTGGATCGCCTGCTCGGTCACGGTCACTGCCTGTCTGTGCGATCACGGGTGCCGCCGGGCGGCAGCCCGGGGACACTATCGGGGCCGCGACACCGTGCGACACCGCATTTCGCCCCGCCGGCCTGGTCACCGGGCCTGTCGCCAGGGCGGGTACGGTCCCAGGGCCGCCGGCACCGGGGCGGCGGAACGGAGGCCCCACCCGTGTCCATCGCCCTGATCACCCTCGGCGGCACGATCGCCATGGGCGGCGTCGACGCCGGCCGCCCAGGTGTGGTCACCCGCCTCACCGGCGCGGATCTCACCGCTGCCGTGCCCGGCCTCGCCGAGCTGGGCGTACCCGTGGACGTGCGGGACACCCACGCGGTGCCCAGCGCCAACCTCACCGGCCGTCATCTGCTCGACGTGGTCGCGGACGCGTCCCGGGCGGTGGCCGGCGGCGCGACCGGCGTGGTGGTCACCCAGGGCACCGACACGCTGGAGGAGACGGCGTTCCTGGCCGACCTGGTCTGGCCGCACGACGCCCCGCTGGTGTTCACCGGCGCGATGCGCAACCCCACTCTGGCCGGCGCGGACGGGCCGGCGAACCTGCTCGCGGCCCTGCGGGTGGCCGCCGCGCCGGGCGCCCGTGACCTGGGCGTGCTGGTCGCCGTCAACGACGAGGTGCACGCCGCCCGCTGGCTGCGCAAGACGCACAGCACCAGCACCGCCACCTTCGCCGCCCCCAACGCCGGCCCGATCGGGCAGGTGATCGAGGGGGAGGTGCGGGTGCTCACCCGGCCGGCGCGGCACGAGCCGCTGCCGCCGGTCGACCCGGCCCGGCTCGACGCGACCCGGGTGGCCCTGTACGTGCTGACGATGGACGACGACGGGCTGCTGCTGGACGGCCTGGCCGGCAGCCACCAGGGCCTGGTGGTGGCCGGCTTCGGAGTCGGGCACGTGCCCACCGCGCTGGCCCCGGTGCTCGGGGACCTCGCCGGCCGGATGCCGGTCGTGCTCACCTCCCGCTCCGGGGCCGGGTCGGTGCTGCGACACACCTACGGGGCGGTCGGCTCGGAGACCGACCTGCAACGGCGCGGGCTGCTCAACGGGGGGCTGCTCGACCCGTACAAGGCGCGTGTGCTGCTGCGGCTGCTGCTGGCCGCTGGCGCCGGCCGGGACGAGGTGGCCGCCGCCCTGGCCCGGCACCGCTGACCAGTGGGTCGGGCGTCCCTAGACTGCTGCGGTGACCGGAGAGCGACGACCGTTGGCGGATCGGCCGCTCACCGAGCCGCACCTGTCCCGGCTGCCGCCCGATCACCCCGACCGGGCTCGGATCCTCGCCGCGCACGCCGCCGCGCTGGCCACCGGCGAGGCCGGCTACCTGGACCCGGCGACGGGGTTGTTCGTGCTCAGCGCCGGGTTTCTGGCCCGGCGCGGCACCTGTTGTGGACGCGGCTGCCGGCACTGCCCGTACGTGGACGATCCGCCGGCCGGATGAGCGCGGGCCGGGTCGCGGCGGACCCGCCGAACGAGGGCTTCCGCCGGACCCGGACACCCCGTACGGTTTCCGACGGACATCCGGCGGGCGCCTACCGCCGTCGGTCGGCGAGAGGGTGGAGCGTGCGCGGGCGGATCGTGGTCGCCGGGTTGGCGGGGCTGCTGGTGAGCGGCTGTGCCGCCGACGCCGAGCCGGTGGCGGTGCCGCCGCCGGCGCCGATCGCGGTGGACGTGGCGGCGGCCTCCTCGGGCGGCGCCTGCCGACTGCTGGACTTCACGGTGATCGAGCAGTTGGTGAAGGTGCGCTTCGACGTGGCGGCCGCCAGCGAACGCGGTGACACCCACACTTGCGTGCTCCGGGCCGAGAGCGCGGCGCTGCCGGAGCTGACGTTGACCGTGACCGACACCAAGATCGACAAGGCCACCTTCGGCGCGGACGTGGTGCCCGACAAGGCGGCGAAGGTCACCGGGCTGGGTCAGCAGGCGTACCGGCGGACCGTGGCAGCGGCGGGTGGGCGCGGGCCGGTCGCCGAGGTGGGCTGGCTGGCCACCGAGGGGCGGCTGGCGGAGCTGAGCTGGACCGGCGCCCGCGACGCCGAGAGGTCGGCGGCCGAGAAGCTGACCGCCGACCTGATCGCACTGGCCAAGAAGGTGAACACCCGGGCGCTGTGACGCCGGGGCCGGCCTCGGTCAGTTGGCGGCGACGAAGACCCGGGAGGCGACCTCGCGGGGCAGCCGGACCCGGTCCCCGGAGCGGTCGATCGACACCCCGTCGCGCTCCTGGGCCACGGTCACCGTGGCACCCGGGTCGACGCCGGCGGCGTGCAGCTGGCGCAGCACGTCACCGTTGGTCTGCACGCTCTCGCAGATCCGGCGCACCACGACCGGCCCGGAGAGGCCCGGGAAGGCCAGGTTGCGCTCGCCCTCGCCGGCTTCGGCGGTCTCCGCCTCCGGCGAGCCCAGCTCCTCCAGCCCGGGGATCGGGTTGCCGTACGGCGAGCGGGTCGGCCGGTTGAGCAGGTCGTACACCCGCTTCTCCACGGCGTCGCTCATCACGTGCTCCCAACGGCAGGCCTCTTCGTGGGCCTCCTCGTAGGGCATCCCGATGACGTTGACCAGCAGCAGCTCGGCGAGGCGGTGCTTGCGCATCACGGACACGGCGCTGCCGCGGCCCTGTGCGGTGAGCATCAGGTGCCGGTCGCCCTCAACCGTGAGCAGGCCGTCGCGCTCCATCCGGGCGACGGTCTGGCTCACCGTGGGCCCGCTCTGCTTCAGCCGCTCGGCGATCCGGGCGCGCAGCGGCGGCACACCCTCCTCCTCCAACTCGAGGATGGTGCGTAGGTACATTTCGGTCGTGTCGACCAGGTCGTGAGACTTCATAACGTCAGCGGCCCTCCGGTGCACGATGCTACCTCGGAGAACGCCGATCGACCGCCGCCGAGCCGCGAGCCGACGACCGGGATGGTGTTGGATGGTCGCCATGTCCGGTACCCAGGAGCCGCTGGTCGAGGTCGATCGGCTCGCCGCCGAGCTCGACCGCGCCGATCCGCCCGCCCTGCTCGACGTCCGCTGGCGGCTCACCGGCCCGCCCGGCCGCGACGACTATTTGGCCGGTCACCTGCCCGGCGCGGTCTTCGTCGACCTGGACACCGCGCTCTGCGGGCCACCCGGTGCCGGCGGCCGGCATCCACTGCCCGACCCGGCCGCGTTGCAGGCCGCGCTGCGGGCCGCCGGCGTTCGCGCCGGTCACCCCGTGGTGGTGTACGACGGCGGCGATGGCCTGGCCGCCGCCCGGGCCTGGTGGACGCTGCGTTGGGCCGGGCACAGCCCGGTCCGCCTGCTGCACGGCGGCTATCCGGCCTGGGTCGCCGCCGGCCAGCCCGTCTCCACCGTGGCGCCCGCCCCGGCCTCGGGCGACGTCGAGGTGCGCCCGGGTGATCTCCCGGTGCTCGACGCGGGGCAGGCCGCCGCGCTGGCGACGGCGGACGACGCCGTGCTGCTCGACGTGCGGGCCGCGCCCCGCTACCGCGGCGAGGTGGAGCCGATCGACCCGGTCGCCGGGCACGTGCCGGGAGCGGCGAACCTGCCCGCCACCGAGTACGTCGGCCCGGACGGGCGCTTCCCGGCGGCCGACGTGCTGCGCGAGCGGTTCGCCGCCGTCGGGGTGACCGGGGCGCGGTCCGTCGGGGCGTACTGCGGCTCCGGGGTGACCGCCGCGCAGGCCGTGCTCGCGCTGCACCTGGCCGGCCGACCGGACGCGGCGCTCTACGTCGGATCGTGGAGCAACTGGGTGGCCGACCCGACCCGGCCGGTCGCCTCCGGACCGACACCCGGTCGCTGACCAGCGCGTGCGATGGGCCGGCGACGGTCCTCGTGCGACGATGGGCTCATGTCCGAGGACACGGTGGTGGTGTGGGACGAGTCGTTGCTCGCCTACGACATGGGCGAGCATCCACTCGACCCGGTCCGGGTGGAGCTGACCATCGCGCTCGCCCGCGAGCTGGGCATCCTGGACCGCCCAGGGGTACGCCTGGTCAAGCCGGAGCCCGCCGACGACGCCCTGCTCGCCCGGGTGCACCAGCCGGCCTACCTGGCTGCGGTGCGCGCCGCGCCGTACGACCCGCTGTTCGCCGGCTACGGGCTGGGCACCTCCGACAATCCGGTCTTCGACGGGATGCACGAGTCCAGCGCGCTGATCGCCGGTGCCACCGTGGCCGCCGCCGAGGCGGTCTGGCGGGGTGACGCCCGGCGAGCCGTGAACGTGGCCGGTGGCCTCCATCACGCGATGCCGGCCCGGGCCTCCGGCTTCTGCGTCTACAACGACCCGGCGGTGGCCATCGCCCGCCTGCTCGACCTGGGCGCCGAGCGGGTCGCGTACGTGGACGTCGACGTGCACCATGGCGACGGGGTGCAGGAGATCTTCTGGGACGACCCTCGGGTGCTCACGGTCAGCCTGCACGAGACCCCACTCGCGCTCTTCCCGGGCACCGGCTTCCCGGACGAGACCGGTGGGCCGGGCGCGCAGGGCACCGCGGTGAACATGCCCCTGCCCCCGGGCGTCAACGACACCGGTTGGCAGCGGGCATTCCACGCGATCGTGCCGTCGGTGCTGCGGGCGTTCCGACCGCAGGTGCTGGTCAGCCAGTGCGGCGCCGACGGGCACCGGCTGGACCCGCTCGCCGACCTGAACCTGACGGTGGACGGGCAGCGGGCCACCTACCTGGCGTTGCGGGCGCTCGCCGACGAGCTGTGCGACGGCCGCTGGGTGGCCACCGGCGGCGGCGGGTACGCGCTGGTCGAGGTGGTGCCCCGGGCCTGGACCCACCTGCTGGCTGTGGCCACCGGCGCCCCGCTCGACCCGGCGACGCTCACCCCGCCGGCGTGGCGGGCGCTGGCCGCCGCCCGTGGCCCCGGTCGGGAGGTGCCGCTGCGGATGACCGACGACGCGGACCCGTCGTACGAGCCGTGGCAGCCGACCGGCGAGCCGAACGCGGTGGACCGGGCGATCGCGGCCACCCGCAAGACGGTGTTCCCGCTGCTCGGGCTCGACCCGCACGATCCGCGGGACTGAGCCGGGCCGGTGACGACCGTCGACCAGTCGGTGGACGTGCTGCTCAGCGACGGCAGCACCGTCCAACTGCGACCAATCAGTCCGGAGGACGCGCCGGACATCGTGGCGATGCACGGCCGGTTCTCCGAGCGCACCCGCTACCTGCGCTACTTCTCGCCGTACCCGCGCATCCCCGAGCGGGATCTGATCCGCTTCGTCACCGTCGACCACCGCGACCGGGAGGCGTTCGTGGTGCTGGCCGGCGACCAGATCGTTGCGGTCGGCCGCTACGAGCGGCTCGGCCCGCAGGCCCCGGAGGCGGAGGTGGCCTTCGTGGTGGAGGACGCCCACCAGGGCCGGGGCATCGGTTCGGTGCTGATGGAGCACCTGGCCGAGGCCGCCCGGCGTAACGGCATCATGAGCTTCGTCGCCGAGGTGCTGCCGGCCAACGGGACGATGCTGCGGGTCTTCGCCGACTTCGGCTACCAGGTCCAGCGCGAGTACGCCGACGGCGTGGTTCACCTGAGTTTCCCGATCGCGCCCACCGAGGCCACGCTGGAGGTGCAGCGCGGTCGGGAGCATCGCACCGAGGCCCGCTCGATCGCCCGGTTGCTCGCCCCGCGCGGGATCGCCGTCTACGGTGCCAGCGCCACCGGCCAGGGCGTCGGCGCGGCGGTGCTCGGGCACCTGCGCGACGGCGGTTTCACCGGTGCGGTGGTGCCGGTGCATCCGAGCGCGTCGACCGTGGCGGGGCTGCGCGCGTACCCGTCGGCGGTCGACGCCGAGTTGCCGGTGGACCTGGCGGTGGTGGCGGTTCCGCCGGAGGCGGCGACCGCGGTGGTCGCCGACGCGGCCGCTGCGGGAGTGCACGGCCTGGTGGTCATCTCGGCCGGTTTCGGCGAGGCCGGCGCCGAGGGCGCGGCCATGCAGCGGGCGCTGGTCCGCGCGGCGCACGCCGCCGGGATGCGGGTGGTCGGCCCGAACTGTCTCGGCGTGGCCAACACCAACCCGGCGGTACGCCTCAACGCCACGCTCGCCCCGGCGCTGCCGCCAGCCGGTCGGGCCGGCATCTTCAGCCAGTCCGGTGCCTTCGGGGTGGCGCTGCTCGCCGAGGCCGACCGGCGTGGCCTCGGGCTGTCCAGCTTCGTCTCGGCCGGCAATCGGGCCGACGTCTCCGGCAACGACCTGCTCCAGTACTGGCAGGACGACCCCGACACCGACGTGATCATGCTGTACCTGGAGACCTTCGGTAATCCGCGCAAGTTCGCCCGGCTGGCTCGGCGGATCGGCCGGGCCAAACCGGTCGTCGCGCTCGCCTCGCCCGCCCGTCCGGTCGGGGTCGGCGACACCGCCGGGCCGGACGAGGTGGCGGTGGCGGCGCTCTTCGCCCAGTCCGGGGTCATCCGGGTGGACACCGTTCCGGAGCTGCTCGACGTGGGGGTGCTGCTGGCCAACCAGCCACTGCCGGCGGGCGGCCGGGTCGGCGTGGTCGGCAACTCCTCGGCGCTGACCGGCCTGGCGGCGAGCGCCTGCGCCGGGCAGGGCCTCACCGTCGTCGACGGCTACCCCCGTGACGTCGGGCCGAGCGCCGGCGCCGCCGATTTCGCGGCCGCGCTGGCCGAGACGGCGGCCGACGACCGGGTGGACGCGCTGGTGGTGGTCCTCGCCCCACCGCTGCCCGGCCAACCCAGCAATGTGGACGCCGATGTCGCCGCCGCGCTGCCCGCCGCACTCGCGTTGGGTAAGCCGACCGTGGCGACGTTCCTGGTCGGGCGACTGCCGGCCGGGGTGCCGGTGTACGGCGGCGTGGAGGAGGCGGTGCGGGCATTCGCCCGGGTGCACCGGTACGCCGAATGGCTGCGTCGCCCGCCCGGAGTCGCGCCCGAGCTGTCCCGGATCGACCGGACCGCCGCGCAGACCGCGCTGCGCGCCGACCCGCCTGACCCGACCGCGCTACTGGCGGCGTACGGCATCGACGTGGTGGCGTCGGTGCCCGTCGACTCGGTCGACGCCGCGGCCGGCGCGGCGGCGCGGCTGGGCTTCCCGGTCGCGCTCAAGGCCGCCGCCCCGGGGCTGCGGCACCGGCTCGACCTGGGCGCGGTCCGGCTCGACCTGCCCGACGAGTCGACGGTCCGCCGGGCGTACGCCGAGCTGGCGGCGGCCTTCGGCGCGGACGTGCTGGTACAGCCGATGGTCCCGCCCGGGGTGGCCTGCGTGGTGGAGCTGGTGGAAGATCCGGCGTTCGGGCCGGTGGTCGGCTTCGGCCTCGGCGGGGTCGCCACCGAGCTGCTCGGCGACCGGGCTTGGCGGGCGGTGCCGCTGACCGACCGGGACGCCGCAGAGCTGGTCGACGAGCCCCGGGCGGCGCCGCTGCTGCGCGGGCACCGGGGCGCCGCACCGGTCGACCGGGCGGCCCTGGCCGACCTGCTGCTGCGGGTGGGTCAGCTCGCCGACGAGCAGCCCCGGGTGCGCTCGCTGACCCTCAACCCGGTGCTCGCCCGCCCGGACGGCATCTCGGTCCTGCACGCCCAGGTACGGGTCGGCGGCGTGGCCGCCCGACCGGACACCGGCCCCCGCCGCTTGTGAGGGCTCCTTCTCAGCGCGTCCGGTCAGGCCCCTTCTCAGCGGGTCCGGTCAGGCGCGGCTGGAGATCTGCTGGATGGCCCAGGCGTTGCCGTCCGGGTCGGTGAAGAAGACGAAGCCGACGTTGTCCAGCGGGTGCGGCGTGGGGCTCGGGCTGGCGCCCAGCACCTGGATCTCGCTGACCTCCACACCACGTTCGACCAGCTCGGCGCGGGCCCGCTCCAGGTCGGGCACCACCAGTTGCAGTCCCTTGAGCGAGCCCGGCGGCATGTCCGGGACGGCGCCCTTGCCGATCACGACCGAGCAGCCGGACCCGGGCGGGGTCAGCTGGACGATCCGTGCGCCGTCGCCGACCACCGTGTCGTGGTCCACGGCGAAGCCGAGCTGGTCGGCGTAGAACTTCTTTGCCCGGTCCACATCGGAGACCGGCACGATCACCACTTCCAGTGTCCAGTTCATGGTGTCTCTCCTCGCATCGTCGTTGTCAGGTGCAGCAGTTCGGCGAGCCGTGTGAAGCTCTGCCCGACGCCCCGGACCATCGGGTAGCGCAGCACGATGTCCCGCCCCTCGGGGGTGGCGTAGCGCAGCGTGGTGGTGACTGTCGTTCGCCCGGCCAGCTCGGTGAACTCGTGGCTCACCAGCGTCTCGCCCGGGTAGGACTGGTCGTCGAAGAGCTCGGTGCAGACCAGCAGGTGCGGTGGCTCGATCTGCCGGTAGACCCCGGCCTGGACCATCCGAGCGCCCTCCGGGCCCAGTGACACATACCGCCACCGCCCGCCGACCCGCAGTTCGACATCGCACTCCGCCAGCCGCCACCCGCGTGCGCCGTACCACCGGACCAGCAGCTCAGGCTGGGTGAAGGCGGCGAACACCAGGTGCACCGGTGCGTCGAACAGCCGACTCAACACGATCTCCCGGTCGCCCGGGGTGTGTACGACGAGCGGGTCGCCGATGCCGGTCACCCGCCCGTCCCGTCCAGTCGGGCGCGCCGGCGCTCGGCGTCGGTCTGGTCGACGGCCTGGAGTTCGTCGAGCAGGGCGTCGAGGCGCTGGTAGCTCTCCGCCCAGTAGTCGCGGTAGTCGGCGAGCCAGGCCGTGGCCTCCCGCAGCGGTCGGGCCTCCAGCCGGCACGGTCGGCGCTGGGCGTCCCGCCCCCGGCTGACCAGGCCAGCGCGTTCCAGCACCTTGAGGTGCTTGGAGATGGCCGGCTGGCTCATCGCGAAGGGCTCTGCCAGCTCGGTCACCGTCGCCTCACCGCCCGCGAGTCGGGCCAGGATGGCCCGCCGGGTCGGGTCGGCCAGCGCCGCGAAGGTCGCGTCCAACAGTTCGGTGCCCACCGCCTATAACCTCCTGGTTGTATAACCACATGGTTTCTATCGCGGATCGGTGCCGCCGTCAAGCACCTCGACAGCATGAAAGGCCCCGGCGAACCGCCGAGGCCTTCCATGGGAACCGGGTGCGTCAGCAGGCGTACGCCTCCAGGCGCTGGGCCCGCTCCGGGGCGCGCAGCTTCAGCAGCGTCACCTTCTCGATCTGCCGGATCCGCTCCCGGGACAGGCCGAACTCCCGGCCGACCTCGTCCAGGGTGCGCTGCCGGCCGTCGTCCAGCCCGAACCGGAGCCGGATGACCGCCTGCTCCCGCTGCGACAGGGTGGCCAGCACGATGCTCACCTCGTTGCGCAGCTCGCCCTGCGCGGCCGCGTCGCCCGGCACGCCGCGCGGGTCCACCGCCGCCACGAAGTCACCGAGCGCGCTCTCGCCGTCGTCGCCGACGGCCTGGTCCAGGCTGACCGGCTCCCGGTCGTAGGAGATCAGCTCGATGACCTGGAACTCGGGGATGTCCAGCGCCTGGGCGACCTCGGCGACCGTGGGTTCGCGGCCCAGCGACACCGCCAGCTCGCGGCGGGCCCGGACCATCCGGTTGACCTGCTCGACCATGTGCACCGGGATGCGGATGGTGCGGGCCTGGTCGGCCATCGCGCGGGTGATCGCCTGCCGGATCCACCAGGTGGCGTAGGTGGAGAACTTGTAGCCCTTGGCGTAGTCGAACTTCTCCACCGCGCGAATCAGGCCGAGGTTGCCCTCCTGGATCAGGTCCAGGAAAGCCATCCCGCGACCGGTGTAGCGCTTGGCGATGCTGACCACCAGCCGCAGGTTCGCCTCCAGCAGGTGGTCCTTGGCAGCGCGGCCCTCCGCGACGATCAGCTCCAGATCGGCCCGCAGCTCCGGCGAGACCGGGGTGCAGGTGGCCAACTTCTCGTCGGCGAACAGGCCGGCCTCGATCCGCCGGGCCAGGTCGACCTCCTGGGCCGCGGTCAGCAGCTTCGTCCGGCCGATCCCGTTGAGGTACGCCCGAACCAGGTCGGTGGAGATGCCACGCTCATCGGTGGCGTCCAGGTCGGCGAGGACCTCGGTGGCCCCGTCGGTGTCGGTGCTGGCGGCCGGGCGCATCCGGTGTTCCGTCATCTGCAGGACCATCTCTGTCTCTCCCCGTGTCCACGTCTGTGCCGTGCCTCCGGCTCAGTGGTGCCGGTGTGACACACAGCTTGGCGGGCGGGGCGTGAAACGGGAGTGAGGCGATCGGGCACCCGACAGGAATCCGGTCGGATCGGCGGAGCGGTGTGTCGCCCGGGTGTGCCTTGCCCGCCCGGGCTACCGTCCCGACCGTCGGCCATCGCAGGTCGGCGGGGACAGCAGATGGAGGATGGTGTGGTCTTCAAGCGGCTCATGAAGGCGATGGGGGTCGGCGGTCCGTCGGTGGAGACGGTGCTGGCCAACCCGAACTGCCGCCCGGGCGGCCAGTTGGAGGGCCGCATCCAGGTCGTCGGCGGTGACCACCAGGTCGACATCGACCACGTGGCGCTCGGCCTGGTCACCCGGGTCGAGGTGGAGAGCGGCGACAACGACTACGACACCACTCAGGAGTTCCACCGCCAGCAGGTCACCGGTGCGTTCCGGCTGGAGCCGGGGCAGCGCCACGACATCCCGTTCCGCTTCGACGTGCCGTGGGAGACGCCGGTCACCGAGCTGTACGGGCAGCACCTGCACGGCATGACGATGGGGCTGCGTACGGAGCTGGAGGTGGCCCGCGCGGTCGACAAGGGCGACCTGGACGCGGTGGCGGTGCACCCGCTGCCGGCGCAGGAGCGCCTGCTGGAGGCGTTGCTGCGACTGGGTTTCCGGTTCGCCCGCGCCGATGTGGAGCGTGGCCACATCTACGGCGTACGGCAGACGCTGCCCTTCTACCAGGAGATCGAGTTCAGCCCGGGGCCGCAGTACGCCCGCTCGATCAACCAGTTGGAGGTCACCTTCATCGCCGACCCGCAGCAGATGCAGGTGGTGCTGGAGGTCGACAAGCGCGGCGGCGTCTTCACCGAGGGCCGCGACGCCTTCGGTCGCTTCACGGTCGACCACGCCACCGCCGACCGCACCGACTGGACCGCCGAACTCGACGGCTGGCTCCGCCAGTCCCTCTCCCGCCGAGGCCTCTTCTCCTAACGGACGTGCTCGACCCCACCTCCCCGGTGATCAAGAGGTTTGCGTCACATCGAGGGCGAATTCTGACGCGAACCTCTTGATCACCGCTGCGCGGGTGCGGGTGCGGGGGTGCGGGGTGGGGTTAGAGGTCCAGGAGGATGGTTCGGGGGCCGATGTTGGTGCTTTCGACGAGCATGTGGGTGCGGAAGCGGCCGGTCTCGACCGGCGCGCCCCGCTCGCGCAGCGCGGTCACCACGGCGGTGACCAGGGGCTCGGCCACCTCGGCGGGGGCGGCTGCGGTCCAGCTCGGACGGCGACCCTTGCGGGCGTCGCCGTAGAGGGTGAACTGGCTGACCACCAGGATCGGCGCACCCGTGTCGGCGGCGGACCGCTCGTCGTCCAGGATGCGCAGCTCGTGCACCTTGCGGGCCATCGTCGCGGCGGTCTCGGCGGTGTCGGTGTGGGTCACCCCGAGCAGCACCAGCAGGCCGTCCTTGATCGCGCCGACCACCGCGCCGTCCACCGTCACGCTGGCTCGCCCGACGGTCTGCACCACCGCGCGCATCAGCGGCCCGCCAGCGGCCCGGCCGCCCGTCTCACCCGCATCAGGCGGTCACCGGCTCGATGATGCCGCGCTCCACCAGGTGCGCGACGATCGGGCCGGCCGCCTCGGCCAGCTCATCGGGCGCGACGTCGTGCGCCGCGGCCAGCAGCGCGAGCTGGTCGCGCAGCGGCAGCCGCCCATCGGCGCCCCCGACCAGCGCCAACACCAGCGGGTCGACCTCCTCGGTCCAGCGCAGGCCGTGCGGCATCGCGAGGACCTGCCGGTCCACCGCCCAGCCCTCGTCGCCCATGGTGGCCTCCTGTCGCAGTTGGAGACCCTCGGCGGCCCGGTAGCGCTCGGCGAGCAGCGCCTCGGTGTCGCGTACCCGAAGGAAGTCCTGGCGGTCGAACCAGGCTGTGACCTGGTCGCCCAGCGGCGGCTGCACCCGCTGGCGCAGCTCCTCCACCCGGACCACCGGGTCGGCGTGCCCGCCCCTGCGCAGCGACACGATGCCGAAGCCGATGGCCTCCACCTTGTGCGCGTCGAACCAGTCCAACCAGGCGGCCATCCGCTGCGGGTCGGCGCTCTCGCCGACGTCGGTGAGCCACAGGTTGACGTACGCCATCGGGTCGGCCACCTCCCGCTGGATCACCCAGGCGTCCAGGCCAGTCCCCGTGAACCAGCCGGAAACCCGCTCGTCCCACTCCTCGCCGGCGACGTGCACCCAGTTCGCCAGGTACTGCATGGTGCCGCCCTCGGTGAGCAGGCCGGGGGCGGCGGCAGCCAGTTCGGCGCCGATCGCGTCACCCACCCGACCGGAGTCGCGGTAGACGTGCGTGGTGGTGCCCGGGCCCACCACGAAGGGCGGGTTGCTCACCACCAGGTCGAAGCGCCGGCCGGCCACCGGCGCGACCATGTCGCCGCGCAGCAGTTCCCAGTCCTGGCCGTTGAGCGCGGCGGTGGTCGCGGCGAAGCGCAGGGCCCGCTCCGAGAGGTCCGTGGCGGTCACCGAGCCCGCGTGGGTGGCCAGGTGCAGGGCCTGGATGCCGGAGCCGGTGCCCAGGTCCAGCGCAGTGTCGACCGGCCGACGGACGGTCGCGCCGATCAGGGTCTGGGTGGCCCCGCCAAGGCCGAGCACATGCTCGGCGTGCAGCGGCCGGCCCGGCCGGGCGCTGGCCGGCACGTCGGCGAGCACCCACCAGTCGTCGCCGTACGGTTCGAGGTCGACGCCGGCGCGCAGGCCGTCACCGTGCCGCTCAACCAGCCCGCCAGCCACCGCCTCGTCGATGCTCAGCGGCGCCAGCGCGGCAGCCACCGTCGCCTCCGACTCGGTCTGGTCGCAGATGAACACCCGGATCAGGGTGCCGAGCGGATCGCGGTCCTCGGTCGCCCGCAGCGCGGCCCGGTAATCGTTGCGCGCGACCGCGCCGGTCGCCTGCGCGCCGAGCCGGTTCGCGATCCCGTTGCTGGTGAACCCGGCCCCGGTCAGCGCGGTCCGCAGCGCGTCGACGCCAGCGGGGGAGAGCAGCATGTCGTGTTCGTCCACGCCGCCATCCTGCCCCCCGTTGTGTCCCCGGTCACGCCACCCGCCGGATCCGACCCGGAGCGTCGGTGTTCGCCCGGCTGGGCGGCCGGGCAGGATGGTGTGCATGACGCTCGTGCTACCCATCGACCCGGAGGCCAACCTGCTGCTGGAGCGCAGCCCGCTGGCCAGACTCCTTGGCATGGTTCTTGATCAACAAGTGCCGATGGAGAAGGCATTCTCCTCGCCGTACGTGCTGGAGCAGCGGCTCGGCCACGACCTGGACGCCGCGGAGCTGGCCGGGTACGACCCGGAGGCCCTGGTCGCGATCTTCGCCACCCCGCCCGCGCTGCACCGGTTTCCGAAGGCGATGGCGGCCCGGGTGCAGGAGGTGTGCCAGGTCCTGGTGGACCGCTACGACGGCGACGCCGCCCTGCTCTGGTCCGACGTCGCCGACGGGCCCGAGCTGTTCCGCCGGGTCGCCGAGCTGCCCGGCTTCGGCAAGCAGAAGGCGCAGATCTTCGTGGCCCTGCTCGGCAAGCGGTTCGGGGTAACCCCGCAGGACTGGCGGGAAGCGGCCGGCGGGTACGGCGACCCGGGCGCGTACCGGTCGGTGGCCGACGTCACCGACGCCGACTCGCTGCGCAAGGTGCGGGAGTACAAGCAGCAGATGAAGGCGGCGGCGAAGGCGAAAACCGCGGGCAGCTGACCCGATCGCTCAGGCGGCGGTGGGGTGGGCCAGCGAGGCCAGCGCACGCCGGACGTCGGCGAGCGAGACGGTGGCGGAGTCGTCCAGGTCGGCCAGGCCGGCCTCGATCCACTGACGCATGAGCGTGGTGACCCCGATGCCCCGGGCGTCGGCGGCGGCCCGCACCCGCTCGTAGGTGTCCAGCGGCAGCCGGACCGATCGGCTCACCATCGGCACGTCGGTGTCGGGGGTGGGCAGATCCACCGCCGGGCTCTCATCGATCAGCTCGGCGATCCGGTCGTCGCCGCTGTGGAACTGCTTGGTCGCGTCGTTACGGTGCATCGTCACGGCCTCCTCATCGGCGAGATCTCCGCACGGCCTCGTCGTAGCGCTTGGACTCGACGTCGCTCAGCTCGCGAGCGGAGAGGATGTCCCAGTCGTTGTCGGTGCCATCGGCCTCGGCGAGCAGCACCGCCAGTCGGCGGCCCCGCCGGGCGACGGCGTAGACGACCATCACGTCGTCGCCCAGGTGGCGAATCACCCGTCGGGCGCTGTGCAGCGCCTCCCAGACTTCCCCGGGCGTGACGTCGTAGACCCTCAGGTTGGCCAACGCCTCATCGGTGAAGCTGAACCTGCTGCCCACGTCGCGGAGCGTACCACGGGCGTAACACGCAACGGGATGAGTCGAATTTCGCTGATCACGGCGACGCGGTGACAGGATGGGGCGTAATCCCCTCGAGGAGGTCCATGGTGAAGCGTCAGGCGTACCAGCCGATTCTGATCACCGACGCCTCGCGCAGCCAGGACGATCAGCTCACCAGCCGTCAGCGCCGCTACGTCCTGATGATGTGCATCAGGGTCGCCTGCATCGTTGTCGGCGCGATCCTGGTCGGCGTGAACGCCCCACTGCTCTGGCTCTGGCTGTCGCTGTGTGCCCTCGGCATGGTGCTCATCCCGTGGCTGGCCGTGCTGCTCGCCAACGACCGCCCGCCCAAGGAAGAGCACCGGCTGGCCAACCGGTTCCACCCACGCCAGCAAGACGACACCCCGCCGATGAGCCTCACCGCCGACGAGCGCCCGCACAAGGTCATCGACGCCGAACCCTGACCCGCGTACGGGCCAGGGTCCGACAGGTCACGGCCGTGGCCGGGCGCCGATCGTGGAGACGGCCAGCGCACCCAGATCGGTGGCGCGGTTCAGCGCCGCCGCCGGGGTGGCGCCGGCGAGCCAGGCGGTGAGCAGACCGGCCGCGAAGGCGTCGCCGGCACCGGTGACGTCCACCACCGTCACTCGCCGGGCCGGGGCCACGCTGACCGTGTCCGTGCGGTCCACCCAGACCGCGCCGGCCGCGCCGCCCTTGACCACCACCCGTCGGGCGGTCGCCGACAACGCCCGCCCCTGCGCCGCCGGGTCCAGGCCGCCGGCCAGCGCCGTCGCCTCGTCCGCGTTGAGCAGCAGCAGGTCGACGTCGCGTACCCAGCCCAGGAAGGCCGCAGCGCCGACCCGCCGCAGCGGCGCCGCGGAGGCCGCGTCGACGCTGGTGGTGAGCCCGCGCTCGCGGGCGGCGGCGAGCGCCCGCAGCCCGGCGCCGCGCGACCCGGCGTCCAACAGGGTGTACGCGGACAGGTGCAGATGCCCGGCGTCGGGCACCGCCGCGATGGCCCGCTCGACGTGCTCGGCGCTCAGCCGCAGGCTCGCGCCCCGCTGGCTGACCATGGTGCGCTCACCATCGGTGGTCAGCACGATCACCATGCCGGTCGGGACGCCCTCGACCCGGTCGATCGCGCAGTCGACGCCCGCCCGGTCGAGCTCGGCTATCCGGTCCCGCCCCGCGTCGTCGTCGCCGACCGCGGCGACGAGCGTGACGTCAACCCCCTGCGCGGCGACCCAGGCGGCGGTGTTGGCCGCCTGCCCACCCCCACCAAGGCTGATCTCGGCCGCGGTGTCCGAGCCGGCCGCGAGCGGCCCGGACAGCACGGCGACCACATCGGTGATCACGTCCCCGACGACGACCACCCGGGCCGGGTGGGTCATGCCGGTACGGCGGTGGAGCGGGCGGCCGAGGCCACCGCGATCCGCGCGGCCAGATCGGCGTTGCGCAGGATGATCCGGACGTTCACCGCCAGGCTCGCGCCCTCGGTGGCCGAGTGGAAGTGCGCCAGCAGGTACGGGGTCACGGCCTTGCCGGTCACCCCGTCCCGGTCCAGCCGGGCCAGGCCGTCGGCGAGGGTCCGGTCGTGCAGCTCCGGGTCGAGCTGCTCGTCGACCGGCAGCGGGTTGGCGATGATCAGTCCGCCGGCGTGCACGGCCTGCCGGTCACGGGCGGCGAGTACAGCGGCGACCTGCTCCGGCGAGTCCACCGACCAGTCCAGGTCGAAGCCGCCGTCGGTGAGGTAGAAGCCGGGGAACCGGTGGGTGCGGTAACCGACCACGGCGACCCCGAGGGTCTCCAGCCGCTCCAGCGTCGCGCCCACGTCGAGGATCGACTTGACCCCGGCGCAGACCACCGCGATCGGGGTCCGGGCCAGGGTGATCAGGTCTGCCGACTCGTCGAAGGTGTGCGCGGCCTCCCGGTGCACCCCACCCAGACCGCCGGTGGCGAACACCCCGATCCCGGCGCCGGCGGCCACCGCGCTGGTCGCGGCCACGGTGGTGGCACCGTCCGCGCCGGTCGCCGCCGCCACCGCGAGGTCGCGGACGGAGAGCTTGGTCACACCATCGACGGTGGCCAGCCGGGTCAGCTGCGCGTCGTCCAGGCCGACCACCAGCTCGCCGCCGATCATGCCGATCGTCGCCGGTACCGCTCCGGCGTCCCGGACCGTCTGCTCGATCTCCCGGGCCACGCGCAGGTTCTCCGGCCGGGGCAGGCCGTGCGAGACGATGGTGCTCTCCAGGGCGACGACGGGCCGGCCGTCGTGCAGGGCCTCGGCCACCTCGGTGCCGTAGCTGATGCGAAAGTCAGTCACGGGGGGCACGGTACGGGGTGGGGCTTCGGCCGGCCTCAAGTGGACCCGGCCGTGATGACCTGCCAAACTTGACGGTTGGAGGTGCAGACGTGAGCACAGAGGTTCTCGAGCGTCCGGAGCTGAAGGACGCCGACACCGGTCCTGAGATGTTCCACTACGTCCGCAAGGAGAAGATCGCCGAGAGTGCCGTCATGGGCACCTACGTCGTGGCGCTCTGCGGGGAGACCTTCCCGGTCACCAAGGCGGCCAAGCCGGGTTCGCCGGTCTGCCCCAAGTGCAAGGAGATCTACGACTCGTACCGCGAGTGAACGCAGGCCGGCGTTCCGGCCGGCGACGTAGCCTGCGGCGGTGACCACCTCCACCGCCCTGCTCCTCGCCGACCTGACCGGGGTGGCCGTGTTCGCCGCCTCGGGGGCCTCGGCCGCGGTGGCCAAACGGCTCGACCTGTTCGGTGTCGCGTTCGTCGGCTTCGTGGCCGCCCTCGGCGGTGGGATCCTCCGGGACCTGGTCATCGACGAGGTGCCACCGCTGGCCTTCGCCGACTGGCGGTACGTGGCCACCGCCGCGATCACCGCCCTCGCCGTCTTCTGGCTGCACCCGCAGTTGGCCCGGCTGCGCACCACGGTGCTGGTGCTGGACGCGGCGGGCCTCGGGCTGTTCACCGTGACCGGCACGCTCAAGGCGCTCGACGCCCGGGTGCCGGCGGTCGGCGCCTGCCTGATCGGCATGCTCACCGCGATCGGCGGAGGGCTCGGCCGGGACCTGCTCACCGCCGAGATCCCGGTGGTGCTGCGCCGGGAGATCTATGCCGTGGCCGCGCTGGTCGGGTCGGTCGCGGTGGCGCTGCTGTACGTCGCCGGGCAGACCGGGCCCGCGCCGCTCACCGCCGCCGCTGTACTGGTCTTCGGCCTGCGTCTGATCGCGCTGCGCCGACGCTGGTCCGCCCCGGTGGCGACGCTGCGCCCGCCGCGCATCAGCGGGGCGGATCCCCGCACCGACCGGGAGTGGTGACGCGCTCGCGCTGACCGAGTGCCGGGGCCGGGCACCCGTGCGAGGGGGTCGTGGGGCGCTGAGGGCGGGTGTGGTGGATGTGACCAGCGTGGCGTCGCCTGGGCCGCAGCGCCCGCGCTGGTTATGCTGAGTCGGCCTTCGCGGCAGCTTCTGCGCGGAGGCGTTTTCATGGGCGGCGGTACTCGTGGCCCTCGCCCCGGATCCGCCGTCGTGCGGTCGGAGAGGAGCTTCGCGTGGCAGCCCGGACGCCGGTGCTTGAGACGTTCCCGGCCCTACGCGCCTGGCAGCGCAAAGCCCTGGTGGAGTACCTGCGCCGACGCACCGAGGACTTCACGGCGGTCGCCACGCCGGGTGCCGGCAAGACCACCTTCGCCCTGCGGATCGCGGCCGAGCTGCTCGGTGACGGCACGGTGGAGGCGGTCACCGTGGTCGCCCCGACCGAGCACCTGAAGAACCAGTGGGCGGACGCCGCCGCCCGGGTGGGCATCCAACTCGACGCCGCCTTCCGCAACGCGGACGTGCACTCCGCGGCCGACTTCCACGGGGCCGTGGTCACCTACGCCCAGGTGGGGATGGCCCCGCAGGTGCACCGTCGGCGCACCATGACCCGGCGCACCCTGGTCATCCTCGACGAGATCCACCACGCGGGCGACTCCCGATCCTGGGGCGACGGGGTGAAGAACGCCTTCGAGCCCGCCGTACGCCGGCTCATGCTCACCGGCACGCCGTTCCGCTCCGACGACAACCCGATCCCGTTCGTCAGCTACGAGCGGGGCGGTGACGGGCTGCTCCGCTCCCGCGCCGACTCGGTGTACGGCTACTCCGACGCGCTGCGCGACGGCGTGGTCCGGCCGGTGCTCTTCCTGGCGTACTCCGGGGAGACCCGCTGGCGGACCAACGCGGGGGAGGAGTTGGCGGCCCGCCTCGGCGAGCCGATGACCCAGGACCTGGTGGCGCAGGCGTGGCGTACCGCGCTGGACCCGGCCGGAGACTGGATGCCGCAGGTGCTGCGGGCCGCTGATGCCCGGCTCACCGTGCTGCGCAACGCCGGGATGGCCGACGCCGGCGGGCTGATCATCGCCACCGACCAGCAGACCGCCCGCTCGTACGCCAAGCTGATCGAGCAGGTGACCGGCGAGAAGGCCGCCGTGGTCCTCTCCGACGACCTGGGCGCGTCCGCACGGATCGCGACATTCGCGGCGTCCGAGCAGCGGTGGCTGGTCGCGGTGCGGATGGTGTCCGAGGGTGTGGACATCCCGCGGCTCGCCGTCGGGGTCTATGCCACCAGTGCCAGCACCCCGCTCTATTTCGCCCAGGCGATCGGCCGGTTCGTCCGGGCACGCCAGTCCGGGGAGACCGCGTCGGTCTTCCTGCCCAGCGTGCCGCACCTGCTCGGGCTGGCCAGCGAGATGGAGACCGAGCGGGACCACGTACTCGGCAAACCCAAGGAAGCCGACGGTTTCGACGACGATCTGCTGGAGCGTGCCCAGCGCGACGACCAGGCCAGCGGGGAGCTGGAGAAGCGGTTCGCCGCGCTCTCGGCCACCGCCGAGCTGGACCAGGTGATCTTCGACGGCGCGTCCTTCGGCACCGCGGCCCAGGCCGGCACCCCCGAGGAGGAGGAGTACCTCGGCCTGCCCGGCCTGCTCACCGCCGATCAGGTCTCCCTGCTGCTGACCAAGCGGCAGACCGAGCAACTCGCCGCCCAGCGCCGCCGCACGGCCGCTCAGCCGGCCGCTGCGCCCACCGCGGCGCCGCCGGCACCCATGAGCGCCGCCCAGCGCCGGGTGGCGCTCCGGCGCCAACTGAACGCTCTGGTGGCCGCCCGGCACCACCGCACCGGCCAGCCGCACGGCAAGATCCACGCGGAGCTGCGCCGACTCTGCGGCGGCCCGCCGAGTGCCCAGGCCACCATCGAGCAGCTAGAGGAACGCATCGCCACCGTGCAGACCCTCTGACCCCACCGGCCCCACCCGCACCGACCACCCCCGCCCCCGCCCCCGCGTGACCGGCGCTGGCCGGTGTCCGGCGGCGTCAGCTCTCCATGATCGTGCTCGTTCCAGGTGGCATCCCGTATCGGTGAGGCCACTACTTCCAGGATCGAGCACGATCATGGGCGCGGGGGTTTGGTGGGTAGAGAAAAGCCGACCGGAGACACCCTCGGGGTGCCTCCGGTCGGCTATGTCGGGTTGCGGGTTTAGTTTTCCATCAGGTCGGCGCCACGCCAGCTGAACTCGGGGTCCGTCGCGAACCGGACGGTGATCTTCACGAGATCCTCCGCGTACTTGTTCGCGTGGTGCCCACAGAACACCAACTCGCTACCACCCGCCAGAGTGATCCGGAGCTTGCCGGCAGCATTGCAGCGGTCGCACCGTTCATCGGCGGCTGGGGGAGCCACCGTTGCGGGCGGCGGCGTGAGGGTCGGGGTCATCGCCTTCCTCCTCTGGTCGTCACCGATGAACAATCTCTTCGGTCGTTGCTCACCTATCGTGCAACACCCATGCTGGGCCGTGCCTTCCCTGTGTGCCCGCGGGGGACCGAGGTCACACATGGCAGGGACAGTGTGCCGTGCACCCAGGGTGCCACGTCAACGATCACATTCGTGCATCCGGACGATCACCATCTGGCGTTGCACACCAGGTGGTCAAAACGACACGTTCGGTTGACGAAACCTGCTCAGTCCAGGTAATCCCGGAGGACCTGCGACCGGGACGGGTGACGCAGTTTGGACATCGTCTTGGACTCGATCTGCCGGATCCGCTCCCGGGTCACCCCGTAGACCTGGCCGATCTCGTCCAGCGTCCGCGGCTGGCCGTCGGTCAGGCCGAAGCGCAGACGCACCACACCCGCCTCACGCTCGGAGAGCGTCTGCAGCACCTGCTGGAGCTGGTCCTGCAGGAGCGAGAACGAGACGGCGTCGACCGCGACCACGGCCTCGGAATCCTCGATGAAGTCACCGAGCTGGCTGTCGCCCTCGTCGCCGATGGTCTGGTCCAGCGAGATGGGCTCCCGGGCGTACTGCTGGATCTCCAGCACCTTCTCCGGTGTGATGTCCATCTCTTTGGCCAGCTCCTCCGGAGTGGGCTCGCGGCCCAGATCCTGGAGCAGCTCGCGCTGTATGCGGCCGAGCTTGTTGATGACCTCGACCATGTGCACCGGGATGCGGATGGTGCGGGCCTGGTCGGCCATCGCGCGGGTGATCGCCTGCCGGATCCACCAGGTGGCGTAGGTGGAGAACTTGTAGCCCTTGGTGTAGTCGAACTTCTCCACCGCGCGGATCAGGCCGAGGTTGCCCTCCTGGATCAGGTCCAGGAAGGCCATCCCGCGCCCCGTGTACCGCTTGGCCAGCGAGACCACCAGGCGGAGGTTCGCCTCCAGCAGGTGGTTCTTGGCCCGCTCACCGTCGCGGGAGATCCAGCCCAGGTCGCGGACCATCTCCCGGCTGAGCTTCTCTTCGCCCTCGTCGGCCGCGCGCAGCCGCTCGGCGGCGTAGAGCCCGGCCTCGATCCGCTTGGCCAGCTCCACCTCCTGCTCGGCGTTGAGCAGCGGGACCTTGCCGATCTGCTTGAGGTACGCACGGACCGAGTCGGCGGAGGCGGTCAGCTCGGCGTCCCGCCGAGCCTGCTTGAGCGCCTCGGACTCCTCGTCGTCCCACTCGAAGTCGTTGTCGGTGGCCGAGGCGGCGGCGTCGGTCTCGGCGGCCTGGGCCAGCTCGGCCGGCTCCTCGACCACCACGTCCTCGATCGTGGCGGCGAGCTCCTCCGGGTCGATCTCACCCTCGGCGCCCTTGCCGCCGGCCTTGGCCGGCTTGGCGCCAGCGGCCGCGGCGACCGTTGCCTTGGTGGCCCGGGTCGACCTGGCCGCCTTCGCCGGCGTCGCCGCTGCGGCGGCGACCTCGGCGGTGCCGCCGGTGGCCTTGCGCGCGGCCACCTTCCGCGGAGCCGGCGCCGACGGCGCCTCGTCTGCGGCGGGCGCCTGCTTCGGCGCCGGCGCGACGGCCTTCTTGGTGGTCTTGGCGGTGGTGGCCCGGGACGCCGGCGTGGTCGAGCGGGCCGCGGCGACCCGGCGGCGGGTGCTCGCCGAGCCGTCCACCACCACGGTCACTCCCGCCTCGGAGAGCGCCCGCAGAATCTTCTTGGCCTGGGCCGGAGTCACCTCGGCGGACTCGACGGTGCGCGCGAGCTGGGCCGACGTGAGCTGACCACCGGCGCTCTGCGCGTGGGCGATCAGGGTGTCGGTGAGCGAGCGAACGTCGGCGCCGGTCTGGCGGGGTTCTGTCACGAATGACCTTCCGGAGGCGAAGAGCGGGTACGGCCGGGTCGTCCGGCACAGCGTGGGGCAACAGGCCGGGCGATGTGGTTGAGGGGCCCCCGTGTCACGGGCCGGCCGGTGGTCGGCGGTCCGTGGCGCGTGGGCAGGGGTGAATTGTAACGCCGTCTGCGGCGATCATCCTGCGCCGCACGGCGTAACGGCGGTTGGGGACCGCCAATTCAGCGCAGATGTGGACTTTGTAAGGATGATACTCGCGCGTGGCCCGGAACGCCCCGGTCGTGCGGGAAGGGGACCTGGGATGGACCGTTTGGTGCCGTCAGCGCAGGAATTGTTGGCGATCGCGCTCGACGTGGCGCGGGACGCCGCGGCCACCGCGTACCGGATGCGGGTCGAGGGTGCTTCGGTTGCGGCGACCAAGAGCACGGTAACCGACGTGGTCACCGCGGCGGACCGGGCGGTGGAGCGGCAGGTGCTCGACGCGCTGCACCGGCGGCGGCCGGGCGACGCGGTGCTCGGCGAGGAGTACGGCACGGGGGACACCGGGCCGGTCGGTCCGGGCGGCGTGCGATGGATCATCGATCCGATCGACGGCACCGTCAATTACCTCTACGGGCTGCCGTACAGCGCCGTGTCGCTCGCCGCCGAGGTGGACGGGGTGGTGGTCGCCGGTGTGGTGCGCAACGTGAGCACCGGCGAGGAGTGGACCGCCACGGCCGGCGGCGGTGCCTGGCGCGACGGCGTCCGGTTGCGCTGCTCCGGCGAGACCGACCTCGGGCAGGCGCTGGTCGGCACCGGCTTCGGCTACGACGCCGGCCGCCGGGCACACCAGGCCCGGGTGGTGGCTGGGCTGATCGCCCACGTGCGGGACATCCGCCGGCTCGGTGCCGCCGCGCTGGACCTCTGCCTGGTCGCGGAGGGGCGGTTGGACGCGTACTTCGAGAAGGGCCTCGCCGCCTGGGACCTGGCGGCCGGCGGCCTGGTGGCCGCCGAGGCGGGCGTGCGGGTCAGCGGCCTGGACGGTCGCCCGCCCGGCCCGGACCTGGTGGTCGCGGCCCCGGCGGCGCTCTTCGCGCCGCTGCACGACCGGCTGGCCGCCCTGGACGCCGCCGGCGGCCCCTGACCGGGTACCCGGACGCACGGCGCGCCAGGGCCCCGGTGCCGGCCGTCGGGCCGGCGGGGACGCCGGGCGCGCGGTGATGGACGGGCGCGCGGTGGCGGACGGGCGCGCGGTGGCGGACGGGCGCATGGTGGCGGACGGGCGCGTGGTGGTGGTCGGGCGCGTGGTGGTGACGGGTCAGCGCCCGCCGACGTACGCGATCACTTCTTCTTGACTGGGGCGGGGCAGGAGCCCTTGGGCGCCACCGGGGCGCCCAGGTCACCGAGGGACTGGTTCACCTCGGTGGTCGTGGCGAGCTGCTGGAAGCGGTTGCCCAGCACCACGTCGACCGTGTCGCCCTTGCGCTTCTCGTCGTAGGCCGGTTCGGCGTTGTTGAGGAAGTACGCCTGCAGCAGGTGAGCGGAGCCGACGCCCTCGGGGCCGTACTGGAGCACGGCCACCTCGTCGATCCCCTTGGGCGCGTTGCCGACCTTCTGGACCTGGAACTTGCGGTTGCGGAAGTCGTCCGCGACGCTGCCGGCCCGGCCGGCCTCGTCAGTCGCGTTCAACACGTTGATCTTGACGTCCTTGGTTTCGCGCAGGGTGACGTCGGCCAGTGGCCAGCCATCCGGGCAACCCTTGGCCGTGCCCGCCGTGCCCTGCGTGTCGCGGATCAGGGCAGTGACCACGAAAGCCAGGGCCAGCACCCCGAGCAGGCCGACGACGACGAGTGCTCGCACTCGCGCAAAACTCATCTGGGCGCTCCCGGGACCTCAGGTGGGTGGCGGCGGCCGCCAACGATCGCAGTGACCCGCCGGCCGTCGAATACGCCGCTGAGGTTAACGGTTGTCCGGCCGTCGCGTGGAAACAGTCCGACATGCCGGCGCGCCGACCGCGAACCGGGTACTACTACCCCTATCTTCGTGTCGCCTGAATCACATTGGGAACAACTTCGCGTGCAGGGGCGTACATCTCAGCCACGAGGGCGGTATACATGCCTCGCCCAAAGGGGGGGTAAGGTTCCGCGCTCGCAGGGGAGTCGCCCCAGCGGTCTCGACCCGTTCGGTCCCCGGGTCGGGTGCCCGACACAACTGGTGGCCGGCCAGCGGAACCGAAACAGCGTCGTCCGGCGTTACAACCGGAAGCGACAACATCGATATGGGAGAGTGAAACCGATGGCCACCGACTACGACGCCCCGCGTCGCGACGAGGTCGACCTCGGCGAGGACAGCCTGGAAGAGCTCAAGGCCCGGCGCGTCGACTCGCAGTCCGGCGCGGTGGACGTCGACGAGGCCGAGGTAGCCGAGAGCTTCGAGCTGCCCGGTGCCGATCTGGCCGACGAGGAGCTCACGGTCAAGGTGCTACCGATGCAGCAGGACGAGTTCCGGTGCGCCCGCTGCTTCCTGGTACACCACCGCAGCCAGCTGGCGGTCGAGCGTAACGGCGAGCTGATCTGCCGCGAGTGCGTCTGACACTCACGACACCAGCGGCGGCCTCCTGATCGGGGCCGCCGCTGCCGGTGTAGGCGTGCGGCACCTGTGGGTACCTGCTTGACTCGTAGCGGGTAGCCAGAGCACCGGGAGGTTCGACCCATGAGCGATCGAGGCGACACCACCACCGGCGGCGGCGCGGACGACCTCGGCGCCACGGTCGCGGCGTTGACCGCGGACGACATCGAGCCCGCCCAGCGCCGTCAACTGCTCACCCGGATGGTCGGGCAGGCCCGCGTCCGTGGGATCGCCGACCTGTTCAAGCCCCGCGCCGCCGTGCGCTGGATGGTCGACACCGTCGCCGAGATCGCCCCGCACATAACGGTGCGGGACCTGGCCACCCTGCGTCAGCACTTCCCCGGGTTGGATGACGACGCCCTGGCCGAGCGGTTGATCCGCAACGCGGCCCGGACCACCGCCGCGGTCGGCGCGGCCGGCGGAGGAGTCGCCGCCGTCGAGTGGACGGTCGCCCCGACCCTGCTCTCCGCGCCGGTGCTGCTCGCCGCCGAGACGGTCGCCGTGGTGGCGGTGGAGCTGAAGCTGGTCGGTGAGCTGCACGAGGTCTACGGCGTGCCGCTGGCGGACAGCGGCAACCAGCGGACGGTCGCCCTGGTGCACTCCTGGGCCACCCAACGCGGGGTCAATCCGATGGTGCCCGGCGTGGGGGTTGGCGCGGTGCTCGGCACCGCCGCCCGCAAGGAGCTGCGGGACACGCTGCTCCGGCGCTTCGGGCGCAACCTCACCACGCTCGGGCCGTTCCTCACCGGCGCCGCGGTGGCCAGCTTCCTCAACCGCCGGGCCACCCGGCAGATGGCCGATCAGCTCCAGGCCGACCTGCGCCGGCGTGGCATCGCCCGTCCGGCCCCGCCGCAGGCCCTCCCGGGCCCGCCTACCGGCACCTGAGCGGGCCACGCACGTCGGCGCTGGTGGAAGCCGCTGCGGCCGGTGCGGTCAGCCCGGCCCGCCGGCCGGGTGGTCGACGGGCGATCGGGCGTCCCGCGCGGTCAGCAGCGCCTCGGCCAGCTCCACCGGGTGCCGGGTGCTCACCACCCAGAACGGGGTCGGATCGGCCGGGTCGTCGAGCACCACCTGCACGGCGCCGCCGATCCACGGCCGCTGCACCACGAAGGCGAGCGGGTCCGCGCCCACGCCGAGCACCTCACGGCGGCCGGCCGCGTCCAGCGGCACCACGTCGGCCACGAAGCGCACCGGCAGCCGGGCGTCGTCCACCCGTAGCTCGGAGTCGGCGACCGCGACCCGGATCCGGCCCAGCCACCACAGCCCGGCCGCGGCGGCCGGCAGCAGCACCGCGAACGGCAGCCAGGTGCGGACGCCGTCGGCGCCCATCCAGATCTCGACGGCCAGCAGCGCGGCGGCCAGGAGCCCGACCAGCCACAGCCACCAGGGCAGATCCAGCCGTTCGGCGTAGGCCGTGCGGGCCGCGACCGGCGACTGATCGGTGGACGGAGAGGGCGACATGCTCACTCCTGCGAGGGTACGGCGCACGGCGGCCCGGGTAACCGGCAGGATGGCAGGGTCACCCGATGAACCGGACGAAGAGGGGACCCGTGACCGACGTCGTACCCGTGCCCGTACGCCTGCTCGATGCCGAGCTGCCGCTGCCCGCGTACTCCCATCCCGGCGACGCCGGGGCCGACCTGGTGGCGGCCGCGGACGTGGAGCTGCCGCCCGGCGGCCGTGCTCTGGTGCCCACCGGCGTGGCCATCGCACTGCCGGAGGGGTATGTGGGCCTGGTTCATCCCCGGTCCGGTCTGGCGGCCAGGCTCGGCGTGACGGTGCTCAACGCGCCCGGTACGGTCGACGCCGGCTACCGGGGTGAGATCCTGGTCAACCTGATCAATCATGATCGGGAAACGCCGGCGAAGATCTCCCGGGGCGACCGGATCGCCCAGCTCGTGGTCCAGCGGGTCGCACGGGCGCGGTTCGAGCCGGTGGCCGAGCTGCCCGGGTCCCGACGCGGCACCGGCGGGCACGGCTCCACCGGCGGGCACGCCGGGCTGGTGCCGTCGCCAGCGGGTCAGGACCGGGTCGAGCAGCGGCGGGACGAGCCGGGCCGAGGGTGGACGGAAGAGGTGGCAGGGTGAGTGTGAACAGCGGAGGGTGGGCGCAGTGATCTTCTCCCGAAAGCGGGCCGGTGCCGGACGGCACACCCGCGACGAGCGGACCACCGAGGTCGGCGGCCAGGGGGTCGAGGAGTCGACGCCGGCGCTGGAACGCGGCCCGTACGACGTCTCCGAGGTCAACGATGACGTACAGCGCCTCGACCTGGGCAGCCTTCGCATCCCGGCGATCGCCGAGGTGGAGGTGCGGGTGCAGGCCGACCCGCAGGGCGTGATCCAGCAGGTGGTGCTGGTGCACGGGGAGAACGCGCTGCAGCTCGGCGTCTTCGCCGCCCCCCGGTCCGAGGGGATCTGGGACGAGGTGCGCGAGGAGATCCGCCAGTCGCTGCTCCGCGACGGTGCCACCGCCCAGGAGGTTGACGGCGAGTACGGCCCCGAGCTGCACGCTCAGGTGAGCACCCCGGACGGCCCGACGAACCTGCGGTTCGTCGGTGTCGACGGGCCGCGCTGGATGGTCCGCGGCGTGTTCCAGGGCCCGGTGGCCACCGACCCGGCCAGTGCCGGTCCGCTCGCCGAGTGCCTGGACGGCCTGGTGGTCGACCGGGGCCAGGAGGCGAAGCCGGTCCGCGAGCCGCTGCCGCTGCGTCTGCCCCAGGAGATCGCCGACCAGGCCGGAGCCGAGGCTGAGGGTGCCTCCGCCGCCGAGCCCCGCCAGGTCTGATCCACGCGCACCGGCCCGCCGGAACCGGCCCCGTCGGCGTACGCTGGCGGCACGGTTCCGGCGTTGCCGGTGCCGGCCGGGGACGGTGAGCGTGGAGAGGGTGACGCGGAGGTCATGACGACCGACGAGAGCAGGGTGTCGCTGCGGCGCATCCTGCAAAGGTTCACCGCCAGCGAGGCCGAGATCGACGCGCAGGAGCTGCGTCGGGAGAGCGCCGAGTGCGGCAGCGTCCCGGCCCAGCAGTGCTCCCGGGGTCAGGTGGTCTCGGTCGCCGGCCGGCTGCGCACCGTGGTCTACACGCCGCGGACCAACCTGCCCACCCTGGAAGCCGACCTGTACGACGGCAGCGACGTGGTCACCCTGGTCTGGCTGGGCCGGCGGCACATCGCCGGGATCGAGCCGGGGCGGCACCTGACCGCGCGCGGCCGGGTGGCGATGCGCGACGACCGCAAGGTCATCTACAACCCGTACTACGAGCTGGACTCGCCGAAGTGACGGCGCTGCGGACGGAAGGTCGGCGATGACCACGGGACAGCACCGGGCGGCACAGCCGGAGACCGGCCCTCCGGACGACGAGCGACTCCCCACGATCGCCGAGCAGATGGCCGACCAGCTCGGCGGCTGGCGGGGGCTGGTCGAGTCCAGCATCCCGGTGGTGGTCTTCGTGGTCGCCAACATCATCGGCGAGCTGCGGCCCGCGGTGATCGCCTCGATGGCCGTCGCGTTGCTGATCGCCGGGCTGCGGCTGGCCCAGCGCCGGCCGATCCGGCACGCGGTCAACGGGCTCTTCGGCGTCGGCATCGGTGCTGCCATCGCCTGGCGTACCGGCGACGAACGGGATTTCTACCTTCCCGGCATCCTCTACGGCATCGGCTACGGCATCGCCCTGCTGATCTCGGCGGCCATCCGGCAGCCGCTGGTGGGCTGGATCTGGTCGGTGCTGGTGGCCAAGGGTCGCGCGGAGTGGCGGGACGACCCGAAGCTGGTGCGTACCTTCACCCAGCTGACCGTGCTCTGGGGCGTGGTGTGGCTGGCCAAGGTGGGCGTGCAGGCCGGGCTCTACCTCGCCCATCAGGACACCGCGCTGGGCGTGGCCCGGCTGGCGCTGGGCTACCCGCCGTACGCGCTGCTGCTGTTGATCACGGTCTGGACGGTGCGCCGGGTCACCCGGGAGCCGCAACCGACCCCGCTGCCCGGCGCCTGAGCGCCCCCGCGGCTCAGCGTGAGCCGCGGGTCCGTTCGACGCTGTCCGGCCCGAGGATCACCGCGCGGACCTGGTCCTCCACCTCGGCGGTGCAGACGAAGACCAACTCGTCGCCGGCCTCGATCGGGTCGTCCGGGCTGGGCACCAGGACCCGCTTGCCGCGCAGGATCGCCACCAGAGCGGCGTCGCGGGGCAGCGGCACGGCGTGGATCGGCTGACCGACGTACGGCGCGGTCGGCGGCAGCGTGATTTCGACCAGGTTCGCCTCGCCCTGCCGGAAGGTCATCAGCCGGACCAGGTCGCCGACGGTGACCGCCTCCTCGACCAGCGCGGCCATCACCCGCGGCTTGCTCACCGCGACGTCCACGCCCCACTGCTCGGTGAACAGCCACTCGTTCTCGGCCCGGTTGACCCGGGCGACCACGCGGGGCACCGCGAACTCGGTCTTGGCGAGCAGCGACACCACCAGGTTGACCTTGTCGTCGCCGGTCGCCGCGACCACCACGTCGCAGCCGGCGACGTTGGCCTCCTCCAGGCTGGCCAGCTCGCAGGCGTCGGCCAGCACCCACTCGGCGGACGGCACCCGCTCCGGGCGCAGCATCTTCGGCTGGCGCTCGATCAGCATCACCTGGTGGCCGTTCTCGATCAACTCCTGGGCGATCGAGCGGCCCACGTTGCCGGCGCCCGCGATGGCGATCCGCATGGCTCAGTGCCCCCCTTCCGGCGGTGTCGCCGCCACCGACGTGACCGTCGCCACGATGTCGTCGCTGACCAGCATGAAGACCTGGTCACCCTCCTGCACGACGGTGGAGGCGGTGGGCAGCGTGCCGATGCCGAAGCGGATCAGGTAGGCCACCCGTGCCCCGGTCGCCTCCTCCAGCGTGCGTACCGGCCGGCCGATCCAGTCCTTGTGCACCGGGACCTCGACGATCGACACCGTGCTCGTGGGGTCGCGGAAGATCTCCACGTTGCCCTCCGGCACCAGGTGCCGCAGCATCCGGTCGGCCGTCCAGCGCACGGTCGCCACGGTGGGGATGCCCAGCCGCTCGTAGACCTGCGCCCGGCGCTGGTCGTAGATGCGTGCCGCGACCCGGGACACGCCGAACGTCTCCCGGGCCAGCCGGGCGGAGATGATGTTGGAGTTGTCTCCGCTGGACACGGCCGCGAAGGCGTCCGCCCGCTCGATGCCGGCCTGCCGCAGGACGTCGCCGTCGAAGCCCGCCCCGGTCACCGTGATCCCGGCGAAGTCGGGGCCGAGCCGACGGAAGGCGTCGGCGTCCTGGTCGATCACCGCCACCGAGTGCCCCCGGGACTCCAGGCTGTGGGCGAGGGTCGACCCGACCCGGCCACATCCCATGATCACGACGTGCACGCTGTCCCTCCCAAGGTGCGTACCGCTCCCGCTTCCGGTGGCCTTCGGTGCGAGCCTGCCACGTCCGGGTCGACAGCGGGGACCGACCGTACCCCGTGGCCTCGGCCAGCCGTGATCGCCCACCCCCGCACTCTTGCCGTGGTGGTCGTAGTCTTGGCGTTCGTGGCCAGTCCCACCTCGCTGCTGAAGCGGCTGCTCGTCGGTCGACCGTTCCGGTCCGACCGGCTGCAGCACACCCTCCTGCCGAAGCGCATCGCGCTGCCCGTGTTCGCCTCCGACGCGCTGTCCAGCGTCGCGTACGCGCCTGACGAGATCCTTCTGACCCTCTCCATCGCCGGAGCCTCCGCGTACGTCTTCTCGCCGTGGATCGCGCTGGCGGTGGTCGTGGTCATGCTGACCGTGGTCGCCAGCTACCGGCAGAACGTGCACGCCTACCCCTCAGGGGGCGGGGACTACGAGGTGGCCACGGTCAACCTCGGCCCGAAGTTCGGCGTCGGCGTGGCCAGCGCCCTGCTGGTCGACTACGTGCTCACGGTGGCGGTGTCGGTCTCCTCCGGCGTGGCCAACCTCGGCTCGGTGGTGCCGTTCGTGGCCACCCACAAGGTCATGATCGCGGTGGCGGCGGTGGTGCTGCTGAGCGCGGTGAACCTGCGCGGCCTGCGCGAATCGGGCACCGCGTTCGCGATCCCCACCTACGGCTTCGTGATCGTGATGGGCGGGATGCTGCTCACCGGGCTGGTCCGGGTCTTCGTACTGGGCGACGAACTCCGCGCGCCGAGTGCCGATCTGGTGATCCAGGCCGAGCACAGCGTGACCGGTTTCGCGCTGATCTTCCTGCTGCTGCGGACGTTCAGCTCGGGTGCCGCCGCGCTCACCGGCGTCGAGGCGATCTCCAACGGGGTGCCGGCGTTCAAGGCGCCGAAGAGCCGCAACGCCGCCACCACCCTGCTGCTGCTCGGCACCATCTCGGTGAGCATGCTGGTCGGGATCATCTGGCTGGCCCGGCTGACCCACCTGCAGTTCGTCGAGGACCCGGCCCTCCAGATCGTCTCCGGCCCCGAGGGGTACGTGCAGAAGACCGTCACCACCCAGCTCGGCGAGACGGTCTTCGGCTCCGGGTCGATCCTGCTCTACATGGTGGCCGGGGTGACCGCCCTGATCCTGTTCCTGGCCGCGAACACCGCGTTCAACGGCTTCCCGGTGCTCGGCTCGATCCTCGCGCAGGACCGTTACCTGCCCCGGCAGTTCCACACCCGGGGCGACCGGCTGGCGTTCTCCAACGGCATCGTCTTCCTCGCCGTCTTCGCGATCGTGCTGATCGTCGGCTTCCAGGCCGAGGTGACCCGGCTCATCCAGCTTTACATCGTCGGGGTCTTCGTCTCGTTCACCGTCTCCCAGGCCGGCATGATCCGGCACTGGAACCGGCACCTGCGGACCGAGCGGGATCCCGAGGCGCGCCGCCGGATGCACCGGTCCCGGGCCATCAACACGTTCGGCATGGGCCTGACCGGCACGGTGCTGGTGATCGTGCTGGTCACCAAGTTCCTGCTCGGCGCCTGGATCGCGATCGCCGCGATGGCGGTGATCTACGTGTTGATGCTGGGCATCCGCCGGCACTACGACCGGGTCGCCCAGGAGTTGACCCCGCCGGACGAGGGTCGTGCCGTGCTGCCCGCCCGTAACCATGCGATCGTGCTGGTCAGCAAGCTGCACCAGCCGACCCTGCGGGCTATCGCGTACGCCCGGGCCACCCGGCCGGACACGCTGACCGCGGTGACGGTCAACGTGGACGACAAGGACACCCGGGACCTGCAGGCCGAGTGGGAGCGGCGGGAGATGGCCATCCCGCTCACCGTGATCGACTCGCCGTACCGGGAGATCACCCGGCCGATTCTGGACTTCGTCGCCTCCACCCGCCGCAAGTCACCCCGGGACGTGGTCACCGTCTTCATCCCGGAGTACGTGGTCGGACGCTGGTGGGAGAACCTGCTGCACAACCAGAGCGCGCTGCGCCTCAAGGGCCGCCTGCTCTTCGAACCGGGGGTGATGGTGGTCAGCGTTCCGTGGCAGCTCGCCTCGACCGCGAGCAAGAACCTGGACCGGCTGGACGCCACGCTGTCCCGGACCCCGGCGCGCGGCCCACGGGTGGCCCCGCGCGGCACCCTGCCGCCGGTGGTCTCCGCGCCGGCAGGCGAGAGCGGGCCGGTCGACGGCGGGCCGGTCGACGGCGGGCCGGTCGGGACCGGCCGTGACTGAGCCGGACGTGCGGGCCGTGACACCTCCGCCGCCGAAGAGTGGGCTGGCCGAGGCGGAGCTGGTCGAGCTGACCGTTGACGCGATCGCCCCCGGCGGGCACTGCGTGGCCCGGGTGGACGGGCAGGTGGTCTTCGTCCGGCACGCGCTGCCCGGCGAACGGGTGATCGCCGAGGTCACCGAGGTGCACCGGGGGTTCGTCCGGGCCGACGCGGTCACCGTGCTGGAAGCCTCTCCGGACCGGGTCGAGCCGCCCTGCCCGTACGCGAAGCCGGGCGCCTGCGGCGGCTGCGACCTGCAACACGTGGCCCCGGACGCGCAGCTGGCGTGGAAGGCCGCCGTGGTGCGCGAGCAGCTTGTCCGCCTCGGCGGGCTGACCGACGCCGAGCTGGACCAGCTCGGCGTCCGGGTCGAGGCGCTGCCCGGCGGGCTGCTGGGCTGGCGCTCCCGGGTCCGCTACGCGGTGGACGCCGCGGACCGGGCCGGCCTGCTCAAGCACCGCTCGCACGAGGTGGTGCCGATCGACCGCTGCCGCATCGCCCACCCCGCCATCCAGCACCTGCCGGTGCTCACGCCGACCGGCGCGCTCTGGCCGGCCGCCGAGGCGGTGGAGACCGTCGCCAGCACCGGCGGGGACGTGACCGTCGCGGAGGTCCGCGACGGGGTGGCCACCCCGGTGAGCGGGCCGACCGTGGTCCGCGAGGTGGCCGCCGGGCGGGACTGGACGCTGCCCGCGTCCGCCTTCTGGCAGGTGCACCCGGCCGCTGCGGACACCCTGTCCACGGCCGTGCTGGAACTGCTCGACCCGCGACCGGGTGAGCTGGCGTGGGACCTCTACGGCGGTGCCGGGCTGTTCGCCGCCGGGCTGGCCGCCCGGGTCGGTGCGACCGGCCGGGTGACCCTGGTGGAGGCGGCGCCGCAGGGCGTCGCCGCCGCCCGGGAGAACCTGGCCGACCTGCCCCGGGTCGAGGTGGTGTCGGCCCGGGTGGAGACCGCGCTGGCCCGCCGACGGATCACCGGCCCGGTCGACGTGGTGGTGCTCGACCCACCGCGCGCCGGAGCGGGCGCCCCGGTGGTCCGCGCGCTGGCCGCCGCCGGCCCACGGGCGATCGCGTACGTGGCCTGCGACCCGGCCGCCTTCGCAAGGGACGTGCGCACGTTCGCCGAGCTCGGTTGGCGGCTGACCGCGCTGCGCGGCTTCGACCTGTTCCCGATGACCCAGCACGTCGAGTGCGTCGGGCTGCTCCTCCCGCCGGCCGGGCACTAGCAGGGGAGCCGTCCTCCATGCGGATCGTCGGGTTGATGTCCGGAACGTCGTACGACGGGGTGGACGTGGTGGCGGCGGAGTTCACCGCCGAGGGGGACACCCTGTGGCTGCGTCCGCTGGGGCACCGCGGCCTGGACTACGACGAGCGGCTGCGCGCCGAGATCGCCGCGCTGCTGCCGCCGGCGGCCACCACCATCGAGGCGGTCTGCCGGCTCGACAACCGCCTCGGCGACGTCTTCGCCGAGGCAGCGGCGGTCGGCCTGGAGCTGGCCGGCGGGCGGGCCGACGTGGTGGTCTCACCCGGGCAGACGGTCTTCCACTGGGTCGCCGACGGGGTGGCCCGGGGCACCCTGCAACTGGGCGCGGTCGCCCGGGTGGCCGCCCGGGTGGGCGTACCGGTGCTCAGCGACCTGCGCTCGGCGGACATCGCCGCCGGCGGGCAGGGCGCGCCGCTGGTGCCGGCCTTCGACGCGTTGCTGCTGGACCTGGCCGACGGCGCCGCCGCACCGCGCGCGGCGCTGAACCTCGGCGGCATCGCCAACCTCACCGTGGTCGCGCCGGGGGCGCCGGTGCTCGGGTACGACGTGGGCCCGGCCAACGCCCTGCTGGACGCGGCGGCCCGGCGCTTCCTGGACCGGCCGTGTGACCTCGACGGCGCCCGCGCGGCGGCCGGCCGGGTGCATCCGGGCCTGCTCGCCGAGCTGCTGGCCGAGCCGTACTACGCGGCGGCGCCGCCGAAGTCCACCGGCAAGGAGTTGTTCCACGCCGGCTACCTGGACCGGCGGCTGGCCGCGCTCGGTGAGCCGGTGCCGGTGGACGACCTGCTGGCCACGCTGACCGAACTGACCGCGCGGGTGGTGGCCGCCGAGTGTGACCGGCACCACGTGGTCGAGGTGGTCGCCGCGGGCGGTGGTGTGCGCAACCCCACCCTGCTGGGTCGGCTCGCGGCGCTGGGCGCCGGCCGGTGGCGGCTGCGGGGCACCGAGGAGCTGGGTGTGCCCGCGCAGGCCAAGGAGGCGTACGCCTTCGCGTTGCTCGGCTGGCTGTCCTGGCACGGGCTACCCGGGTCGATCCCGTCGGTGACCGGCGCCACCCGGGGTGTGGTGCTCGGCTCCTGGACCCCGGCGGGGCCGGCGTACCCCGGCACCCCGGCCGACCCGCCGCACCGGCTGCGAATCCGGTCCTGACCAGGCACGTGGCCGATCGCCGCGAGCCGGGCCGGCCGGGGTCTGACCAGGCGCTCAGCTGGCGGGCGTGGGTGTACCGGCCTCGGCCCGGGCTGCGGAGTACCGGAGGGCCGATAGACTCTCCGGTCATGAGTGTTGAAGAGGACACGGCCAACCACGGCCGGCTGCTGGCGACGGTGCGCGGTCCGCAGGACGTCAAGCGGATGTCCGGCGAGGAGCTGGACGTCCTCGCCGCGGAGATCCGGGACTTCCTGATCGCCAAGGTCTCCCGTACCGGCGGGCACGTCGGTCCCAACCTCGGTGTGGTCGAGCTGACGCTGGCCATGCACCGCGTCTTCGACTCCCCCCGGGACCGGCTCCTGTTCGACACCGGCCACCAGTCGTACGTGCACAAGATCCTCACCGGGCGGCAGGCCGGCTTCGACAAGCTCCGCCAGCGCGGTGGCCTCTCCGGCTACCCCAGCCAGGCGGAGAGCGAGCACGACCTGATCGAGAACTCGCACGCCTCCACCGCCCTCTCCTACGCCGATGGCCTGGCCAAGGCGTACGCCCTGCGGGGCGAGGCGCGCAGCGTGGTGGCCGTGGTCGGCGACGGCGCGCTCACCGGCGGCATGTGCTGGGAGGCGCTGAACAACATCGCCACCGCCGGCAACCCGCTGGTGATCGTGGTCAACGACAACGGCCGCTCGTACGCCCCGACCATCGGCGGGCTGGCCGACCACCTCTCCTCGCTGCGGCTCAACCCGGGCTACGAGAAGGTCCTCGACACGGTCAAGGACGCCCTCGGCTCCACGCCGCTGGTCGGCCGGCCGATGTACGAGGTGCTGCACGCGGTCAAGAAGGGCATCAAGGACGCGGTCGCCCCGCAGGCCATGTTCGAGGACCTCGGCATCAAGTACGTCGGCCCGGTGGACGGGCACGACGTGGCGGCGGTCGAGTCGGCACTGCGCGCGGCGAAGAACTTCGGCGGCCCGGTGATCGTGCACGCGGTCACCCGCAAGGGCTACGGCTACCGCCCGGCCGAGGAGGACGAGGCGGACTGCCTGCACGGCCCCGGCAGCGCCTTCGACGTGGAGACCGGCGCGCTGCTGGCCGCCCCCTCGGTGAAGTGGACCCACGTCTTCGCCGACGAGCTGCTGGCCGTCGCCGACGAGCGGCCGGACGTGGTGGGCATCACCGCCGCGATGGCCGAGCCGACCGGCATCGCCAAGCTGGCCCGCAAGTACCCCGAGCGGGTGTACGACGTGGGCATCGCCGAGCAGCACGCCGCCACCTCGGCGGCCGGGCTGGCGCTGGGCGGCCTGCACCCGGTGGTCGCGGTCTACGCCACCTTCCTCAACCGCGCCTTCGACCAGGTCCTGCTGGACGTGGCGATGCACAAGCTGCCGGTGACCTTCGTGCTGGACCGGGCCGGCATCACCGGCCCGGACGGCCCCAGCCACTACGGCATCTGGGACATGTCGGTCTTCGGCGTGGTGCCCGGGCTCCGGATCGCCGCTCCTCGGGACGCCGCCACGCTGCGCGAGGAGCTGCGCGAGGCGGTGGCTGTCGACGACGGCCCGACCGTGGTGCGCTTCCCGACCGGCTCGGTCGCCGCGGACCTGCCGGCGCTGCGCCGGGTCGGCCCGGTCGACGTGCTGGCCGAGTCGGCCCGTACCGACGTGCTGCTGGTCGCCGTCGGCTCCTTCGGCCACCTGGGCATGGAGGTGGCCGCCCGGGTCGCCGAGCAGGGCTACGGGGTCACCGTGGTCGACCCCCGGTGGGTCCGCCCGATCCCGGCCGAGCTGGTCGAGCTGGCCGCCGGTCACCGGCTCGTGGTCAGCGTCGAGGACGGCGTCCGGGTCGGTGGCGTGGGCGACGCGCTCGGCCAGGCGATGCGCGACGCCGATGTCCGCGTTCCGCTCAGGGATCTGGGCGTACCGGCTGACTGGCACCCGCACGGCACCCGCGCGCAGATCCTCGCCGACCTGCGCCTGACCGCCCAGGACGTGGCCCGCGACGTCACCGGCTGGATCTCCGGCCTGGACGGCACCCCGGTCCAGCTGACCGCAACCGACGCCCCGGCCCAGAACTGACCCCTGCGCGACGGCGGGCGTCCCCTCCGGGGGCGCCCGCCGTCGCCGTGTAATCAGCGGGGGGTTATCGAGCGGTAGTGGGTCTTGTCGGTGCCGGCGAGGCTGAACGTCTGGGTGCGGGGTGGTTCGGGGACGACCACCAGGCCGGGGCGTTCGACCAGCACTGGGGTGCCCGGCGGGACGGAGAGTGAGCTGTCCCGGGTGGCCCGCCAACTGAGTACCACCAGCGGCTGGCCGGGCACCGGCAGTTCGTACGTCTGCAGAGGGGTGGCCCGGTCGGCCGGCGAGACCACCGGCGCGCTCCCGTCCGCGGGGCGGTAGACCACCGCGGTCATCGTGCCGGCATCGGTGTCCCAGCTGAGCTGCTGCAACTCGGCGGCCTCCCCGCCGCCCAGGGCGACCTCGCCGAGCGAGCGGACCGTGAGCTTCGCCATCGGCCAGGACGTCGGCACCGAGCGCGGCGCGTCCCGGTCGCCGATCCGGCGCGGAATGCTGCCGAACGGACCCCGGTCGCCGGCCAGCACACAGGTGTCCAGGCCGGTGAGCGCCCGCCGGCCGGTGCCGGACTCGTCCCGCACCAGCGGATAGCGCGGATCGGCGGTGCCGGTGCCCAGGTCGAGCAGCCGGTCGGCGGCTCGGCCCCGGGGCAGCGACTCGGTGGCCCGCAGGGTCGCGGTGACCGGGACCGCCGTGCAGGCCGGCACGTCGACCGGAGCGCTGAGGCCGTCGGCGACGGTCAGCGCCCGGCCCTGCGGCCCGAGCAGCTTCTGCACCCGGGCGGACACCAGGTAGCGCCGGCCGCCAGCGGTCTGCACCGGCAGCACGTCGGAGTAGACCAGGTAGCCGGGGTCGGTGTACTCGGTGGCGCGGGTCACCGCGTACCGGTCGCCGTCCCGGGTGAGTTGCAGCAGCCAGGAGGCGCTCTCGCCGGGCACGTCGGCGGCGACCAGGGCAACCGGGGTGCCGTCGATCCGGCCGGAGAAGAGAATGCCGGACGAGGGCAGGTGCGCCCGATCGTCGACCGGCGACCGCCAGTCGCGTACCACGTCGGTGACGGCCGCCGTCACCGCGGCGTCGGCGGCCAGGTCACCCCGGGGCGGCCACACCGCCAGCGAGCCGTCCAGGCTGTCATAGCCGACCCGCAGGTCTTGTGGCTTCCGGTCGGCGACCGGACCGCACGCGGTGCCGGCCAGCAGCGCACCGAGCAGGACGGCGAGTGTCCAGCCGTACCGGCGGCCTGGCATCACCTGATCCGCCCTCCGATCGCCTCGCAGTCGCTGTCGGAAAGCGCCATAGTACGAGATGTCCGACGCGACGCCTCCGGTGGCCGCCGCTCCACCCACCACAATGGACCTCACCGGGGCTTTAGTGCCCTTTCGAGCCTCGGGTAGACTCCGCCGACTGTGACGCCTGCCGAGTCCCGCGCCCTGTCCGCGCCGCACCCGGAGGCGGCGGCCGGCCCCGACGAGACAGTGAGCCATCGCACTCCGGCCTCCGCGCCGACCGCCACGCTGACTGCAGCGCCGACCGCCACGCCGGTCACAGTGCCGGTTGAGTCCGGGGCGGACGACCGAGCGGAGCCAACCGTCGGGACGTGGCGTCGTCGGTGGACGCGGCGGCGGCAGGACCTGGCCGTGGGCGGGTTGTTCCTGCTCGCCGCGGTCTGGGTGACCAGCCGGATCTGGCTGGACCCTGCCGGGCGGGCGGCGTCGCTCTACACCGGCGACCCGGCCCAGGTGCAGTTCTTCCTCGCCCACTCGGTACGCGTGGTGCTGCACGGCGAGTACCCGTTCTACACCGAGCAGTTCAACTACCCCGACGGCGTCAACCTGATGGCCAACACGGCCGTGTTGGCGCTGGGCATCCCGATGGTGCCGGTGACCCTGCTCTTCGGGCCTGCGGTGTCCTTCGTGGTGCTGGTCACGCTCGGCCTCGCCGGCACCGCGATGGCCTGGTACGTCATGCTCTCCCGGCACCTGGTGCGTACCCCGCTGGCGGCGGCGGCCGGCGCGTGGTTCTGCGGGTTCTCCCCAGCGATGCTCTCGCACGCCAGTTGGCATCCGAACATCATCAGCCAGTTCCTGCTGCCGTTCATCGTCTGGCGGGTGCTGGTGCTCACCCGGTCCCGCCGGCCGGTACGCGACGGGGCACTGCTGGCGCTGCTGGTCACCGCGCAGGCGTTCATCAACGAGGAGATCCTGCTCTTCACGGCGATGGCCTCCGGGATCTTCCTGCTCGCGGTGCTCGTCCAGGAGCCAGCCCGCTGGCGAGCGGCGTGGCGACCGCTGGGCGCCGGCCTGGCAGCCTGTGCGCTGCTGGCCGGGGCGCTGCTGGCGTACCCGCTGTACGTGCAGTTCGCCGGGCCGATGGCGTACCACGGGCTCAGCGACGCGGTGCAGGACTACGGCAACGACATCGCCGCCTTCTTCGCCCCCGGCTCGCCCACCCTCGGCGGCAACCAGCGGGCCAACGTCAACCTGTCGCCGAACTACTCCGAGGAGAACGCCTTCTTCGGTTGGAGCCTGTCGCTGCTGGCCGTCGGCGTCGTGGTCTGGCTGCGGCGGAATCTGGTCGTCCGGGCGCTCGCGGCAACCGGCGTGTTCTTCGCCGTGCTCTCCCTCGGTGAGCGAATCTCCTGGTGGGACCGGGAGCTGGTCACCGGGCCCTGGCAGTTCCTGGTGCACCTGCCGCTGCTGGACGCCGTGGTGCCGACCCGGTTCGGTCTGATCACCAGCGTGGTGGTCGGTCTGCTGCTCGCGCTCGCCGTCGAGCGGGCCTGGGCGCTGCGTCCGGCCGGCCGGCGCACCGTGCGGAAGCTGACCGTCGCCGGGCTGGCGTTCGCGCTTCTGCCGATCGCCCCGATGCCGCTGCGGATGGTCTCCCGGCCGCCGGTGCCGGACTTCATCACCGCCGACCGCTGGCGGGCGTACGTCGGCCCGGACCAGACGCTGGTGCCGATCCCGGTGCCCAGCATGGGCAACACGCACGGCATGCGCTGGGCGGCGGCCACCAATCTCGACTTCAAGATCCCCGGCGGCTACTTCCTCGCCCCCCGCAACGGCAACACCGGTGACCCTGGCCGGTTCGGCGGCCGGCCGAGCGGGGTGGGTCAGGTGCTGGAGGAGGTGGCGACCACCGGGCGCACGCCCAAGCTGGACGACCGGCAGCGCCGTCGCTTCACGGACGAACTGCGGCACTGGCGGGCGGCGATCCTGGTGCTGCCGGTCCGGCAGCAGAACGCCGAACCGCTGCGGCGTACCGTCGAGGATCTGGTTGGTCCCGGCCGCCAAGAGCTGGACGTCTGGGTGTGGGACGTCCGGACACTGACCGACCGCTCGGTCTGATGACCACCGGGACGGCGTCCCCGGCGACGACGGTCCCGGCGACGCCAGACCGGCCGCGGCGGGCGTGGCTGCCGGACGCGCTGGTGGTGGCCGGCTATCTGGTTCTGGCCGTGCTGCTGACCAGCGGGCAGTGGCGCCACCCCGGGCGGTTGTTCCACCAGGCGGGCGACCAGGTCCTCTTCGAGTGGATGCTGGCCCACGCGGCCCACGCCGTGACCGAAGGGGAGAACCCGCTCTACAGCACCGCGTTGAACGCGCCGGACGGGGTCAACCTGATGGCGAACACCTCGGTGCTCGGCCTGGGTGTTCCGCTGACCCCGGTCACCCTGCTCTTCGGCTCGCAGGCGGCGTTCTGCGTGGCGGTCGTCTGCTGCCTCGCCGGCACCGCCACGGCCTGGTACGCGCTGCTGCGCGGCCGCCTGGTCACCGCCCGGTCCGCGGCGGCGGTCGGTGGGCTGATCTGCGGCTTCGCCCCCGGCATGATCGCCCAGGCCGGCGCACACCTGCACATGGCCGCCCAGTTCCTGGTGCCGGCGATCCTCGCCCTGGTGTTCCGGCCCGGGCCGGGTCCGGGCGGGGTGTGGCGGCCCGGCGTCGGCCTCGGCCTGCTGCTCGCCTGGCAGGTCTTCATCGGCGAGGAGGTGCTGGTCTTCCTGGCGCTCGCCGCCGGGGTGTTCGCGCTGGGCTACGCGCTCGCCGACCGGGTGGCCGCCCGGCGGCTCGCACCGGCACTGCTCGGCCGGCTCGGGGTGGCGGCCGTGGTGGCGGCGGCGCTGCTGGCGTACCCGCTGTGGTTCCAGTTCCGCGGCCCGCAGCACTACTCCGGGATGGCCTTCGCCGTGCACGGCTTCCAGCTCGATGCGGCGTCGTTCACCGCATCGGCGCGGCAGACCGTGCTCGGCGACGACTGGCTGCCGGGGCTGCTCTCGCCGAACCCGACCGAGGAGAACTCGTTCTTCGGCCCCGGGCTGCTGGTGCTCGCCGTGGTGATCGTGATCTGGCTGTGGCGACGACCGCTGGTCCGTGCGCTGGCCGGCTGCGGCCTGATCTTCGCCCTGCTGTCGCTCGGCACCGAGCTGCGGGTGGACGGCACGGCCACCGGCATCCCGGGGCCGTACCGGCTGGTCGCCGGGCTGCCGCTGCTGGACCTCGCGGTGCCGGCCCGGTTCGCGCTGGTGTGTGTGCCGGTGCTGGGCCTGCTGGTGGCGCTCTCCCTGGACCGGGTCCGGGCGGCGCGCGGGCCGTCGGCCGCACCGGGGCTGCCGGTACGGCTGCTCTGGACCGGCGCGGTGGCCGCCGCGCTGCTGCCCCTGGTCCCGACGCCGATCCGGGCGGTGCCCGTCGCGCCGGTGCCGGGGTTCGTCGCCGACGGAGGGTGGCGCCCGCTGGTGCCGCCGGGCCGGACCATCGTGGCGGTACCCCCGGTCACCGGTGCCGCGCTCAGCCCCGTGATGCTCTGGTCAGCCCGCACCGGGCTGGCGTTTCGCGCGCCGGGCGGGTACTTCATCGGCCCGAGCGGCCCGGACGACCCGGCGGCCCGCTGGGGAGCGCCGGACCGGCCGACCGCCGTCCTGCTGCGCCGGGTGGCCGAGACGGGCACGGTGCCGGTGCTCAACGACACCGACCGCCGGCAGGCCCTGGAGGATCTGCGGCACTGGCGGGCCGCGCTGGTGGTGCTCGGCCGGTTGCCGCACGGCGACCCGGTCCGCCGGACCGTCGAGGAGCTGCTCGGCCCGGGCCGACCGGTCGACGGCGGGTGGGTGTGGGACGTCCGGGACCGCGTCTAACCCACCAGCGCGCGGACGTCCCAGACCCAGACGTCGTCGACCCGTTGCGGCGGCCCGAGCAGGGCGGTGACCAGGTCGCGCAGCACCGCCTCACGCGGGTGCGCCCCGAGCACCACCACCGACGCGCGCCAGAACCGCAGGTCCTCGACGGCCTGACGGCGGTTCTCGTCGGTGAGCGCCGGCACCACGCCAGTGTCCATCGTGGAATAGATGAGGCTGCTGGTCGGCCGGTTCGGCGCGCCGAAGACCCCCTCACCCACCTCGTTCGGGCCGATGAAGTAGCCGCCCGGGACGGGGAACTCCTGCCCGGTCAGCGCGCTCCAGCGCAGCGTCGGCAGGCCGTGCACGTTGCTGGGGATCGGCACCGGCACCAGGGTCCCGCCCGCCGGCACGTACGGCCGCCAGCCGCCGGCGGTGATGAAGTGCGGCGGCGGGTCCATCGGCTGGGCCGGCAGCGGCCGGGGGAAGAGCGGCAGCAGGGCGAGGGCCACCGCCGCGTACCCCACCGGGCGTAGCCACCGCCGGCGCGACGCGACCGGCGCGGGTGCGGTCGACTCACCGGACGTCGCCGGCTTCGGCTCGCCGGCGCGCGGTGCCGGCACCCGGGGTCGGTCGGCCAGCGGCCGGCCCTGACGGGCCGCCGCGTCCCAGGTCAGCGCGAGCAGCACGCCCACCGCGGCGGCGACCACCAGGCTCAACCGGGTCGGCATCATCATCTCGACCAGTGGCAGGTCGTCCGGGACGTACGACCACGGGCCGCGCACCTCGGTCTCCACGCCGTTGAAGCGCACCGTCGGCCCGATCGCGGCCACGGTGAAGACCACGATCAGCACCGCGACGATCCGGGCGGCCAGCGACCGGCGCACGAGCAGCACCAGGGCCACCACCGAGAGCAGCACCAAGGGCCAACCGAACCAGGTGTTCTGCTCGGTCAGCCCGATCGTCTTCTCGACCGCGGGGTCCCCGGCCCAGGTGTCCCGGGCGAAGGTGACGAAGGCGACCAGGTCCTCACCCCAGTTGTGGAAGACACCGCCCTGGAGGCCGCGGTACGACTGCGGGCCGTTGAACTGGAACCAGATCGGGTACGCCGCGAGCAGCAACGCCAGCCCGCCGCCGACGCCGAGCGCGGCCAGGAAGGGGCCGGCTGCGGCCCGTGCCGCCGCCGGTCGCTGCACGGCGTACGCCAGCACGACGACCAGGCAGGCCAGCGCCGTGAGCAGCAGCATCTCCTCGTTGATGAAGATCTGGTACGCCACCAGCACCCCGAGCACCAGCCCGTTGCGCCGCCACCGACCCGGCTCACCCAGCCGCAGCACCCGCACCACGATCAGCGGCAGCAGGAAGTTGGACACGAAGTTCGGCTGGCCGTTGGCGTGGTGGATGATCCCCGGCGCGAAGCCGAGGAACGCGCCGCCGACGAAGGCCGCGGCCCGGGAGCGCACCAGATGCCGGGAGAGCATCCAGTACGAGGTGCCGGCGGTGGCCGCCAACGCCCCGCCCAGGTAGAGCGCGTACATCACCTGTGGACCGAGCAGCATGGTCAGCGGGGCCAGCGGCAGGGTCACCCCGAGCAGCGAGGTGTTGGCCATCATGTTCACCCCGTCCGGGGCGTTCTGACGGGCCGTGAACAGCGGGTTCTCCAGGTGCTGCACCGAGTACGCGCCGTGCGCGAAGAGCCACTCGAACCAGCTGTGGTCGGTGGGCAGGTGGGAGGAGACCCGGCCCTGCACGTCCCCCCAGTAGTTGAGGCAGACGAACACGCCCAGCAGCACATAGGCTCCGAGGGCCAACAGGTCGGCGCGGACCGGGCGCCGTCGGGGCCGTCGCGTCGGTTCGGCCTCGGCCGGGTCGACGTCGGTCACGGGATTCAGCGAAGGGTCTACCACCGGCACAGCCACGACGCGCCATCGTACAGGCGACCACGCGTCGCATTTGCCGGGCCGGTGCACCCACGGCCGGTTTGCCGGAGGTGACCCGTCGGCCAGCAGCGCGTGGCGGGGGGAGGACGGTCGGTGTCGATCATTGAGCTGGGCGAGGTCCGGGAGGAGCCGGCCTCGGCGCCGCCGGTCCACCGGCCGCGCGCCGCCGGCCGTCCGCTGCGCTGCGCGGCGGTGCTGCTGGTGGCGCTGGTGGCGCTGGCCAGTGCGACACCGGTGCCGGAGCGCGTGGTGACCCCGGTGCCGGCGTCGCAGGGCGCCATGGCGTACCTCGCCGGGGACGGCGTCTTCGTCGTCGACCCGTCGGTACCCAGCGGTAGTCGGTACCTGACCGCGTACGCGCAGCCGTCGTCCACCTCGGGGGGCAGTTTGCGACGTCGGTGGCAGGTGCGGTTGACCCGTACCGGTGATGTCCTCGACGTGCGGGCCGAAGGGGGCCTGGTGCTGATGTTGGAGGTCAGCGCCGCGAACGGAGTGTTCCAGACCACCGCCTTCGACGCCGAAACGGGCCAGCAGCGCTGGCAGCATCCCGGGGCCGCCCAGTGGACCGTCGACGGCGGTCTGCTGCTGATTGACACCATGGCGGACGGGCCGGGCGCGATACGCCGGGTGGCGCCGGACACCGGTCAGATGCTCTGGTCGGAGCCCGTCCCACCGCCGGGCAACCCCGGCTACCACCTGGGCGACGGCCAGGTCGACCGGTTCGTCCTCGTCCAGCCGACCGGCGAGGTGCAGGTGCACGACGCCGGCACCGGCCGCCTGCTGCGCAGCCTCGACACACTGCCCGGCGACCGGGCGGCGTTCCAGCGGGTGCAGGTCGTGGGTGACCTGCTGCTGCTCGTCCCACCCGGCAGCACCCGACTGGTCGGCTACGGGCTGCCCGGGCTGGAGGCCCGGTGGACGGCCGACGTGCCGCTGGTGTCCTATGTGGTCGACTGCGGCGACCTGCTCTGCGCGCTGCAACAGACCGGCGGCATCCAGACCCTCGACCCGGCGACCGGCACGGTGCGCTGGTCGGACCAGGGCCAGGACACGCTGGCCGACACCCGGCAGGGCCGGCTGCTGGTGGCCGGGCCGGAGCAGCGGTACGCGGTGCGGGACGCGGCCACCGGGCGGGTCCGGGTCGAGCTGGGCCAGTGGGACCTGGTGCCGGTGCCGGAGCGCGACCATCCGCTGATCGGCGTACGGCCGGGGGCCGACAATCGGCTGGTCGTCGCCGAGTTGGACCTGGTGGCCGGTCGGCCGCGGATCCTGGACGTCCTACCGGACGTGCTGGGCGGATGCCAGGCGGCGCTGCCGGTCCTGCTCTGCCGGCGCCTCGACGGCTCGACCGCACTGTGGCGGTTGCGGCCGTGACCGGCCCGGTCATCGATCTCGGCGAGCTGCGGCACGAGCCGGATTCCGTCCCGCTGCCCCGTCCGCCCCGCGCCAACGGCCGGCCGCTGCGCTGCGCGCTGGTCCTGCTGCTCCTGCTGGTCACCCTCGCCGCCGCCGGGCCGCCGCCCCGCCGTGCCGTGGTGACGCTGCCGGGGCAGCCGGGCACCGAAGCGTTCGTCTCCGGCGACCTCTTCTTCCTCCTCGACCCGCTCAGCTCGCAGTCGAGGCAGCGGCGGCTGGCCGCCTTCCGGCTGCCCGACGGCGAGCCGGTCTGGCAGGTGCCCCTGCCGGTGGACGGCCGAATCTGGGGGGTCTCCGAGCAGGGCGGGATGCTGCTGGTCACCGGGCACGAGAGCGACCCCGGGGGTCAGGGCGCGCTCACCATCACGCTGGACCGGGCGACCGGGGCGTACGGCTGGCAGCAGCCGGGCAGCGCCGTCGAGTTGGCCGACGGGAACCTGCTGCTGCAGTCCACCGACGGCGAGGGGGCGGGCAGCCTACGCGCCGTCGATCCGTGCTGCGGCACCGTGCGCTGGCAGCTGTCCACCACCCCCGCTGAGATCAACTTTCGGGGCACGGAGCACGGGGTGGACCGGGTGGTGCTCAGCCGTCCGGACGGGCAGGTCGAGGTACGCGACGCGACCACCGGCACGGTGCTGGCGCGCGCCAATCTGGGCGCGCCCGGCCGTGGGCCGTACCCGACCGTGCAGGTGGTGGACGACCTGCTGGTCACCGTCGGCGGATCTCCGGCCACGGCCACCGCCTACGGGCTGGACCGGCTGGACCGGCGCTGGAGCGCCACCGGCGACGGGGAGCTGTACGTGCTGGGCTGCGGTCCCGTCGTCTGTCTGCAGAGCCCAGCCGGCGGGCTGCGGGCGGTCGACCCCGCGACCGGCCGGCTGCTCTGGAGCAGCGGGCGCTGGGGGTGGGCCTGGCCCTACGACGGTCGGCTGGTGACCACCCCGTCGGAGAGCACCGGCAGCAGGAATGAGCAGTTCGTTGCGCTCGATCCAGCCACCGGCGACGTGGTGGCCGAGTTGGGCCGGTGGGAACTGGCCCAGTTCGGCCTCAACGATCCGATGGTCGGGGTGCGCCGACTTCCCGGCGGCGGGCTGCTCGTCGCCAAGCTGGACGTCCGCACCGGGGAGGTGCGGGTGCTGGACGTGCTGCCGGACGCGATCGGGGAGTGCCAGGCGAGCGTCGGTCGGCTGCTGTGCCGGCGGATGGACGGCTCGTACGGGCTGTGGCAGTTACCCGACTGATCACCAGTTGGCCTGGGCGGGTGGCGGGGGCAGCGGCACCGACGCCGGCCGCAGCACGTACGTCACCCCGCCGCTGCCCCGCTGCCAGGCCGGCTCGAACCGCTGCCGGGGCACGGTCCGACGAACCGTGTCGTCGTCCGGCGCGTACGGGTCATTGAGCACCGGGTCACCGTCGGCGGTGAAGCCGACCAGCACCATCAGGTGCCCCCTGGTGTCGTAGGGCAGGCCCGGCACCTCACCGGCCCGGAACGCGGCCGAGACGATCAGCGGGATGCCGGCGGCGATGAACGCCTCCGCCTCGGCCAGCGACCGCAGCCGGGTGACGAACGCATCCACCCCGTGCAGGCCGGCGTATGCGGTGTTGAACGGCCAGTTGCCGGCCCCGGCGTACGCGTGGTCGTAGCAGTGCCGGGCGGCGTGCACCACCACCGGTCGCGGGCCGGGCGGGTCCACCCAGGCGTAGCGCTCCGGCGTCGGCTCGGCCCCCCAGTAGGCGAGCACCATGGAGGTGCAGGTGGGGCTGCACCACGAGTCGCCGCCGCCACCCCACTGCGGGTGCTGGCCGGCGTGCAGCCGCTGCGAGTAGCCGGGCACGTCCAGCACAGTCCCACGCCCGGCGCCGACGGCCGGCTCCCGGCCTTCCTCCGGCCCCGGCTCACCGGCGGCTTCGGCCGGGGCGTGGCCGGCGGCGACCGCGCCGACGCTGCGCAGCACCGGGGCCGCGGGGCTGCCGTCCGGCCGGCACAGGGTCACCCGGGCCTGCCAGCCGGTGACCGTCGCCCCGGTCACGACCAGCGTGTCGGTGTCCACCCGAGCGTCGCCGTCGCGCTGCCCGGGCACCGAGGCGCGCCGTACCGCGCGGTCGTCGGCCGCCCAGCGGGCCAGCAGGTACCAGTCGGTGCTGGGCGCGTCTCCGTGCCAGCCGCGCAGCTCGACCTCGATCCAGCAGCCGTCGGGGGTGTCGGCGGTCCAGGACGGCACCACGTTGGTGACTCCGAAGCCGACCCGCACCGGCGGTGACGTCCAACTGCCCCGCGACACCGGCCGGTCGGCGCTGCGCAGGGTCAGCCCCCGGTCGGTGGTGTGCAGGCCGTCTCCGGTGCCGGCCGTCTGGTCTGCCGGCAGGTGGAAGCCCTGGTAGGCGATGTTCCGCCGGGTGGGTGGTGCCGCGATGGTCATGACAGGTCCGTCCGTCGCTGGGGTGTCGGAAGCATCGCGTACGCCGGGATGGCCCGCAACGCCGGGCGGCGCGGGCGGCGAGGGACGATGGTTGCCGGCCGGCACTACGTTGTCGGTGGTCAGCAGCGAGGAGGCCGGGATGCGGGTACTGGTGGTGGAGGACGAGCGCAACCTCGCCGACGCGATCGCGCGCGGGTTGCGCAAGCGGGGGATGGCGGTCGACGTGGCCTACGACGGCGATGCCGGCCACGAGGCGGCGTTCGTCACCCGGTACGACGTGGTCGTGCTGGACCGCGACCTGCCCGGCGTGCACGGTGATCAGATCTGCGCGGACCTGGCCGCCTCGGGCGCGCTGACCCGGGTGCTGATGCTGACGGCGAGCGGCACGGTAGCCGACCGGGTGGAGGGGTTGCAGCTCGGCGCGGACGACTACCTGCCCAAACCGTTCGCCTTCGACGAGTTGGTCGCCCGGGTGCAGGCGCTGGGCCGGCGGGCCACCCCGGCCGCGCCGCCGGTGCTCGAACTGGCCGACCTGGTGCTCGACCCGGCCCGCCGGGTCGCCACCCGCGCCGGTGTGCCGGTCGACCTCACCAACAAGGAGTTCGGGGTGCTCAGCGAGCTGCTCAAGGCGCGCGGCGCGGTGGTCTCCAGCGAGGAGCTGCTGGAACGGGTGTGGGACGCCAACACCGACCCGTTCACCACGATCGTCCGGGTCACCGTGATGACGCTGCGCAAGAAGCTCGGTGATCCACCGCTGATCGAGACGGTGGTCGGCGCGGGCTACCGCACCGCCGAGGTGGGGGCATGACGGGGCGGGCGCGGTTGCGGCCCACCCTGCGGTTGCGCCTGACCCTGCTCAACGGCGTGCTGCTGGTCGGCGCGGGAGCGATCCTGGTGCTGCTGGCCTGGCTGCTCGTCCGGGACGCGCTGCGGCCCACCGACGAGCTGCTGCCCGGCACCACGGTGGTCCTGGCCGACGGCCGGTCGCTGGACGCCGGTCAGTGGCAGCACCAACTGGTCGACGCCGCCTCCGGGGAGCTGCTCGCCAAGGGCCTGGTCGCGCTGCTGGCGATCAGCATCGTGGGAGTGGCCGGGGCGTACGCGGTCGCCGGCCGGGCGTTGCGTCCACTGCACCAGGTCACCGCGACGGCGCAGCGGCTCGGCGAGGCGACCCTGGACCAGCGGATCGGCTACTCGGGAGCCGACGACGAGGTGGCCGAGCTGGCCAAGACGTTCGACGCCATGCTGGACCGGATCGCGTCCGCGTTCGAGGCGCAGAAGCGCTTCGTGGCCAACGCCTCGCACGAGCTGCGTACCCCGCTCGCGGTGATGCGGACCGAGATCGACGTGACGCTCAGCGACGACGAGGCCGACGCGGCCGAGTACCGACGGATGGCCACCGTGGTCCGGGACGCCTCCGAGCGGGCCAACGACCTGGTGGACGCGCTGCTGGTGCTGGCCCGCAGCGAGGCGCAGGCCGGGCGGCGGCTCGGCCGGCGTACCGAATGTGACCTGGCCACCGGGACGGCCAACGCGCTGTCGGCGATGCGCCGGGAGGTGGACCGGATCGGGCTGCGGGTGCAGACCTCGCTGGAGTCCGCGCCGGTGGTCGGCGACCCGGGGCTGCTCGACCGGCTGGCCGGCAACCTGATCGAGAACGCGGTCCGCTACAACCACCTGCACGGCCGACTCTGGGTGCGCACCGGCTCGGACGGCGAGCGCTCCTGGCTGGTGGTGGGGAACACCGGCTTCGAGGTGGACCAGGTCGACGTGCCGGGGCTGTTCGAGCCGTTCCGGCGCGGCGGCCGGGAGCGGACCGGGGCCCGCGGCTCGGGCCTGGGGCTGTCCATCGTCCGGGCGGTCTGCCAGGCGCACGGCGGCACGGTGCGGGTCATCGCGCAGACCGGCGGCGGCCTGGAGGTGACGGTCACCCTGCCGTCGGCGGACGCCCCGGCGGTGACCGGCCCGGTGCCCGCCATCGGCGGCTGACCTGTCCCGTACCGGGTTGCGGGCAGTCCGCGCCGGATGGAAAGATCACGTCGTCAGCTCGAGATCGAAGGGGGGTGCGTCGAATGTCCACCAACACTGGCTCCGCGCCCCGGGTCTCTCTCGGCTGACACCCGGAGGCGGAGCGTCCCCATTCAGCACGGAGGGAACACCCGTGTATCCACGGATCCGCAACATCAGTTTTGACTGTCACGACACGTACGCCCTGGCCGGCTTCTGGTCGGCCGTGCTCGGGTACGCCCGGCACTCCGAGGACGCCCCCGGTGACCCGGAGGCGGCCCTGCTGCCGCCGGACGACGCCACCCCGAACCTGTTCTTCCAAGCGGTGCCCGAAGACAAGGTGACCAAGAACCGGCTCCACATCTGCCTGGAACCCGTCGACCGGACCAGGGACGAGGAGATCGAGCGGGTGCTCGGCCTCGGAGCCAGCATGGTCGCCGACCGACGGAACGCCGACGGCACGGGTTGGGCCGTGCTCGCCGACCCGGAGGGGAACGAGTTCTGCGTGGTCCGCAGCGCCGGCGAGCGTGTCCCTGCCACCTCTCTGGAGGCTCAACCGTGAGTTCGACGATCCACAACATCAGCATCGACTGTCACGACACGTACGCGCTGGCCGGCTTCTGGTCGCAGGTCTTCGACTGCCCCCGGCAGCCCGACGACTTCCCCGGCGACCCGGAGGCGATGCTCCTGCCGCCTGGTGGCCCGGAGGTGCTCTTCATCGCCGTGCCGGAGGACAAGGCGGTGAAGAACCGGCTGCACCTGGACGTGCAACCCACCGACCGGACCCGGGCCGAGGAGGTCGAGCGGTTGCTCGGCGTCGGCGCGATCCACGTCGCCGATCACGTCGGCCCGACCGGCGGGGGCTGGGTGGTGCTCGCCGACCCCGAGGGCAACGAGTTCTGCGTGCTCGGTAACCCGGCCGAGCGGGCGGCGGCAGCGGCGGCGCGGGCCGCCGCGGCAGGCGGCGAACCGGCCTGACGCTGACGTACGGAGCCCCGGCCACCCGAAGGTGGCCGGGGCTCCGGTCGGTACGGCTCAGGAGCGCTGCTCGACCTGCCCCCGGATGGTGACGAACTCGGCCTTCACCTGGGCGGCGGACTTGTAGTACATGATCACCATGCCCACGCTGCCCCGGTCGGCCCAGACACAGATGCCCACCGGTACGTCCTTGGCCTTGCCGTCGCCGCAGCGCGCGTCACCGCCGAGCGGCCCGGGCTCGACCGTCGCCATGGAGGCCATGCCCAGCTCGCTGGAGAGCCCGGCCACCGCGTCGTCCAGCTCCTTCTTCGGGTCCGTCATCAGCCCGGACGCGGCGGCGATCATGAAGAGGTCCTGCTTGGCCGGGTCGCCGTAGAAGGCGCCGACGGCGCTGGTCTCGTTCTGCGCCGTCGTCTTCATCTCGGCGACCATCGCGTCGGCGACGCTCTGCAACTGCGGGTCGGTGTTCTTCGGTCGGCCGGCGAGGGTGGCCGGTGCGGACACCCGGGTGTTGGTGGCATCGACGACGTCGCCCACCTCGTCCTTGACGGCGAACCAGGTGATCGCCGCTCCGCCGAGGCAGAGCACCAGCACCACGGCCAGCACGATCAGCACGATCCGGCCGGCCTTCGACTTCTTCGGCGGCGGGCCGGCGGGCAGGTTCGGGCCGCCGTACGGCTGACCCGGCTGCGCGGGCGGGAAGCCCTGCTGCTGCGGCGGCGGCCAACCACCGGGCTGCTGCTGCTGCGGCCAACCACCGGGCTGCTGCTGCTGCGGCCAACCACCGGGCTGCTGCTGCTGCGGCCAACCACCGGGCTGCTGCGGCTGGTGCGGCGGGGGAGGGGAATTATGCGGCGGGCCGTAGGGGGTGGCCGGCGGCTGGGACATCAGTCAGCTCCAAGATGGGATGGCAAAGCGGGTGATCTTAACCCGGTGGCGGGGCCGCCCGCTGCCCCTTCACACGTGCCCTGCGCTGCCCGTTTGCGCGCCTGCGGGCGGTCGGTGCGCGGGTCCGCGAGCAATCCGTTGGCGCAGAAACGATCGCGGTGGCCGGCCCCGTCCACGAGGGACGGTCCGACCACCGCGACGGTGGTGCTGTGACCGGTCAGGCGGGCAGGCTCGCCGCCCCGCGCGGCAGGAACCGGCGGCCGGTGACCCGTTCGCTGGTGCCGGTCCGGTCCAGGTACGGCGTGACGCCGCCCAGGTGGAACGGCCAGCCGGCACCGAGGATCATGCACAGGTCGATGTCCTGCGCCTCGGCGACCACGCCCTCGTCCAGCATCAGCCGGATCTCCTGCGCCATCGCGTCGAGCGCGTTCTGCCGTACCTGCTCGGCCGTCAGCGGCTGGTCACCGACCACGAGCAGCTTGGCGACCTCGTCGTTGATCTGGTCGTCGACCACGATCGGCTGGCCCGAGTCGGCGATCCGCTTGAGGTTCTCGCTGACACCGAACCGGTCCGGGTACGCCGCGTGCAGGGTGCCGCCAACGTGGTACGCCACGGCCGGCCCGACCAGCTGAAGCAGGGCGAGCGGGCGCATCGGCAGGCCCAGCGGGTCCAGTGCGCTGTTCGCCACGTCCAGCGGGGTCCCGGCGTCGACGGCGGCGAAGACGGTGCCCAGGAAACGGGTGAGCAGCCGGTTCACCACGAACGCCGGTGCGTCCTTGACCAGCACCGAGGACTTCTTCAGCTGCTTGCTGACCGCGAACGCGGTCGCGAGGGTGGCGTCGTCGGTCCGCTCGCCGCGGACGATCTCCAGCAGCGGCAGCACCGCCACCGGGTTGAAGAAGTGGAAGCCGACCACCCGCTCGGGATGCTCCAGCTCGGCGGCCATTTCGCTGATCGAGAGTGAGCTGGTGTTGGTGGCGAGCACCGCCTCCGGGGAGACGATCTTCTCCAGCTCGGCCCAGACCTGCTTCTTGACGCCCAGGTCCTCGAAGACCGCCTCGATGACGAAGTCGGCGTCGGCGAAGGAGCTCTTGTCGACCGTGCCGCTGACCAGGCCGTACAGCTTGGCGGCGGTGCCCTTGTCCATCCGGCCCTTGGTGACGGCCTTCTCGATCTGGGTGTGCACGTAGCCGACGCCCTTGTCCACCCGGGACTGGTCCAGGTCGGTCATCACCACCGGCACCTGGAGACGACGGGCGAACAGCAGCGCGAGCTGGCTGGCCATCAGGCCGGCGCCGACGATGCCGACCTTGGTGACCGGTCGGGCCAGGCCCTTGTCCGGCGCGCCGGCCGGGCGCTTGGCCCGCCGCTGCACCAGGTCGAAGGCGTACAGGCCGCTGCGCAGCTCCTCGGAGAAGATCAGGTCCGCGAGGGCCTCGTCCTCGGCGGCGGTGCCGGCGGCGAAGTCGGCGTCCTTCGCCGTCTCCAGCAGGTCCAGTGCCTTGTATGCGGCCGGGACCGCGCCGTGCAGCCGCTGGTTGAGGGTCTCCCGGGCGAAGTAGAGCACGCCCGCCCACATGTCCTTGTCGACCTCGGGCCGGGTCACGGTGACCTGGCCGCGCACCACGCTGGCGGCCCACTCCAGGGAACGCTCCAGGAAGTCGGCCGGCTCCAGCAGCACGTCCGCGATGCCCAGCTCGGCGGCCTGCTTCGGCTTGAGCATCTTGTTCTGCATCAGCGGGTTCTGGATGATCACCTGGGTGGCGGCGGGGATGCCGATCAGGTTCGGCAGCAGCTGGGTGCCGCCCCAGCCGGGGACCAGACCGAGGGAGACCTCGGGCAGGGCGAGCGCCGCCGCGCCGCCGGAGAGCGTCCGGTAGTGGCAGTGCAGCGCCAGCTCCAGGCCGCCGCCCATCGCCGCGCCGTTGACGAACGCGAACGTGGGTACGGTGCTGTCCTTCAGCCGGGCGAAGACCCGGTGGCCGAGCCGGCCGATCTCCAGCGCCTGCGCGCGGTCGGCGAGCTGCGGCAGGCCGACGATGTCCGCGCCCACGCAGAAGATGTACGGCTTGCCGGTGACCGCGATGAACGCCGGGTCGGCGGCCAGCGCGGCGGTGATCGCCTCGTCCAGGCTGGTCAGCCCACCCGGGCCGAAGGTGTTCGGCTTGGTGTGGTCGAAGCCGTTGTCCAGCGTGATCAGGGCGGCGGGCCGGTCCAGCCCCGGTACGTTCACCTGGCGCAGCAGCGCCTTGGTGACGACCTCGTTCGGTGCGGCGAGCGCGCTCACTTGTTGCCCTCCGTCCAGTGCGGGTTCTCCCAGATCACGGTGCCGCCCATGCCGATGCCGATGCACATGGCGGTCACGCCGTAGCGGACCTCGGGGTGCTCGGCGAACTGGCGGGCCAGCTGGGTCATCAGCCGTACGCCGGAGGAGGCGAGCGGGTGACCGATGGCGATGGCACCGCCCCACGGGTTGACCCGCGGGTCGTCGTCGGCGATACCGAAGTGGTCGAGGAAGGCGAGCACCTGCACGGCGAAGGCCTCGTTCAGCTCGAACAGGCCGATGTCGTCGATGCTGAGCCCGGCGATGCGCAGCGCCTTCTCGGTCGACGGGATCGGGCCGACGCCCATCACCTCGGGCTCCACGCCGACGAAGCCGAACGACACCAGCCGCATGGCGACCGGCAGGCCCAGCTCGCGAGCGACGTCCTCGGAGGCGAGCAGGCTCGCGGTGGCGCCGTCGTTCAGGCCGGCCGCGTTGCCCGCGGTGACCTTGCCGTGCGGGCGGAACGGGGTCTTCAGGGTGCCGAGCTTCTCCAGCGACGTGTCCCGGGGGGCCTCGTCGACGGTGGCCAGACCCCAGCCGCCCTCCGCATCACGGATGGACATCGACACCAGGTCGTCCTGGAGCTTGCCGTTGGCGTACGCCTTGGCGGTCTTCTGCTGCGAGGCGAGTGCGAACGCGTCGGTGCGTGCCTTGGTGATGTGCGGGACCAGGTCGTGCAGGTTCTCCGCGGTCGCGCCCATGACCAGCGCGGACGGGTCGACCAGCTTCTCCGCGACGATGCGCGGGTTGGGGTCGACGCCCTCACCCATCGGGTGGCGGCCCATGTGCTCGACGCCGCCGGCGATGGCGATGTCGTACGCGCCGATGGCGATGCCGCTGGCCACGGTGGTCACCGCGGTCATCGCACCGGCGCACATCCGGTCGATGGCGAAGCCGGGAACGGTTTTGGGTAGACCCGCCAGCAGGGCGGCGGTCCGCCCGATGGTGAGGCCCTGGTCGCCGATCTGGGTGGTGGCCGCGATGGCGACCTCCTCGACCCGCTCCGGCGGCAGCTGCGGGTTGCGGCGCAGCAGTTCTCGGATGCAGCGGATCACCAGATCGTCGGCGCGGGTGTTGGCGTACATGCCACCCGCCTTGCCGAACGGGGTACGGACGCCGTCGACGAAGACGACATCTCGAACTTCACGGGGCACTTGAGCCTCCTAGCCGACACGGGCACGTTCCACCGAATGCTACTCGCCAGTAACCAACCCCGTCCGCACCCCCCGTTGTGGCCCACCCCACACCGACCACGAACGCCCAGCCCGGTCGATCATGAAGTTGTTGTCGGGACACGCCGTTCCGATGGCAACAACTTCATGATCAACTGCGGTGGAGGTGGGTCAGGGGACGGGAGGGGTGGAGGGTTCCGGGGTCAGGGCCGGGGTCAGGTGGGGGATGAGGAGGGCGATCTGCCATTCGCGGGCGTTGAAGCCGCGCAGGGTCTCCGCCACGGTCTCCTCGGTGACCTCCTCCGGCGGGGTCCAGGCCAGCCGGCGGACCGAATCCGGGGTGATCAGATTTTCCGGAGGCAGGTTGTGCTCAGTGGCGATGCGGACCACGACCTCCCGGCAACGGGCCAGCCGACCGGCGGCCACCGGGTCCCGCTCGGCCCACCGGTGCGGCGGGGGCGGACCCTCCACCGCCGGGGTGACCGGCAGCGCATCGTCCGGCAGTTGCCGGGCGTCGTCGAGTGCGGTCAGCCAGGTGCGGGCCAGCCGGCGTACCGACCGGCCGCCGAAACCGGGCAGCGTCAGCAGGGTCTTCTCGTCCTTCGGGTCCAGCTCGGCGGCGGCGATGATCGCCGAGTCGGGCAGCACGCGGCCGGGTGCGGCGTCCCGTCGGGACGCGATCTGGTCCCGGGCGTACCACATCGAGCGGACCCGGGCCTGGGCCCGCGCGCCGCGCAACCGATGGATGCCGGAGGTACGCCGCCAGGGCTCCGCGCGGACCCGGGGCGGGCGTGCCCCGGTACGGACCAGCGCGGCGAACTCCTCCGCGGCCCACTCCGACTTGCCCTGCCGGGCCAACTCGGCGTCGAGCGCGTCACGCAGGTCGGTGAGCAGCTCCACGTCGAGGGCGGCGTAGGTCAGCCACGACTCGGGCAGCGGCCGGCTCGACCAGTCAGCCGCCGAGTGGTGCTTCTCCAGAGTGAACCCGAGTAGCTGCTCGGTCAGCGCGGCCAGGCCGACCCGCTCGAATCCGGCCAGCCGAGCGGCCAGTTCCGTGTCGAACAGGCGTCGCGGGCGCAGCCCCACCTCGGCCAGGCAGGGCAGATCCTGGCTGGCCGCGTGGAGCACCCACTCGGCCTCGCCGATCACCGCGTCCAGCGCGCTGAGGTCGGGCAGCGGCAGAGGGTCGATCAGCGCCGTACCTGCACCGGCCCGCCGGAGCTGCACAAGGTAGGCGCGCTGGCTGTAGCGGTACCCGGAGGCCCTCTCGGCATCCAGGGCGACCGGGCCGGTGCCCGCGGCGAAACGGGCCACGACCTCGGCGAGCTCAGCCGGCGCGGCCACCGGATCGGGGGTGCCGTCACGCGGGGCGATCAGCGGAACGGGCCCACCGTCGGTCGGGTCGGTCCCCTCGCCCGCCGGCTGCGGCTGGGCCGACGGCGGGTGGTGGGGTGCGTTTCCCGGGAGTTCTTCGGTGGGCCGACGGCGCAGGGGTGGTTCGTCGGTCACCTGCCAACCCTAGTGCGCGCGGTGATCCGGCGGGTGCAGCCGGTCGGCTGCGTGTCGGTTGGGTGTCCACAAGGTGTCATTTCGGATGCCGGACATCGGGGGAGACAAAGCCCTTTGACGCAGGTACGGTCCATCGAGCCGCCGGTCCCGATCTTGTGACACGCGGGTCGATGGCGGCACGGGGACACCACGGGAAGGCAAGGCGATCATGACGGCTGGCTACGGTTCGGGGGACGGGCGAGCGGCGGGCGCCGAGCCTGACGGCGCGGGTGGAACGATGCCCGGGGCCGAACGGCCGGGACCGTTGCCACCGCGCATCGAGCCGTACCCCGGGTCGCCCTTCTCCGCCACCCCGACCGGCGGTACCGATCCGTCCCTGACCGTCCCGGCTCCCCGCACCGGCTGGGCCGCTCCACCCAACAACGGGCAGTGGGGCTCCGCGCCGGCTCCGCACGGCACCACCCCGGGCACTGCCCCGGCCGCGCACTACGGCACCGCTTCTGTGGCACCCCCGGGCACGTCGCCGACGCCGTACGGCACGACGCCGGCCGGCCCGTACGGCGGAGCCACCCCGGGTGCCGCCCCGACCTATGGCACGAGCGCACCACCGTCGGCCGCCGGCACCGTCGGCTATCCGCCGGCCGTCGGGCCGAGCGTCCCCGGAGCGCCCGGACAGGGCTTCCCCGGGGCGCCCGGGCCGAGCTTCCCGGGCGGCGGGTACCCACCGCTCGGCGACCCGGCCACCGCGGGTTACCCGGGTGGTCCCGCGCAGCCCGGCTGGCCGGGTGCCGCCCCGCCGCCGGCCGCCCGGCCCAGCCGCCGTCGCTGGCCGATCCTGCTCGCCACGCTGACCGTCGTGGTGCTGGCCCTGGTGGCCGGGTTGCAGGCGTACCAGCTCGATCGGCTCGGCGATCGGCTCAGCCACACCGACCAGCGCCTGGCGCAGGCCCAGGACGGCGACGGCACCCGCCTCGACGACCTGGAGAAGCGCGCGGAGGCACTGGAAAAGCAGGCCGGTGCCGCGTTCAACCCGGAGGCGGTGGCCAGCGCGGTGCTGCCCAGCGTGTTCCGGGTCCGGGCCGGTCAGTTCACCGGCAGCGCGTTCGCGGTCGGTAAGCCGGCCACCGGTGGCGGGACCAACCTGTTCACCAACTTCCACGTCGTCGAGGCCGTCTGGGACGGTGGCGGACGCCAGGTCTTCCTGGAGCGCACCGACCAGCGCTTCCCGGCCACCATCGTCAAGGTCGACAAGACCAACGACGTGGCGCAGCTGCGTGCCAGCGGCAAGTTCACCGGCCTGGTCACCGCGTCCGCCGCGGTGAAGTCCGGCCAGCAGATCGTCGTCGTCGGCGCTCCGCTCGGCCTGGAGGACAGCGTCACGACCGGTGTGGTGAGCGCGCTGCGCGACGCTCAGGGCAGTTCCGGGCCGGCCATCCAGTTCGATGCCCCGATCAACCCGGGTAACTCCGGCGGGCCGGTGGTCAACGGCAGCAAGCAGGTGGTCGGCATCGCCACCGCCAAGGCTCGCGACGCCGAGGGCATCGGGCTGGCCGTACCGATCAAGGTCGCCTGCGACGGTTTCAAGATCTGCTGAACCGGTGGCCCGGCCACGTCGCCGGGCCGCTCTCGTCACCCAGGGCCACCGCCGGCCCTCTCCGATCCCGCCCAGGTCCCCGGACCCGGGCGAATCTCGCCGCTGCACCCCGGTCCGTCGCGCCTACCGGCGCGGGACCAGCTCACCTGGAGGAATAACGATGTCCCAGCCACCGACCGGGCCGGAAGGTTTCCCGACGCCGTCGGCCGGCCCGGATCAGCCGCCGTCCGCCGCCGACCAGACCGTGTCGTACGCCGCCGGCCCGCGCGCCGCCGACCCGACCGTGCCGCACCCGACCGTGCCGCACCCCGCCGTGCCGCAGCCGACTGCCGCCGACCCGACCAGGCGATACCAGGCCGGTCAGCCCGCGCCGCAGCAGCAGTACGCGCCGGTCCAGCCCACGCCGCAGCAGTACGCCCCCGGGCAGGCCACGCCGCAGCAGTACGCCTCCGGTCAGGCCACGCCGCAGTACGGCACCGCCCAGCCCGTACCGCCGCAGTACGGCGTCCCGCAGGCCGCACCCACCTACCCGGCGAGCACCCCGCCGTACGCCGGACAGGTCTCCGCGCCGCCGCACGGACAGCCGATGTCGGCGCCGCCGGTCTCCGGTTCAACGTATGGGCAGCCGATGTCCGCGCCGCCGGTTTCTGGTCCGGCGTATGGGCAGCCGATGTCCGCGCCGCCCGGAATGGCACCGCCGTACGGCCCGGCCGGGGCACCGGCGGGCGGCCGGGGTCGCGCGGTACTGGTGCTGGCCCTGGTGGCCGCGCTGCTCTTCGTCGTCAGTGGGGTGATGACCGGTCTGTACGTGACCAAGAACGGTGAGCTGAACCGCACGGAGAAGCGGCTCACCGGTCAGGTCAGCGAGCGGGACGGCACCATCGCGGCCAACACCACGGAGATCACCAAGCTCAAGTCCGACCTGCAGACCATGCAGGACAAGCTCGACAACACCGAGCAGGACCTGACCGGGACCCGCAACGACCGCGACGAGCAGGCCCGGCAGAAGAAGGTCATCGCCAGCTGCCTGGACAAGCTGACCACCGCGCTCGGTGCGGCGGCGGCCGGCAACAAGAGCGCCTACGACGCGGCGATGAAGGGCCTGGACAAGGTCTGCGACGAGGCGGAGAACTACCTCTGACAGCCGCACCAACCTGGTCGATCATGGGGTTGTGGTGCCCCGCGAATGCCGCGGTGAGGGGCATCCCGCCCACCACGACCCCATGATCGACCCGGTGGTGGGTGGCGGCTGCCTGCGGCTCAGGCCGCGCCGGCGGGGCGGCGGTCGGACAGGGCTGTCACCCCGGGCGGGGGCAGCCCTGCCGTGGAGGCGAGCAGCGCGCACCAGCCGAGCAGGTGCGGGGTCAGGTCGTCGTCGACCGGCGTCCAGGAGGCGCGGATCTCGATGTCACCGGCGGTCGGCGGGCCGGCCAGGTCGCCGAACCGGGTCGACATGGTCTGGGTGACCGTCCCCCCGATCGCCCGGTGGCCGGCATCGTGGGCGTCCAGCGCGTCGGTCAGCCAGGTCCAGCCGACCCCGGGCAGCAGCGGGTCGGCGGCCAGGTCGACCTCCAACTCGGCGGTCACGTAGGTGACCAGTCGCAGGGTGCCCTGCCACGCCTCGTGCCCGACCGGGTCGTGCAGCAGGATCAGCCGGCCGGTGGCCACCTCGTCGCCGTCGCGCAGCACCGTCGCGGAGAGCGCGAACGCGTACGGGGCCAGCCGCTGGGGAGCGCCGACCTCCTCCAGCGTGATCTCCGGCCGGGGCGCCGCCGCCCGCAGCCCGGCGACCGCGCGGGCGAACGTCTCCGGGAGCGCGATCGGGGGGGCCATGCCGGCAGCCTATGCCGCCGCCCGCCCACCCGCTTCGGCGGCGCGCCGACGCCCGATCCGGCCGCCGTTCCCGTTCGCTGGTCCCAGCCATCCCGGCCCGCGATCCGAGCCGCTCGGCCCGCCGCGCGATGTCAGCAACGTGTTCTTCCTTTCACCCCAGGCGGGGAGAGGGTGGGGGCCGTGGCACGATTGCGGCGATGAGCACGGACACCACGGGCACTGCCGCCCGAGACGGAGAACAGCGCGCCGGCGGACCGGCCGACTCGCCCTTCATTCGGGCCTGCCGGCGGCGGCCTGGCCCGCACACCCCGGTCTGGTTCATGCGCCAGGCTGGCCGGTCACTGCCGGAGTACCGGGAGATCCGGGCGAGCGTGCCGATGCTGGAGTCCTGCCGTCGCCCGGAACTGGTCACCGAGATCACCCTCCAGCCGGTACGCCGGCACGGGGTGGACGCGGCCATCCTGTTCAGCGACATCGTGGTGCCGGTCGCCGCGGCCGGGGTCGACCTGGACATCGTGCCGGGCACCGGCCCGGTGGTCGCCGAGCCGATCCGCACCGCCGCCGACGTGGAGCGGGTCCGCCCGATCACCCGCGACGACGTGCCGTACGTGGACGAGGCCGTCCGGCAACTCGTGATCGAGCTGGGCGACACCCCGCTGATCGGCTTCGCCGGCGCGCCGTTCACCCTGGCCAGCTACCTGGTCGAGGGGGGTCCGTCACGGACCCACGCCAAGACCAAGGCCATGATGTACGGCGATCCGGAGCTGTGGCACGCGCTCTGCGGCCGGCTGGCCGAGGTGACGCTGGCCTTCCTCCGGGTGCAGATCGAGGCCGGGGTCTCCGCCGTGCAACTGTTCGACTCGTGGGCCGGCGCGCTCTCCGAGGCCGACTACCGGCGCTACGTGCTGCCGCACTCGACGGCCGTGCTGAGCGGGCTGGTCGACGCCGGGGTGCCGCGGATCCACTTCGGGGTCGGCACCGCTGAGCTGCTCGGCGCGATGGGCGAGGCCGGCGCGGACGTCGTCGGCGTCGACTGGCGGACCCCGCTGGACGTGGCCACCGGCCGGATCGGCCCGGACAAGGCGGTGCAGGGCAACCTGGACCCGTCCGTGCTGCTCGCGCCGTGGCCGGTCGTGGAGACCGAGGTACGCCGGATTCTGGACCAGGGCAGGGCGGCCCCCGGGCACGTGTTCAACCTCGGCCACGGGGTGCTGCCGGAGACCGACCCCGACGTGCTGACGCGGGTGGTGGCGCTGGTACACGAGCTGTCCAGCCGCCGGGCCGACCAGGGCTGACACGCGATGCGGCAGCCTTGGCGGGTGGCGGTGGTCGGCGGCGGAATCGCCGGGCTGGCCGCCGCGGCCCGGTTGCGCGAGAGCGCCCCGGCCGGCACCGAGATCTTGGTGTACGAGCAGTCCGGCGTGCTGGGCGGCAAGCTGCGTACCGGCGAGCTGGCCGGCCAGCCGGTGGAGTTCGGCGCCGAGTCGTTCCTGATGCGCGACCCGACCGGTGCCGAGTCCGCCGCGGTGGCCCTGATCCGCCGGCTCGGAATGGCCGAGGAGATCGTGCACCCCACGGTCGGGCAGGCCGCGTTGGTCGTCGACGGGGGGCTGCGCCCTGTCCCGGGCGGCACGCTGGTAGGCGTACCCGGGGATCTGGACAAGGTGGCTGCGGTCGCCCGCCCGGCCGCGGACGCCGACACCGACGGCGGCCGACCGCTGGTCGCACCGGACGTGGACGTCTCGGTGGGTGCGCTGGTCCGCTCCCGCTTCGGCGACGAGGTGGTCGACCGGCTGGTCGACCCGATGCTGGGCGGCGTGTACGCCGGCCGCGCCGACAACCTCTCCCTGGTCACCACCATGCCGGCGCTGGCCCGCGCGGCCCGGGTGGAGCACACCCTGGTGGGCGCGGTCCGTGCGGCGCAGGCCGCGTCGCCGCGCGCCCCCGGCGTCCCGGTCTTCGGCACTCTGGCCAACGGGCTGAGCAGCCTGGTCGAGGCGGCGGCGACGGCCAGCGGCGCGACGGTTCGGCGGGACGCCGCGGTCCGCGAGCTGACCCCGACCGACACGGGCTGGCGGCTCACGGTCGGCCCGACCCGGGACCCGGAGCTGGTCGAGGTGGACGCCGTGGTGCTGGCGGTACCGGCCCGGCCGGCGGCCCGCCTGCTCGCCGGCCCCGCCCCGGTGGTCGCCGCAGGCGTCGGCGAGTTGGACTACGCCAGCGTCGCGCTGGTCACCCTGGCGCTGCCGCAGCCGCGGCTGCCCGAGCTGTCCGGCTTCCTGGTGCCGAGCACCGAGGGCCTGCTGATCAAGGCGGCCACCTTCTTCACCACCAAGTGGGGGCACCTGCGCCGGCCGGACGGGCTGGCGCTGGTACGTGCCTCGGTGGGCCGGTACGGCGAGGAGGCGCACCTCCAGCGCCCCGACGCGGACCTGGCCGCCACCGTGCATCGCGAGCTCTCGGCGGTACTCGGCACCCCGCTGCCCGCCCCGGTCGACGGGCACGTGCAGCGGTGGGGCGGCGCGCTGCCCCAGTACACCCCGGGGCACGCCGACCGGGTCGCCGCCGCGCGGACGGCGTTGCGGGCCGCGCACCCCACCCTCGTCCTCGCCGGCGCCGGCTACGACGGGGTCGGCATACCGGTCTGCGTCCGCTCCGGCGAGACGGCGGCCGACGAGATCATCACAGCACTGGGAGGATCGGCGAGATGACCGAGCAGACCAACGCGGCCCGGTTGCGGGAGCTGAACGACAGCATCCGCTACACCATGTGGTCGGTGTTCCGGGCCAGCGCACCACTGCCGTCGCTGCGAGACAACGTCACCGGTGAGGTCGAGTCCCTCTTCGAGGAGCTGGCCGGCAAGGACGTGGTGATCCGGGGCGTGTACGACGTATCCGGGCTGCGCGCCGACGCGGACGTGATGATCTGGTGGCACTCCGCCTCCAGCGACGCGCTGCAGGACGCGTACCTGCGGTTCCGCCGCACCACCCTGGGCCGGGCGCTCACCCCGGTCTGGTCGCAGATGGCGCTGCACCGGCCGGCGGAGTTCAACAAGAGCCACATCCCGGCGTTCCTGGGCGGCGAGGAGGCCCGCCCCTACATCTGCGTGTACCCGTTCATCCGCTCCTACGAGTGGTACCTGCTGCCGGACGCCGAGCGGCGCGAGATGCTGGCCGAGCACGGGAAGATGGCTCGCGGCTACCCGGACGTACGGGCCAACACGGTCGCGTCGTTCGCGCTGGGCGACTACGAGTGGATGCTCGCCTTCGAGGCCGACGAGCTGCACCGGATCGTCGACCTGATGCGCGACCTCCGCGCCTCCGGCACCCGCCGCCACGTCCGCGAGGAAGTCCCCTTCTACACCGGCCGCCGCCGCTCGATCGCCGAGATCGTCGACTGCCTGGTCTGATCCTCGCCGGGCGCGGGTCAGAGCGGGCGGAGCATGACCTGTTCGCGGCGTACGTCGTCGGACAGGAGGTCGCCGAGTTCGTCGGTGCGGCCGAAGCCGGCGCGCAGGTAGAGGGCCTTCGCCGCCGCGTTGTCCGGCATGACGCTGAGGCGTAGCCGGTCGGCGCCGCTCTCGCGGGCCCAGTCCGCCACCGCGTCCACCAGGAGGTGGCCGACCTTCCGACCGCGCGCCTCGGGGTGCACCCACATCGAGATCAGCTCCATGACGAGCGGGTCTGGCGTGGGTACGCCGCTGGCCATCCCGACCGGCCGTCCGCCCAGGACGGCCACGAGGTTGTGCGAGCCGGGGATGGTCAGCCGGTCGCGCCAGCGCTCCGCACGGTCGCCGTCGCCCTGCCAGTCGGCCAGCCGGGAGCCGAACGCGTCCGGCGCCTCGGTGAGGGCGGCCAGCCGCAGCTCGCGCCAGGTCGGCCAGTCGTCGGGGGTGAGCACCCTTGTCTCGATCATGCTGGAATCGTGCCGGGGGCCGGCGTCCCGCACCACCGGATTTCCCGCCGGCCGGCGCCGCACCCCCGCCCGGGTGCGGCGCCGGTCGGGGTCAACTGGTCGCCGTGCAGGAGACCAGCGGGGCGGGGTTGCTGCCGTTCCACGAGCCGAGCAGACCGAAGGTGGTGCTCGCTCCGGCGGCGAGGGTGCCGTTGTAGCCGACGTTGCGGGCGGTGACCAGCGTGCCGCTGGTGCTGATGGTGGTGTTCCACGACGAGCTGACCTGCTGGCCGTTGGCGTAGTTCCAGCTCACCGACCAGCCCTGGGTGGGTGAGCCGCCCGCGGTCACCCGGACCTCGGCCTGGAAGCCGCCGGCCCACTGGCCGGTGACCTGGTACGTCGCCGTGCAGGCCCCGGCCGGCGGCGGAGTGGTCGGCGGAGGCGTGGTGGGCGGGGGAGTGGTGGGCGGCGGGGTCGTGGGCGGCGGGGTGGTGGGCGGCGGGGTGCCCGTCCCGCCGGAGAAGTCGACGTCGCTGCACAGGTAGTACGACTGGTCCAGGTGGCTGGCCTGCCAGATCGTGTAGACGATGTGCCGACCGGTGCGGCCCGGCGCGTTGGCCGGGATCTCGATGGAGACGCCGCCGGTCTCCTGCTTCCACTGCGACGCCGGGGTGTTGCCGATCTGGCCGGTCAACTCCAGGTCGTCCCAGCCAAGCGGCTCGGTCAGCGGGTTGAAACCCTGCCGGGTCACGTACACCCGGATGTAGTCGGCGCCGTGGCTGGCCTGGTCGAAGAAGCGGACCCGGAAGTTGCTCGACACCGCGGTGGTCTTCCAGGCTCCGACGGTGTCCAGGGCGTTGTAGCGGCCGCTGGACGTGCGCCCACCGCTGCACAGTTGCCCGTTGGGGATGGCGCCCTGGTGGTTGCCGGCCACACCCTCGCGGAACAGGCCGTTCCAGTTCCACATGGCGTTCGGGTCGGCCTGCCAGGCCTGCCAGCACATCGGATCCTCGGTGGCCATCCGGGGATTCTGGAAGTCGCTGCCCCAGCGTTGCCAGCAGCCGTAGTTGCGCGAGGCCGGGTCGACGACCGAGCCGTGCGCCGAGGCGGGGCGGACCAGCGCGGTGGTCAGCGCGGTGGACAGCAGGAGCGTGGCGGCCGCCGCGATGGCGAGCAGCCAGAGCATGCGTGGTGATCGGACGAGAGTGGACATGGAGCCCCCGGGGGGATGAGGTCGGACGACGACACCCGGACTGCCGGGAGATGCCCGCTCCCGTGCCTACTCGCAGGCTCCCGCGATGGCTCTACCCGGCACGATGCCAGGCAGATCGTCAGACGTCAATGGCTTCGCGACGCATCGGGGTGTGCGGGATGCCGTCCTCGACGTACTCCGGGCCGCTGACCGCGAAGCCGTGCCGGGTGTAGAAGGCGACCAGGTGCGACTGCGCGTCCAGCACACAGGCCCGGCTGCCCACCACCTCCAGCGCCGTGGCCATCAGCCGGCCGGCGTGGCCACCGCCACGCGCCGCCGGGGCCACCACCACCCGACCGATCCGGGCGGTGCCGTCCGGGTCGGCCAGGATTCGCAGGTACGCCAGCGGCGCGCCGCCGTCGGTCAGCCAGAGGTGGCGGGTGCCCGGTTCCACGTCCCGCCCGTCCAACTCCGGGTACGGGCAGTGCTGCTCCACCACGAACACGTCGATGCGCAGCTTGAGCAGGTCGTGGAAGGTGCGGGCGTTCAGGTCGGCGAACGAGGCCGTCCGGACCTCGGTGGTCTGCTGGGGCACGCACCGATGGTAGGCCGTCCGGCCGGGCGGGTTCCGGTGCGTCCCGCCCGGCCGGGCTCGGTCACGGTCCGTCGGGGCGGGCGGGGGTGAGGTAGGTGGCGGCCACGGCGGTGAGCAGTAGCGCGCCGCCGACGATCACCGGCAGCGGCAGCGGCTCGTGCAGCAGCACCACGGCCAGCGCCGCCGCGGTCAGCGGTTCGAGCAGGGTCAGTACGGCGGCGACGCTGCCCGAGGTGGTGCGCAGTCCGGCGTAGAACAGCGCGTACGCCACCGCGGTGGTGACCACGCCGAGGTGCAGCAGCAGCGCCACGGTGTCGACGCGCACCGGTACGCCGATCCCGGCGACCAGCGCGAACGGCGCCAGCGTCAGCGCACCGACGGTGGTGGAGATGGTGGTCAGCGTCATCGGCGCGGCGCGCTGCGACACCTGCCGGCTGATCAGGGTGGTCACCGCGTACCCGAGGCCGGACCCGGCCGCCGCGAGCAGGCCGAGCAGCGGTGCGGGCGCCGCCCCGGTGGGTTCCGCGGTGGCGCCGGTGATCAGGGCGAGGCCGGCGACGGCAGCGATCAGCGTGCCGAGCCGCAGCGGGCCGGGGAGCCGCCGGGCGCGCACCGACTCCCAGGCCGCGGCGAGCACCGGGGCCAGGCCCAGGCTGACCACGGTGGCCACGCCGACTCCGGCCAGTGCCACGGCGGCGAAGTAGAGCGCCTGGTAGAGGCCGAGGCCGATTCCGGTCAGCAGCAGCGGAACCGGCGCCGCGCGCAGGGCGGCGAGGATCGCGCCAAGTCGGCCGGCGGTGCACGCCAGCAGGACGAGCGCGGCGATCGCGAGGCGGTGGAAGCCGATGCTCACCGGGCTGAGCCCGGTGCCCTCGCGCAGGAGTTGCACCGCCACGCCGGTGGTGCCCCACAGCACTCCGGTGACGGTGATCTGGATCAGACCGGTGCGGGCCTGGGCGACGGCCGGGGCCGGGGCGGCCGGCGGCGCGGTACGGGACGTGGACACGGGTGCGCTCCGAAGGGTGAGCCGTTGACGGGGACGACGTCGACGGAGCGCGTACGGCGAGATGGCCGAGCCGGGTCAGGCACCGGTCGGCGGGAGGCGCGGCGCTCCGTTCAGGAGCGCGGCGGGGGCAGGACGCCCAGGAACGGCCGCATGGGGACGACCGTACCGCAGGGCCGCGTCAGGCGGGTCGCGAGCCGACGGCGTCGCGGATCTCGGCACCCTCGGTGCCCTCGACGGAGCGGGCGCAGTGCCCGCAGCAGAAGAACCGGCCGTTGACCTCGACGCCGTGCCCGACGATCTTGATCTGGCAGTGTTCGCAGATCGGTGCCATCCGGTGGATCGCACACTCGAACGAGTCAAAGGTGTGCACGTCGCCGCTGACCGTACGCACCTCGAACGCCATCCAGTAGTCGTTGCCGCAGACCTCGCACGTTGCCATGGAAAACCTCCTGTATCAGAACATGTGCTACCAGACTGCTCCAGTGCGGGGCGGTGAAGGGCGAAATGCCGCCAGTCGACCGGCCGGTGTGGCGTGTCGGCTCCGGCGTGTCGTCCGGTGGGCCGATTGAACCGCGACTCGACGACGAATCGGCCGACCAGATCGACGACTGCGGCAGCCTGCTCCGGCTCTGACAGAAAACTCGTCACCATCGATGTATTTTATCGACAAGGGTCTTTACTGTTAACAAAGTTTAAATTACCTTGAGGGGCACCCACCCGACCTGGAGAAGGAGTGCCCCGATGCGTCGAAGAATCACTGTCCCGCTGGTGGCGGCGGGCGCCGTAGCCGCCACCCTCACCGTCGCCGCGCCCGCGCAGGCGCACGGTTACGTCTCCGCCCCACCGAGCCGGCAGGCGCTCTGCGCGCAGGGGCGGGTGCCCGACTGCGGGCAGATCAAGTACGAGCCGCAGAGCGTCGAGGGCCCCAAGGGTCTGCGCAGCTGCAACGCCGGAATCGCCCACTTCGCAGTCCTCAACGACGACAGCCGGGGCTGGCCGGCCACCTCGGTCGGCAGCTCGCTGACCTTCACCTGGGTGAACACCGCCCGGCACGCGACCAGCAACTGGGAGTACTGGATCGGCAACACCCGGGTCGCCTCGGTCAACGGCAATGGCCAGCAGCCGGGCGCCACCGTCTCGCACAACGTCAACCTCGGCGGCTTCTCGGGCCGGCAGAAGATCCTCGCGGTGTGGAACATCTCCGACACCGCGAACGCCTTCTACTCCTGCATCGACGTGCAGATCGGTGGCGGTGGCGGGCCGACGCCCAGCCCGACCCCGACCGCCTCACCCACCCCGCGGCCCACCCCGACCGCCACACCGACCACTCCGCCGGCGCCGGGTGGCAGCTGGACGGCCGGCCGGGCGTACCAGATCGGCGACCAGGTCACCTACGGCGGGTCGACGTACCGCTGCCGGCAGGCGCACACCGCGATCCCCGGATGGGAGCCGCCGAACGTGCCGGCGCTCTGGAGTCAGGTCTGACCGCACGGGTGCGGCCCCCGGTCGCACCCGTGTGCCATCCTCGCTGATCGGAGCACCCGGCATGACCCGCCGAACCCTGCTGGCGCCCCTGCTCACCGCGCTCCTGCTCACCGCCGCCTGCGCCGGGCCACCCGCGGTGACCCCGTCGGCCGTGCCGCAACCGGCTGGCGCGCCCTCGGCTGTCGAGTCCCCGGACGGGTCGGCGCCCGCCGGGGACTCGATGAGCGGCATCGACGTGGTGTTCCTGAGCACGATGGTCGGCCACAGTGAGCGCACCCTGCAGATCGTCCGGCTGGCCCGGGACCGGGTGCGCGACGACGCGCTGCGCACCCTGGCCGCCGCCATCGAGGCGACCGAGGCCGACGAGTTGTCCGCCATGCGCGGCTGGCTGCCCACGGCGGGGCCGGGTGCCAGCGCGGCCACACACCACCACGCCGGGCACGGGGATGACGCCGCGCTCGACCGCCTGCGGGCCGCGCCGGACGCCGACGTCGACCGGGTGCTGCGCGAGGTGCTCGCCGACCACCAGCGGGCGGCGGCCGACCTGGCCCGGGCTCAGGTCGACGTCGGCCGCAACGAGCGGGTACGCGACCTGGCCCGGCGGATCGAGCAGTCCCGGACCGCCGAGGTCGGGCTGCTGACCATGCCGCCGGCCGCACGGCGGTGATCGGGGTACGCCGCTGGCGCACCTCCCGTCGCGCGGAGGCGGCTCAGGTCAGCGGGGTTCCAGCCGGATGGAGACCGAGTTGACGCAGTGCCGGGTGTCCTTCGGCGTGAAGCCCTCGCCGTGGAAGACGTGCCCGAGGTGGCTGTTGCAGCGGGCGCAGCGGATCTCCGTACGGGCCATGCCCATGCTGCGGTCCTCGATCTCCTTGACCCGGCCCGGGATGGCGTCGTCGAAGCTCGGCCACCCGCAGTGCGAGTCGAACTTCGTGTCGCTGGAGAAGAGTTCGAGCCCGCAGGCGCGGCAGTTGTAGACGCCGGCCGTCTTGGTGTCCACGTACTCGCCGGTCCACGCGCGTTCGGTGCCGGCCTCCCGCAGCACGTGGAACTCCTCGGGGGTCAACCGGACCCGCCACTCGTCCTCGGTCTGGGGCAGCTCGTTGTCGTCAAGACTCACCCGTCAACGGTACGTCGTGCGTCGGGGCTGTGGCATAAGGTCGCGGGATGGGTGGCACCAAGGCAGCGGTCGCCGAGGTCGAGGTGGCTGGGCACACCGTACGGCTGAGCAGTCCGGATCGGGTGATCTTCCCGCAGCGGGGCTTCACCAAGGCGGACGTCTTCCACTACTACCTCGCGGTCGGCGACGGCATCATGCGCGCCCTGCGGGGCCGGCCCACCACGCTGCAACGCTTTCCCGAGGGCGTCGAGGGCGAGATGTTCTTCCAGAAGCGGGTGCCCACCCGGGGCGTACCGCCCTGGATCTCCACCGCGGAGATCACCTTCCCGAGCGGCCGGAGCGCGGCGGAGCTCTGCCCGGCCGACCTGGCGCACGTGGCCTGGGCGGCGCAGATGGGCACCATCGTGTTCCACCCGTGGCCGGTGCGCGCCGCCGACGTCGACCAGCCCGACGAGCTGCGCATCGACCTGGACCCGCAGCCCGGCACCGACTTCGCCGACGCGGCGCGGGCCGCCGCGGAGGTCCGCGCGGTCCTCGATGAGTTGGGTGCCACCGGCTGGCCGAAGACCTCCGGCGGCCGGGGTGTGCACGTCTACCTGCGGATCCAACCCCGTTGGACGTTCACCGAGGTGCGCCGGGCCACCATCGCGCTGGCCCGGGAGGTGGAGCGCCGCCACCCCGATCTGGTCACCACCGCCTGGTGGAAGGAGGAGCGCGGCAACCGGGTCTTCGTCGACTACAACCAGATGGCCCGGGACCGCACCATCGCCTGCGCGTACTCCCTTCGGGCCAACGCGCGGGCCACCGTCTCCACCCCGGTCACCTGGGATGAGCTGCCCGACGTCGAGCCGGACGACTTCGACCTGCGCAGTGTGCCGGCCCGGCTCACCGAGCGGGGCGACCCGCATGCCGGCATCGACGACGCCCCGTGGGACATCACCCCGCTGCTGGAGTGGGCCGAGCGGGACGCCGCCGCCGGCCAGGGCGACCTGCCGTACCCGCCGGACCACCCGAAGATGCCCGGCGAGCCCAAGCGGGTCCAGCCCAGCCGCGCCAAGCGTACGCCTGGCGACGACAGCACCTGACGCTGGCGGTCGACGCCGGCCCCGGCGCGCGTCGCGATTTCTGGATCGGACCCGTCACGACGGGCGCTCGACCGGACATGGAGTAGACGTGAGCTCCGGGACTGAGCACGAGGACCGCTTCCGTCGCATCTACGCGGTCAACTTCGAGCCGCTGCTGGCGTACGCCATGCGGCGCGTCGAGCAGCCCGAAGACGCGGCTGACGTGGTCGCCGAGACCTTCCTCGTCGCCTGGCGGCGCAGCCGTGAGATGCCGCCGGAGGCCGAGGTCCGGCTGTGGTTGCACGGCGTGGCCCGACGGGTGCTGGCCAACCACCACCGCGGCGGAGTGCGCCGGGGACGGCTGGGTGAACGGTTGCGGCAACGGCTCAGGGCCGCGGTCGCCGTCGACCCGGGCACTGAGGTGCCGGAACGGCTCACGGTCCAGGCCGCGCTGGCCAGGCTGGGCGAGTTGGACCGGGAGGTGTTGATGCTGACCTTCTGGGAGGGCCTGGAGCCACGCGAGGCCGCCGTGGTTCTGCACGTGAGCCCGGCCGCGGTCCGCACCCGGCTGTCGCGTGCCCGGGCCCGGTTGCGAAGTCTCGTCGGTGACGATCTCGGCCCACCCGGACATGTACTCGACGTCATGGCCGCACGAGCCCCGGAGGAGGGCAGATGACCGACGAGCAGCTCGACCGGATGGTCCGAGACGCCGACCCGTACCGACCCGATGTCATCACTCACCTCGACGGGGCCGCACAGCACCTCCTGGAGGAGATCATGTCCGCGCCGACCCTCGAGACCGTCGCCGAACCGCCGGGCAAGCCCTCACGGGCGCGCCGAACCATGATGAGCGGCCTCGCCAGCGCCGGTGTCGCGGCTGCCGTTCTCGCCATTGTCCTCACCGTCTCGATCATGAATGTCGATCGGCCGGGAGGCCGCGAAGCATCCCCGGACACCAGTCCCACCTCCGAGGCGACGAGACCAACCTCCTACTCCGCCATAGTCCTCAAGGCGGCCGAGGAGAACCCACGGTTGTTGATCGACCAGCCTGGCTGGAAGGCCACCACCGTCTACGGGTTCGCCGAGAAGGTGGGCACCATCGAGTTCAGCAACGACGGGCAGCGGTTGCAAATGAACTGGTACCCGGCCGACCAGTACGACGGCTACCACAAGGATCGGCTGCACGTCAGCAAACCGGAGCAGGTGACCGTCGACCGCTGGCCGGGCGAACTGTTCCGCTACAGCGCCAGCGACTTCGCGGCCATGCTCCGGCCCCGCGACGGGTCCTTCGTCGAACTGCGTACCGGGGGCGCCTGGACGCGAAGCGAGTTCGATCGGGTTCTCGCCGACGTGGTCCGCGTCAACGCCCGTACGTGGCTGGCCGCGCTTCCGGCGGAGATCGTCACCCCGGATCGGGTGGACGAGCAGGCGGCCAAGGTGCTCGCCGACGTACCGCTCCCGCCGGGCTTCGACATGGCCGCCCTGACCGGCCTCGGCACGAATGACGCCTACCAGTTCGGCGCCGCGCTGACCAGCCGGGTCGGCTGCGGGTGGATTGCTGAATGGCTGCGCGCGAAGCAGGCCGGCGACGCCGCCGCGCTTCAGCGGGCCGCTGACGCACTGCGCAGCAGCCACAAGTGGAAGGTGCTGCACCAGATGAACGAAGACGGTGACTGGCCGGAGGTGTTCTGGGAGACCGCCGACAAGGTGGCCGCCGGAAAGTTTCCCGCCGGGTACCAAGGGGCCCTGGGCTGCGACTAGCCGTCCCGGATCGGCCAGCCGGCTTGTGGGGAAGGGCGGATCGACGGGCTGGACGTGCACCTGCTGCACGTCCGCTCGCCGGAGCCGGACGCGCTGCCGTTGCTGC
>NZ_JBEXIK010000018.1:0-53406 GCF_040608515.1 Micromonospora sp. NPDC005173
TCATCGCCCTGGCCATGCTCAGCCTCGGCGGCCACCGACCCCAACTCCCCGCAAGATGATCACCAACGACCCACACATCCAACACAAGACCCATATTTATGCCTCTGCGGTATCACGCTCACCAAGGTGGGCGTGACCCGACGAGCACACAGCCGGCCCGCCGGCCGGGGCGGTCAGGTCAGCGGTCGGGGCGGCTGGTGAGCAGGGCGACGGTCAGGCCGGGGCGGGGCCAGACCCGGGCGACGGTGAAGTCCGCGCGCAACGCGTCACCCTTGGCGCCGGGCACGGCGGCCAGCGGCTCGGCCTGCCGCCCGGCGACGACCAGCCACACCCGTGGCGTGCCGGCCAGGCACTGCGCCGGCTGGAGGCACTCGGCGGCCCACAGGTCACCCCGGCGGGCCTCGTCCTCGGTGACCAGTACGTCCCGCGGCCGGTCGTCGAGGTGGTACCCGATGCCCAGGTCGAGGAAGAGCCAGCTCTGCCGGGGCGAGTAAACCACCGCGTCCCCGGGCCGCTGCCCCTCGGCGATCACCCGCGCGGCACCCACGTAGTCCACCGGGGCACTGCGCGGCCACTCGTGGGTCCGCCGCAGCGCCGCCTGATCGGGCAGGCCGAGCAGCCCGGCCAGGACCACCACGGCCAGCGCGGCCGGCGCGGCCACCCCGGCCAGCGCCGCGCCGGCCAGTAGGCAGGCGAAGGGCACCACGAAGACCAGGTACCGGGGTACCCACAGCGGTACGACCGTGCCGGCGGCGAAGAGCAGCAGTACCGGCAGCAGCACCGCGCTCACCGGGAGCAGGGCGCGCCGCCCTAGCCGGGCCGCGCCGAGCGTGGCGAGGCCGACCAGCAGGCCTCCCACCACGCTGCCCTGGGCCACTCCACCGGGCAACGCGGTCAGGTCGTCCAACCGGGCCGGGTCGACCCAGTCCAACTGCCGGGAACGCTGGGTGCCGGCCTCGACGAGCAGCGGGCCGACCAGCAGCGCGGCCGGCAGCAGCGCGACCACCCACCGCCACGCTCGCCGATCCGGCCGATCCCCGTCGCGCGCGTCGCCGGCACCGGCCGCTGCCGTCCCGGCCACGCCGGCCGTGGCGGCACCCCGCCACCAGGCGATCAGTACGACGAGCGCGTGCGCGGCGAGCAGGGTGAGCGCGACCAGGTGGGTGAGCCCGAGTGCGGCCACGGCGGCGGCGTACCCGGCCCACCGGGGCCAGCCAGGGCGCCGCAGCGCCGCCACCAGCAGCAGGGTGGCGAGCACCGCGAGCATGGTGGCCAGGGCGTACGGGCGGGCCTCCTGGCCGTAGCGGGAGGTGCTGGGGAGCACCGCGAAGAGCAGCCCGGCGAAGAGGCCCGTCCGGCCGTCGACCAATCGCGCGCCGAGCACGGCGAGCAGCCCGGCGGCGACGGCCATGGCCAGCGCCGCCGGCGCGCGCAGGGCGACCGTGGAGTCGCCGACGATCGCGAGCCAGCCGTGCATCAGCAGGTAGTACGGGCCGGTGGCGGCGTCGATGGTGCCGGCCAACCGGGCCAGGTCACCGGGCGACCGGGTGGCCGCGCTCCAGGTGGCCAGCTCGTCGCGCCAGAGCTGGGCGGAGCTCAGCCCGGTCCCGGTCACCGCCAGGGTCAGCAGCGCCGGGGGGAGCCAGACCGGGACGCGGTGCAGGCCGCTCCGCGCCGCCCTGGTCGACTTTCCGGACAATATGCCCACGCTGTGAGCCTGCCACGGCCACCCCCGGTCACGGGTGAGAGCCGGTGGTCAGCGCCAGGCGGGCAGCACGTCGTTCGGGCGGGCGGTCTTCGCCGGATCACGCTCGATGAGCTCGTCGAGCACAGCGTCGATCCGCGCCATCAGGTCGTCGTCCAGCCGGACCGCGGTGGCCGCCGCCGTCTCGGCGAGCTGCTCGGGTCGGGACGCGCCGACAATCGCGCTGGCGACGGTCGGTCGGTGCAGCACCCAGGCGACCGCCAGCTGGGCCATCGTGCAGCCGGCCGCCTCGGCGATCGGCCGGAGCTGGCGCACCCGGGCGAGCAGCAGATCGGAGGAGTAACGGGCGATGAACGAGCCGCCGAAGCCGTCGGTGGCCCGGGATCCGGCCGGGGGACGGTGGCCGGGCTGGTACTTGCCGGTCAGCACACCCATGGCGAGTGGCGCCCAGGCGAGCTGTCCGAGACCGAGTTCGGCGCTGGCGGGCACCACCTCGGCCTCCACCACCCGCCACAGCATCGAGTACTGCGGCTGGTTGGCGATGAACGGGACGTGCAGTTCGGCGGCGAGCCGCAGGCCGGCGCGCAGCTGCGGGGCGGTCCACTCGGAGGCGCCGACGTAGAGCACCTTGCCCTGGCGTACCAGGTCGGCGAAGGCGGTCATCGTCTCCTCCAACGGCACGGTGTCGTCGTACCGGTGCGCCTGGTAGAGGTCGATGTAGTCGGTGCCCAGCCGGCCGAGCGAGGCGTGGCAGCTCTCCATGATGTGCTTGCGGGACAGCCCGGAATCGTTCGCTCCCGGCCCGACCGGGAGGTACACCTTCGTGCACAGCTCGATCGAGCTGCGCCGGACTCCGCTCAGCGCCTTGCCCAGCGCCTCCTCGGCCCGACCCTGGGCGTACCGGTCGGCGGTGTCGAAGGTGGTGATGCCCGCGTCGAGGGCGGCGGCCACGCAGGCCGCCGCCGCGTCCTCGTCGAGCTGGTTGCCGTGGGTGACCCAGTTGCCGTACGCGACCGCGCTCACGCGCAGGCCCGACCGGCCCAGTTGCCTGTGCTCCATATGAGGATCCTCAAGCCGTCCGGCGCTGTCGCCGAACCGTTCGAGCGTGGTCGAATCCGAGCGTGATCGACGTCGAGTTCACGCCCGACGACCTGAGCCGGGTCCGCTTCGCGCACTCGCCGCTGGCTGAGCTGGTCGCCAGCTCCTGGGCGCTGCGCAAACCGGCGAAGTACTGGCTGCACCGCCCGTGGTTGCAGCGTGCCGAGCGGCTGCTGCCGGGAGCGGGCCTGGAGCCGCTGTTGGCGGTCCTCGGATCGCCCACCGGGTACGTGCCGGACTTCCTCACCCCGATCGGGGTGGCACCGAACCTGGCGGCCGAGTTGCGGGCGGTCGCCGGCACCGATCCGGCGCGGGTACGGCGGCAACTGGAGCGGGCCGGCGTGCCCGCGCTGGCTCCGGATGAACTGGTCGCGCAACTACGCCGCTACTTCACCCTGCTGATCGCTCCGGACTGGCCCCGGCTGCGGGCGCTCGCCCTGGCCGACATCCGGCGGCGGACGCTACTCGCCGCCGAGCAGGGCGGCCGGACCCTGCTGCGTGAGCTGCACCCGTCGATCCGCTGGGATGGCGCGTCGCTGCGAGTCGCCGTCGGCACGACCCGGCCGACCGGTCTCGACGGGCGTCCGTGGACGCTGCTGCCCACCGCCTTCGCCGGACCGTCCGTGCACACGATCATCGAGGGTGAGGCGGGGCCGGCCCTCTGCTATCCGCCCGGAGGGCTGGGCGGGCTGTGGGCGTCGCCGGTGCCCAGCCCCGCGCTGGGTGCTCTGCTCGGCAGTACGCGGGCGGCGGCGCTGTCCCTGCTCGACACGCCGCTGAGCACCGGCGAGCTGGCCGCGATGCTGGGCCTCGCGCCGGCGACCGCGTCGCACCACCTCACCACGCTGCGGGACAACGGCCTGATTGCCGGCGTCCGGCGGGGACGTACCGTCTGTTATGCCCGAACTGTCCTCGGTGACCAGCTGGTCGGCTAGCGCTCACCCGTCATGTGGGATCGGGCACGCGGACATTGGCCCGACCCCCTGGCGTGTGGCAGCATGAGCCCATGACCGCCGCTGTCCTTCGCCGCTTCGTGGCACGTCGCCACGTCGATTACGGCCGCGTGCGCAGCGCGATCTGTCCGGCCTACTGACGACGCCCGACCCATCTGTCTCGGGCGCGCTCCGCGCCGGCTGTCTCAGACACCGTTGTCCCGCCCGCTCTTGACGGGCCGGCCGCCGCGCCCCGCGCCTGCCCGAGACACCGCAGACAACGGAGGACGCCGCGATGGCGGTCAGCAGCATCCCGGCCCGTTCCGAGGACCCGACGACCGGCCCGACCCGGGCGCCGCGCCGGCCGCGGGGTGAGGGTCAGTGGGCGCTCGGCCACCGCGAGCCGCTCAACCCCAACGAGCGGATCAAGAAGGACGACGATCCGCTCAACGTCCGGGCCCGGATCGAGAACATCTACGCGCATCGCGGCTTCGCCTCCATCGACCCGCAGGACCTGCGCGGCCGGTTCCGTTGGTGGGGCCTCTACACCCAGCGCAAGGCGGGCATCGACGGCGGGCGTACCGCCGTGCTGGAGCCGCACGAGCTGGAGGACGAGTTCTTCATGCTCCGGGTCCGCATCGACGGCGGTCAGCTCAGCCTGGCTCAGCTGCGGGTGATCGCGGACATCTCCCGGGAGTTCGCCCGGGACACCGCCGACATCACCGACCGGCAGAACATCCAGTACCACTGGATCCGGGTCGAGGACATGCCGGAGATCTGGCGCCGTCTGGAGTCGGTCGGCCTGCAGACCACCGAGGCGTGCGGCGACTGCCCCCGGATCGTGCTGGGCAGCCCGGTCGCCGGGGTCGCTCGGGACGAGGTGCTCGACCCGACCCCGGCGATCGATGAGATCGTGGCCCGGTACGTCGGCGACAAGCAGTACTCCAACCTGCCCCGCAAGTTCAAGACGTCGATCTCCTGGCTGGTGGACACGCCGTACCAGTCGAACGACATCTCCTTCCTCGGCGTCGACCACCCCGAGCACGGCCCCGGCTTCGACGTCTGGGTGGGTGGCGGTCTCTCCACCAACCCGATGCTGGCCCGGCGTCTCGGCGTCTGGGTGCCGATGGCCGAGGTGCCGGACGTGTGGGCCGGCGTGGTCGGGATCTTCCGCGACTACGGCTACCGCCGGCTGCGCAGCCGGGCCCGGCTGAAGTTCCTGGTGGCCGACTGGGGCGTGGAGCGTTTCCGCGAGGTCCTGGAGAAGGACTACCTCGGCCGGACGCTGCTCGACGGCCCGGCACCGGACCTGCCGGCGAAGCCGGTCGACCACGTGGGCGTGCACGAGCAGGCCGACGGGCGGCACTACGTGGGGGCCGCCCCGGTGGTCGGCCGGGTCTCCGGTGGGCAGCTCGCCCAGCTGGCCGACGTGGTCGAGGCGCACGGCAGCGACCGGGTGCGGCTCACCCCGTACCAGAAGCTGCTGGTCCTCGACGTGCCGTCGGAGCGGACCGAGTCGCTGGTCGACGCGCTGCGGGGGATCGGTCTGGAGGCCCGGCCGTCGGCCTGGCGGCGCGGCACCATGGCGTGCACCGGCATCGAGTACTGCAAGCTGGCCATCGTCGAGACGAAGGCCCGCGGCGAGGAGCTGGTGGCCCGGCTGGAGCAGCGGCTGCGCGACTTCGACGCGGACATCTCGATCCACATCAACGGCTGCCCGAACGCCTGCGCCCGCACCCAGGTGGCCGACATCGGGCTCAAGGGTCAGCTGGTGGTCGGCCCGGACGGCCGGCAGGTGGAGGGCTTCCAGGTGCACCTGGGTGGCGGGCTGGGCATGGCGCAGGGGCAGACCGCCGGCTTCGGGCGCAAGCTGCGCGGCCTGAAGACCACCGCCGATGAGCTTCCGGAGTACGTGGAACGGCTGGCCCGCCGCTACCTGGCCGGCCGGAGCAAGGGCGAGACGTTCGCCAACTGGGTGATCAGAGTCGACGAGGAGGAACTGCGATGAGCAGCGAGAACCGAGCGGCACCTCTGTACTGCCCGTACTGCGGCGAGGAGGACCTGCGGCCGCACGAGGCGGGGCACGGCGCCTGGGAGTGCCACGCCTGCACCCGGGTCTTCTCGGTGAAGTTCACCGGGCTGCTCTCGCGGGAGGTGACCCGATGAGCCTCGTCTCCGCGACTGGCCTGGGCCTGGTCGGCCCGGGCGGTCCGACGCCGGCCGACCCGGCCCGGCGCAGCCCCGACGAGCTGCGGGCGCTGGCCGAGCAGGCGGGTCGGGAGCTGGAGGGAGCCCCGGCGCTGGAGATCGCCCGTTGGGCGGCGCAGACGTTTGGCGACCGGTTCTGCGTCACCAGCTCGATGGCCGACGCAGTGCTGGCCCACCTGGTGTCCCGGGTGGCTCCGGGGGTGGACGTGGTCTTCCTCGACACCGGCCTGCACTTCCCGGAGACGCTGCGGGTGCGCGACGAGGTGGCCCGGACGCTTCCGGTGAACGTCCGGTCGATCCGGCCCCGTCTCACCGTCGGGCAGCAGGACGGCCAGTACGGCCCACGGCTGTTCAACAAGTCGCCGGACGACTGCTGCCAACTGCGCAAGGTGGAGCCGCTGGAGCGGGCGCTGACCGGGTACGACGCCTGGGCCGCCGGTCTGCGGCGGGACGAGTCGCCGACCCGGGCCAACACGCCGGTGGTGACCTTCGACCCGCGGCGCGGCAAGGTCAAGGTCAACCCGATCGCGGCCTGGTCGCAGGGCGACGTGGACGCGTACATCGCCCGGTGGAACGTGCCGGTCAACGAGCTGTTCAAGCAGGGTTACGGCTCGATCGGCTGCTGGCCGTGCACCCGCCGTACCAAGGCCGGCGAGGACGCGCGCGCCGGCCGGTGGGCCATGTTCGAGAAGACCGAGTGCGGACTGCACGTCTGACCTCCCCGACTCCGACCCCGACCTGGCCCGGTGTGGCCGGCGGGGCGGTTCCGATCGTGCTGGTCGCCCACGGCAGCCGCGATCCACGAGCTGCCGACGCGACGCGGGCGCTGGCCCGGGCCGTGTCGGCGGCCCGGCCCGGCACCCCGGTGTGGGCGAGCTGGCTGGACCATACCGAGCCGGGGCCGACCGAGGTGCTGCGCGCGCTGGCGGTGGCCGGCCACCGCCGCGCGGTGCTGGTGCCGCTGCTGCTGACCGCCGCGTACCACCATCGGGTGGACATCCCGGCGGCCGTCGCAGCCGCGGCGCAGACCGGGCCTCCGCTGGCGGTACGGGTGACCGACGTGCTCGGGCCGGCGGACGGGAGGGTGGACCCGGCGTTGCTGGCCGGGCTGCGCCGCCGGCTCGGTGAGTCGCGTCCGGGCCGCATCGATGCGCTGGTGCTGGCTGCGGCGGGCACCCGGGACGCGCGGGCACGCGGCTCGGTGGGCCGGGTGGCGGAGGCGCTCGGTGCGGAGTTCGGGGTGCCCTGCCGGGTGTCGTACGCCTCGGCGGCTCCGCCGGCGACGGGTGTCGCGGTGTCCCTGCTGCGGGCGGCCGGCGCTCGCCGGGTGGCGGTGTCCGGGTACTTCCTGGCGCCGGGCCTGTTTCACGATGCGGTGACCGAGGAGGCACGGGCGGCCGGCGCGGTGGCGGTGGCGGCCCCGTTGTCCGACGCCCCTGAGTTGGCCGAGCTGGTGCTGCGCCGGGTCGACGACCGGTCCGGTCGCCGCGTGCTGGCGACAGCGGTGTGACCGGGGTTGGACAGCAGAACGCCCCGGCGGGCGGACCCGCCGGGGCGTTGCAGCTGTGTCGTGGGATCAGGCGGAGTGAGCGCGCAGCACCCGGAGGCCGCCGCGCCGCTTGACAGCGCGCCGCTCCTCTTCGCTCATCCCGCCCCAGACGCCGGCGTCCTGACCCGACTCAAGCGCCCACTGCAGGCACTGGTCGGTCACGGAGCAGCGCCTGCAGACGGCCTTGGCCTGCTCGACCTGCAGGAGAGCCGGTCCGGACGTCCCGATCGGGAAGAACAGCTCCGGGTCCTCGTCGCGGCAGACAGCATGGTGACGCCAGTCCATGGCGGCAACACTCCTCATTCTGGATGGGTGGCAATTAATTGCTTGGTCGTGCTTTTCCTATATGCATCCGCAGTGCCGATGGTGACAGTTCGCGTCCGGCCATTCGGCAGTGCGTGAGCAGGCAGTTAGCCCCGTGGACCTGCTGGAACAGCTCAACCTGACGAGCATATCCAGGCAATGTCCCGGTAACTCAAGTTCGCTTGTGAATACTTTCACGAACGCTCGCGATGTCAAGGGTGACGCTCGGAAAAACTCCGGGCGGTGAGCAAGCCCACAACCCATTTGTCCGGGTTCCAGTGCCTTCCTGGTTACCCGCCGTGCCACAGTCGAGGATCAATATAGTACAGTGCGCGTGACATTGCTGACATTTCCGGCACCTGCCCCTCGGTGTGGCGGCGACTCGCGACGTGCGCGATGTGGCGCCGCGTCGACCTAGGGCAGTACCCGAGACCTAGCAGATTACTCTCAGTGCGGCGGGAACGGATGTGAATCTGACTTTCTCCCGCTCGCCAAGGTAGTCGCCGTCGAGCTGGAACGCCTGCGGGCGGCTGGAGAACAGGGTGAACTCCGCTGTGTCATGGAGTCGTAACACCTGCCGCCCCTTGGGATCCGGCCGCCGGGAGAAAAACTGCGTCACTGTCCGTGTCGTACTGGCCACCCGGAGCTGACGGAGCGCCAGCACATCCAGCCCGAGGTCGAACGAGGCCTCCGGGTTCGGGTTGATCTCCCGATCGCCCAGGTACGTCCACGGCGCGGTGTTCTGGATGATGACGGTGGCCAACTCGCTCTCCGCCGGCTCGCCCGGTCGGTCCAGGGTGATCGCCGGGTGCCGTCGGTCGGAGGCGAGGAAGTACTGGTTCATGATCGAGCGCAGGTAGAGGGCCGGGGTGGAGACCCGACCCCGACGCCGAGCCTGCTCCACCCGGTGAATCACCGCGGCGTCCAGCCCGAACCCGGCGCAGAAGGTGAAGTAGCGGTCGTCCGCGCGGCCCAGCCCCACCGTCCGCTGTCGGCCCAGGCGCAGCCCTTCGAGGATCATGCTGGTGGCCTCCGGCCACTCCCGGGGCAGGCCGAGCGCGCGGGCGAACACGTTTGTCGAGCCGCCCGGAACGGTGGCCAGCGCGGGCAGCCGCTCGGCCAGTGTGGCGCCGTCGGCGCCGGTTGGCGGCTCGGCCGTCATCAGGCCGTTCACCACCTCGTTCACGGTGCCGTCGCCACCCAGGGTGACGACGAGGTCAACCCCCTCGGCGGCGGCCTCCCGGGCCAGCGCCATGGCGTGCCCGCGCCGGCGGGTGTAGCGCACGCTGAGGTCGACTTCGCTGCGCAGCGCCCGGACAAGCACGTCCCGGCTGCGTTCGCTGGTGGTGGTGGCCTTCGGATTGACCACCAGGACGGCGCGCATGGGCGGCACTGTACCTCCCAGTAGCCCAGGTATCGTGTCGCGCGTGACCATCGACTCGGACCCGATTCCCGTCACGCTCCGCTGGGCGGTCCGGCTGCTGTGGGCGGAGGCGGTCGCCGTCGGGTTGATCGCCGCCTGGCTGGTCTGGGCCGATTTCACCGCTACCACCACGGATCTTCCGTCGGCGTTGCTGGTGACGGCGCTCGCCGTCGGGGCGGCGGTCGTGCTCTGGGCGCTGGGCCGTGCGCTGCTGCGCCGCCGGGCCGGCGCGCGTGCCCCCGCAATCGTGCTTCAGCTGATGCTGCTGCCGATCGGGTGGTTCATGATTCAGGCTGGGCTGGGCTGGCTGGGCGTGCCGCTGATGGCGCTCGGTCTGGGCGTCGGCTGGCTGCTGGTCAGCCCTCCGACGACCCGGGCCCTCGGCTTCGAGTGACGGCGCGCGGCAGGTGACCGCGACCGGCAGGTGACGGCGCGGCGGCCGGTCAGTATCCGCCGGAGCGGCGGGTGAGCAACGAGATCGTCGCCCGGCCGTCGGCGGCCGTGGCGGACGCCGACGTGGTCAGCGCGGTGAGCACCTTCCAGGCGAAGGACGACTCGGCAGGCAGCGTGGCGCCGTGCACGGTCGGCACGGTGACCTCGACGGTCAGCGCGTCCTCGGTGACGGAGAACCGGCACTCCAACTCGGCGTCGCGGGTGGCGATGGCGAGCAGCATGGCGCACGCCTCGTCGACCGCGATCCGCAGATCCTCGATCTCGTCCAGCGCGAACTGCAACCGGGCCGCGAGACCGGCGGTGGCGGTACGGAGCACGCCGAGGTAGCCGCCGTCGGCGGGCACCGTCAGGTGCACCACGTCGTCGTCGGTCGCTGGCTGGCCGGTCAGTTGAGTCACGCCTCATCCCCCCGGTCGGGGACTCTACCCGGTCGGTCGTCCGTACGCGTGCCGGCAGCCGCCGCCTGGCCAGCCAGGTCGCGCAGTGCGTCGCCGCTGAGCCGATAGGGGACCCACTCGCTCATCTGCTCGGCGCCGATCGAGGCGTAGAACCCGGCGGCCGGGTTCCAGTCGATCATCCACCACTCCAGCCGCCGGTAGCCGCGTCGTACGCAGATGTCCGCCAGGGTGGCGAGCAGCAGCCGGCCCGCCCCGGTGCCCCGCGCGGTCGGCCGGACGTAGAGGTCCTCCAGGTAGATGCCGTGCACGCCGGCCCAGGTGGAGAAGTTGAGGAACCACAGCGCGAAGCCGATCGGCTGGTCGTGCTCGTCGACCGCGACGTGGCCGAAGAGGGCCGGCGCAGTCCCGAACAGGGCCGAGGTCAACTGCTCGGTGGTGAGGTGGCACTGGTCGGGAGCGCGTTCGTACTCCGCCAGCTCGTGCACCATGGCGACGACGGCCGGCACATCCTCGGGACGTGCCGGCCGGATCGTCGGGATGACCGGGTTGGTCACGCCTTCTTGGTCTCCCAGAAGATCTTCGAGATCTCATCGATCTTCGCGAGCAGCTTGTCGGCGGTGGCCGGGTCCAGGCTGCCCTTGACGCCGCCGGCGCCCGCGAGCTTGGTGGCCTCGTTGAACAGCGTGTGCAGGTTCGGGTACTTCTCGAAGTGGGCCGGCTTGAAGTAGTCGGTCCAGAGCACCCAGAGGTGGTGCTTGACCAGCTCGGCGCGCTGTTCCTTGATGATGACCGCCCGGGTGCGGAACTCCGGGTCGGTGTTCGACTGGTACTTCTCGCAGATCATTTTGACCGACTCGGCCTCGATCCGGGCCTGGGCCGGGTCGTAGACGCCGCACGGCAGGTCGCAGTGAGCGCTCGCGGTGACGCGGGGCGCAAGGATGCGCGGAAGTCGCATCGGGATCCTCCATGGGAAGTTTGCGATGATCAAAGGCGACATTACTCCTGGGAGTGCTCCCCGGACCGGGTGGAGGTGAAACCAGTGCGGGCCGATCACCCGGCGGTGCCACCCCGGCTGCGGGGTCCGCTGACCGCTGTCCTGGTGACCGGTCCGTCCATGGCGCCGGCGCTGCGGCACGGCGACGCGGTGCTGGTCCGCCTGGGCGGTCGTCCGATCCGTCCCGGTGATGTGGTGGTCGCGGTCTTCCGGACCCGTCCGGAGCTGCTGGTGGTGAAGCGGGCGGTTCGGCCGCAGGACGGCGGTTGGTGGCTGCGTGGGGACAACGACCTGATCACCGACGACTCCCGGGCGTACGGGGTGGCCGATGTGCGGGGAAGGGTCGTGGCCCGGTACTGGCCGCGCCCCGGACGGGTCCCTCGTCGACCGTTATGACCCTGCTCACATCCGAGCGGCGGTGTCGACACTATGCTCGAATGTGCCCGGGTGACCCCCCGCACCGCGTGCCACCGCTCGCCGCCAACCTCGCGGCCGGGCCGGCCGCCCCGTCTGCCTCGACAGATTCTGGAGTCACCGCCATGTCCTCGTCCACCATGGACCCTGCTGATCCGGTCTTCCAGCTGCACCTGGGCGGCAAGATGGCCGTCACCTCGACGGTGCCGCTCACCAGCCGGGAAGACCTCTCCCTCGCGTACACCCCCGGGGTTGCCCTGGTGTGTGAGGCGATCGCCGCCGACCCCGACCTGGCCGACGACTACACGTGGGCGTCGCACGCCGTCGCGGTGGTCACCGACGGCTCGGCGGTGCTCGGGCTCGGCAACATCGGCCCGCGCGCCGCGCTGCCGGTGATGGAGGGCAAGGCGGTGCTGTTCAAGCAGTTCGCCGGGGTGGACGCGGTGCCGATCTGTCTGGAAACGCAGGACGTCGACGAGATTGTCGCGGTGGTGCGGGCGCTGGCCCCCTCGTTCGGTGGGATCAACCTGGAGGACATCAGCGCGCCGCGCTGCTTCGAGGTTGAGCGTCGGCTGGACGAGGCGCTGGACATCCCGGTCTTCCACGACGACCAGCACGGCACCGCCATCGTGGTGCTCGCCGCGCTGCGCAACGCGGCCACCCTGCTCAATCGCAAGCTCGGTGACCTGCGGGTCGCCGTGAGCGGCGCTGGCGCGGCCGGCGTGGCCGTGACGAAGATGCTGGTCGCCGGGGGCGTCAACCCCGACCAGGTGGTGGTCTGCGACTCCAAGGGGATCATCGGCCGGCACCGCACCGAGCTGACCGGCACCAAGGCCGAGTTGGCCGCCAGCACCAACGCCGACGGTCGCCAGGGCGACATCACCGAGGCGCTGCGCGGCGCGGACGTGCTGATCGGCGTCTCCGGTGGGCAGATCCCGGAGGCGGCGGTCGCCGGCATGGCGCCCGGCGGGATCGTGTTCGCGCTGGCCAACCCGACCCCGGAGGTGCACCCCGAGGTGGCGGCCCGGCACGTCGCGGTGGTCGCCACCGGGCGCAGCGACTACCCCAACCAGATCAACAATGTGCTGGCCTTCCCCGGGGTGTTCCGCGGCGCGCTGGACGCCCGGGCCACCCGGATCACCGAGGGCATGAAGGTCGCTGCCGCGGACGCCATCGCCGGCGTGGTGGCCGAGTCGCTGACCGCCGAGGCGATCGTTCCGTCGCCGCTGGACCCCCGGGTCGCCCCGGCCGTCGCCGAGGCCGTCGCTGAGGCGGCGCGCCGCGACGGCGTCGCCCGCCGGTAGGGACGGGCACTTCTTAACGGGCGCTCAGCTTGTTACCGTGCCGATCATGCGTGCTGCCTTCGCCTCCCGCTTCGACGACGCCGATCCGCTCGCCGCGCTCACCGTCGGTGAGCGGCCCGAGCCGACCCATCCGGCCGACGACTGGGTGACCGTGCAGCTGCGGGCCACCTCGCTCAACCACCACGACCTCTGGTCACTGCGCGGGGTGGGGCTCACCGAGGCCCAGCTGCCGATGATCCTGGGCTGTGACGCGGTCGGCGTGGACCCGCAGGGCAACACGGTGGTCGTGTACCCGGTGGTGGTCACCGCGGGTGACCCGCGCGGGGTCTCCATCCTCTCCGAGCACTTCCCCGGCACCCTCGCCGAGCGGGTCGCCGTACCCCGGTCGAACCTGGTCCCGCTGCCCGACGGGCTGGCGGCGACCGACGCGGCCTGCCTGCCCACGGCCTGGCTGACCGCGTGGCGGATGCTGACCACCAAGGGCCGTGTCGCGGACGCCGACAGCGTGCTGGTGCAGGGCGCGGGTGGCGGCGTGGCCACCGCGGCCGTCGCGCTCGCCGTCGCGATGGGCAAGCGGGTGTACGCGACCAGCCGCGACCCCGTCAAGCGCGAGCGCATCACGGGGCTCGGCGCCATCGCCGTGGAACCGGGTGCCCGGCTGCCGGAACGGGTCGATGTGGTGATCGAGACGGTCGGCGCGGCCACCTTCGACCACTCCCTGAAGTCGGCCGCGCCGATGGCCCGGATCGTGGTCTCCGGCGCCACCGCCGGGCACGAGCCGTCGGTGAACCTCCGCCGGGTCTTCGCCATGCAGCTGGAGATCCTGGGCACCTCGATGGGCACCCCGGGCGAGCTGTACGAGCTGCTGGCGTTCTGCGCCGACAGCGGCGTGCGCCCGGTGGTGGACAGCGTGATCCCGTTCAGCCGGGTCGAGGACGCCTTCGCCCGGCTGCACTCCGGCGACACCTTCGGCAAGATCGTCGTCGACCACACCGCCTGACGCGGCGTTACCTTCAAGATCCGCGCAATATCCAGGAAAGAGTGGCCTCAGCGCTGCCGGAGGCCACTCTTTCCCTGATGTTGCGCGGATCGTCAGGCGCGTCGGTGGTCAGAGGTGATCGTCGAAGGTGGCGATGTCGCCGCGGGTGGCGTCGGTGGAGATGCGGCCCTTGGCCTTCGCGTCGCCGTAGAGCGTCCAGCGGAGGAACTCGACCGAGGTGTCCGAGACCACCCGCAGCGTCGCACCGTCGCTGAGCAGGGCACGCCCGTGGTCGCCCTTGGGCAGGCTCAGCATCGCCTTCGGCCAGGGCACCTTGTCGTACGCGGCCTTGCCCGCCGCGTAGTCGACCACCTCGTCCAGCTCGCCGTGCACGAACAGTTGCGGCGCGGACGCACCGGCGAACGCGGTGCCCACGCCGAGCGCCGTTCCGGCGAACACCACGCCGGCGTCCAGCCGTTCGTCCCTGCTGGCGGTGAAGAGGCCGATGGTGGTCACCCCGCCGGCGGAGTGCCCGGCGGCGGCCACCCGCTCGGCGTCCAGCCGGCCGCGCAGCGGGTCGCCGGCCTTCCCGTCCAGCGCCAGCACCTCGGTCAGCGCGTAGGAGACGTCGGCCGGCTGGTTGAGCACGTCGAGGATGTTGCCGTCGCTGCCCCGGGCGGTGTGCGGGAAGGTCGGCGCGGCCACCACGAAGCCCGCCGCCGCCCACCGGGTCAGGATCGTGGCGTAGTCCTCCGGCCGCCCGGTCAGGCCGTGACTGAACATCACCACGGGAAACCGGCCGTCCGCAGCCGCCGCGGACCGCTTCGTCGCGCCACCGGCCGCCCCGGCCGCCGGATACCAGAGCGTCACCGGCAGCGCCCGGCCGTCCCGGTTCAGCTTCAGCTGGCGTACGCCGACGGCGAAGCTCTTTTGTGGGGCGGTCCCGGCGGGTACCTGCGGTGTCGCCGTGACGGTGGGCTGCGGCTCGGCCGGCAGTGCCTGCCGGCTCTCGGCCGGGCGGGCATCGGCGGAGCAGCCGACCATGCTGGTGAGGAACAGGGCGCTGGCAAGCAGCGCGGGGGTGACGCGACGCGACATGAGACCGATTGTGCCTTGTCCGGCTGACCCGCTCGGCCGGGATCGGCGTGGCGTGCCCGCCCGCTGACCCAGCGCTCAGTCCCGCCGCAGCATCAGTGTGCCGGACGGGACTCGTAGTGGGTCAGGGTGGGGGAGTGGGCATCGGCGGGGAGGCGGGCACCCGCCGCCGGGTCGTCGTAGAGGGTCCAGCGGAGAAAGTCAGTGGTGGTGGCGAGGACCGGGACGAAGCCCGGGTGGCCCGGGGTGAGGTACGCGCCGTGGTCCTGGCCGAGCAGGCTGAGGAACGCGGCCGGCCCGGGGGTACGCCCGTACGCGGCTCGGCCGACCGTCACCGGCACCACCGCGTCGGCCGTGCCGTGCACGAAGAGCACCGGCGCGGCCGGCCCGGCGAAGCTGCCGGGCAGTCCGCCTCCGGCGATCACGATGCCGGCGCGCAGCCGGGCCGGGTGCCCCGCGCTGAACATGCCGGCGGTGGTGAAGCCGCCCGCCGAGTGCCCGGCGGCGGCGATCCGCGCCGTGTTCAGGTGGCCGGCGAGCGGATCGCCCGGGTCGGTGTCGAGGCGGAGCAGATGTCGGATCAGCCGCCAGCCGTCGGCCGGCTGGTTGCGGACGTCCGCCCGGGTGAAATGGGCCGCGCCCTGCCGGGTGTGCGGGAACGCGGGAGCGGCCACCACGAAACCGGCCGCCGCCCAGCGGGTGGTCAGCCCGGCGTGCAGGTCGGGCCGACTGCCCAGCCCGTGGCTGTAGATGACGACTGGGAACCGCCCGGCGGCGACCCCGCCCAGGGCAGCCGGGTACCAGATGGTCACCGGCAGGGGGCGCGCCGAGCGCGGATCGAGGGTGAGCGTACGCACGCCGACGGCGTACGACCCCTCGGGCGCCCGGCGCGCCGACAGCGGCCCGCCCGGGGCGGCGGTGGACCCGCCCGCCACGGCGGTGGCCGGCGCGCAACCAGCCAGCAGAGCTGTCACCAGTACGGCGATCAGCCGCCCCGCCCCCATCGTTCCACGGTAGGTGCCCGAGCGTGCGTAGCGACCCCGCCGTCCGGCCCGCCTGTACCCGCCACCCGGTCGGCTCCGCCCCGCCGGCCGGGTCGACCCGGCCGGTCGGCGTGGGTCGGGGGCGGTGCGCCGCGACCAGCTTCGCTAGGGTCACCCGCATGCCTGAGAACTACAGCGACCCCAGCGGCAACACCGAGGCGTTCCGCGCGTTCACCCAGACGCCGGAGGCCACCGCATCGGCGGAGTCGCCGTCCCGTCTACCGCTGATCATCGCGGCGGCGGTGGTCGTCGTGCTGCTGGTGGCCCTCGTCGCCTGGCTCGCCTAGAGCCGACCGTGCCGGACCGGGCGACGGCGCGTCCGCTCGCCCGGAGACCCGGGTCGGAACCGGGCCCGGCGCACCGGCAGCGTCGGGCACTGATCCCGACCGGTCGTCAGCCGGCCTGGACCACATCCCGGGTCTGCCGGGCGATCTCGCGTTCCTCGTCGGTGCGAATGACGCAAACGGACACCTCGGCGCCGTCGGGGGAGATCAGCCGGTCGCCGGCACCGTCGTTGCGGGCCGGGTCCACGGCGATGCCGAGCCGATCCAGCCCGGCCAGCGCCGCGGCCCGGACCGGCGCGGCGTGCTCGCCCACCCCGGCCGTGAAGGCGATCGCGTCCACCCGGCCGAGCAGCGCGTAGTACGCGCCCACGTACTCGGTGATCCGCCGGCAGTACACGTCAAAGGCCAGCTCCGCCGCCCGGTCCCCGCCCGCCCGGCGTTGGAGCACCTCGCGCATGTCGTTGACGCCGGTCAGCCCGAGCAGGCCGCTGCGGTGGTTGAGCAGGTCGTCGATGTCGTCCACCGACAGCCCGCCCTCCCGCCGCAAATGGAAGATCACGGTCGGGTCGAGGTCGCCGCTGCGGGTGCCCATCACCAACCCCTCCAGCGGGGACATGCCCATCGAGGTGGCGACGCTGCGACCGGCGGCCACCGCGCAGGCGCTCGCCCCGTTGCCCAGGTGCAGGGTGATCGTGTTCAGCTGCTCGTACGGGCGGCCCAGCAGGTCGGCGGTGCGCCGGGAGACGTACGCGTGTGAGGTGCCGTGGAAGCCGTACCGCCGGATGCCGTACCGCTCGGCGGTGTCCCGGTCGATCGCGTAGGTCGCGGCGGCCTCCGGCAGGGTGTGGTGGAACGCGGTGTCGAAGACGGCGACCTGCGGGACGTCCGACAGCGCCTCCCGGGCCACCTCGATGCCGGCCAGGTTCGCCGGGTTGTGCAGCGGGGCGAGCGGGACCAGGTCCCGGATCGCGGCCAGCACCGCGTCGTCGATCCGGACCGGCGTGCTGAACTTCCGGCCACCGTGCACCACCCGGTGCCCTACCGCGGTCAGCCCGGCCAGGTCCAGACCGGCCAGGATCTGCCGGACCGCACTGGCGTGGTCCGCCGGCCCGCCGCCGGGCTCACCGACCCGCTCGACCGTGCCCTGGTCGAGCACCCGGTCGCCGTCGTAGCGGCGCCACTTCACCGACGACGACCCGCAGTTGAGCACCAGCACGCAACTCACGACGCCTCCTCGGTGGCCGCCTGGATGGCGGTGATCGCCACCGTGTTGACGATGTCCGGCACGGTGGCACCTCGGGACAGGTCGTTCACCGGCCGGCGCAGGCCCTGCATCACCGGGCCGACCGCGACCGCCCCGGCGGAGCGCTGCACCGCCTTGTACGTGTTGTTGCCGGTGTTCAGGTCCGGGAAGATGAAGACCGTGGCCTGGCCGGCGACCGGGCTGCCCGGCAGCTTGGTGGCCGCCACCGCCGGGTCGATCGCCGCGTCGTACTGGATCGGCCCCTCGACCAGCAGGTCGGGCCGGCGCTCTCGCACCAGCGCGGTGGCCGTGGCGACCTTCTCCACGTCCGCGCCGGCGCCGGAGCTGCCGGTGGAGTAGGACAGCATGGCCACCCGAGGCTCGATGCCGAACCGGGCCGCGGTGTCCGCGGAGGAGATCGCGATGTCGGCGAGCTGGGCGGCGTCCGGGTCGCGGTTGACCGCGCAGTCGCCGTAGACGAGCACCCGGTCGGCGAGCAGCATGAAGAACACACTGGAGGCCACCGAGGCCCCCGGCACGGTACGGATGATCTCGAACGCCGGCCGGATGGTGGCGGCGGTGGTGTGCGTGGCGCCGGAGACCATGCCGTCAGCGTGCCCGGTGGCCACCATCAGCGTGCCGAAGTAGTTGGGCTGGGCCACGATGTCGTGCGCCAACTCGGCGGTGACGCCCCGGTGGGCGCGCAACCGGGCGTACTCGGCCGCGAAGTCGTCCCGCCACCCGCTGGTGACCGGGTCGACCAGGTGCGCGTCGCCGACGTCGATTCCCAGCTCGCGGGTCCGCCGGGCGATGTCGTCCGGCCGGCCGAGCAGAGTCAGCTCGGCCACCCCCCGGCGGAGCAGGATCTCGGCCGCGCGCAGGATCCGCTCCTCGGCGCCCTCTGGCAGCACCACGTGCCGGCGCTGCGAGCGGGCGCGGTCGATCAGCTCGTTCTCGAACATCAGCGGGGTGACCCGGGCCGAACGGCTGACCCGCAGCCGGCGGGCCAGGTCGTCGGTGTCCACGCAGCGCTCGAACGCGCCGAGCGCCGCCTCCACCTTGCGGGGGTTGGCCGCGTTGGGCCGACCCTCGATCCGGCTGGACGCGGCCACCGTGTCGTAGCTGTCGCTGCTCACGGACAGCACCGCCAGTCCGGTGTTCAGCCCTTCCACCAGCCGCATCGCCCGTGGGTCGGGCTGCTCGCCGAGCGTCAGCACGAGCCCGGCCACCGACACCTGCCCGGCGACGTGCGCGGCGCTGGCGGCGACGAGCAGGTCGGCCCGGTCCCCGGGGGTGATCACCAGGGCGCCCTCGGTGAGGTGGCCCAGCAGGGTCGGCACATGTGCGGCGCCGACCACGAAGTCCAGCACGTCCCGGCCGAGCGCGGCGTCGTCCCCGGCCAGCAGGGTGGCGTCGAGCGCCGCCGCCACCTCAGCCACCGTCGGAGCCGACACGGTCGGCACCTCCGGGATGGCGTACGCGGGGACCGGCAGGTCGGGCAGGGTCATCGGCTCGGCCACCCGATTGGCGATCACCGCGAGCACGGTGGCGCCCAGGTCGGCCAGATCGTGGTACGCCCCCCGCACGGCGGCCGCGACGGCCGCCGGCTCCTGCCCGAAGCCGTCCACCACCGGCACCACCACGCTGCCGAACTCGGTGGCCAGCCGGGCGTTGAAGGCCAACTCCCGGGGACGGGCCGGGTCGCCCGGGTCGTCGAAGTCGCTGCCCACCACGACCACCGCCGGGCACTGCCGCTCCACCGCCCGGTAGCGCTCGACGATGGCGGAGATCAGCTCCTCCCGCCGGCCGTCGGCTACCAGCGCAGCGGCCTCGGCATAGGTCGTCCCGGCCAACTCGGCCAACGGCAGCTCGACCCGGTAGCGCTCGCTGAGCAGGGCGAGGATCGGGTCCGGGCCGTTGTCGCCGACCAGCGGCCGGAACACACCGATCCGCCCGACCTGGCGGGACAGCAACTCGGCCAGTCCGAGCGCGATCGTCGACTTACCCCCGCCAGACCCCACACTCGTCAGATACACGCTCCTGGCCACGCCCCCCACCCTAGAAGATCGCGCCCGCCCCCCACCCGGGCCCTCCGACCCCCACCCCCAGGGCCTTTTCTCCGTTGATCATGAAGTTATGCCGCGACCCGCCGATGACACGCGCAAACAACTTCATGATCACCGGGCGGGCGGGCGGGCGGGCGGGCGGGCCGGCCGGGCGGGGTGGGGTGGGGTGGGTTTGGGGTTAGTCGTCTTCGGGGTCGTCTAGGCGGGCCAGGTAGGTGGCCAGGCGTTCGATGGGGGTTTCGAAGTCGGGGTTGAGGTCGACGAAGTCGCGCAGGCGCTCGCCGAGCCACTCCAGGGTCACCTGCTCGTCGCCCCGGCGCTCGACCAGTTCCTCGATGCCACGGTCGGTGAAGTACATCGGTACGTCCTCCTGCTCGGCCCGGCTCGGGCCGGGCGGGTGGACCGACGGAGGCCGGGGCAGGACCGTGGTGACGGCCCTGCCCCGGCTCTCACGGTGCGGTCAGGTCACGGGCGGGGGAGAGCCGCCTCGATCAGCGCGTTCTGCTCGACCTCGTGCGTCTTGGCCGAGCCGACCGCCGGGGCGGCCGCGGCCGGGCGGGAGATCCGCCGCAGCCGGACGTCCGTGAGGTGCTCCAGCAGGTTGAGCGCGACGAACGACCAGGCGCCCTGGTTGGCCGGCTCCTCCTGCACCCAGGCGAAGTCCTCCGCGTTCGGGTACTGCGCGAGGGCCGCCCGGATCTCCTCCACCGGCAGCGGGTACAGCTGCTCGATCCGGATGATCGCGGTGTCGGTGACCTCACGCTGCTGCCGAGCCTGGAACAGGTCGTAGTAGATCTTGCCGGTGCAGAGCAGCACGCGCTTCACCGCCTCCGGCGCCGGGGCGGCCGTGTCGCGCAGCACCGGCTGGAAGGTGCCGGTGGTGAAGTCCTCCACCGAGGAGACGCAGAGCTTGTGCCGCAGCAGCGACTTCGGCGTGAACACCACCAGCGGCTTGCGCTTAGGCGACAGGGCCTGGCGGCGCAGCAGGTGGAAGTAGTTCGCCGGAGTGGTCGGGATGGACACCCGCATGTTGTCCTCGGCGCACATCTGCAGGAACCGCTCCGGGCGGCCGGAGGTGTGGTCCGGGCCCTGGCCCTCGTGACCGTGCGGCAGCAGCAGGGTGACCGCGGAGCGCTGGCCCCACTTCACCTCCCCGGAGGAGATGAACTCGTCAATCACCGACTGGGCGCCGTTGACGAAGTCACCGAACTGGGCCTCCCAGGCCACCAGTGCGTTGATGTTCTCCACCGAATAGCCGTACTCGAAGCCCATCGCCGCGTACTCGCTGAGCAGCGAGTCGTGCACGAAGAACCGGGAACGCTCGCCGTCGCCGGTGAGCGACTTCAGCGGCAGGTAGTCGTCGCCGGTGCGGGCGTCCACCACCGAGGCGTGCCGCTGGACGAAGGTGCCGCGGCGGGAATCCTGACCGGCCAGCCGGACGGTGACCCCGTCGTGCAGCAGCGCCCCGAGCGCGATGATCTCGCCGAAGCCCCAGTCGATGTTGCCCTCGACGGACATCTTGGCCCGCCGGTCGAGCAGCTGCTGGATCCGCTTGTGCGGGGTGAAGCCCTCCGGCAGGTTGACGTGCGCCTCGCCGATCGCCTTCACGACGGCCGCGTCGGTGGCGGTGTCGACCTGCGGCTCCGGCTCCTCCTCGCGGCGCGGCCGGTTGAGCTGGCGCGGTGCCGCGGCGGCGTCCCGGGTGGCCTTGAAGACCTTCTCCAACTGCGCCTGGTAGTCGCGCAGCAGTTCCTCCGCGTCCTCCACGGTGATGTCGCCGCGACCGATCAGCTCTTCGGTGTAGAGCTTGCGCACCGAGCGCTTCGAGTCAATGATCTTGTACATCTGTGGGTTGGACATCGACGGGTCGTCGCCCTCGTTGTGCCCGCGCCGGCGGTAGCAGACCATGTCGATCACGACGTCCTTGTTGAACGCCTGCCGGTACTCGAAGGCCAGCCGGGCCACCCGGACCACGGCCTCCGGGTCGTCGCCGTTGACGTGGAAGATCGGCGCCTGGATCATCCGGGCCACATCGGTGCTGTAGAGGCTGGACCGGCTGTACTCCGGGGCGGTGGTGAAGCCGACCTGGTTGTTGACCACCACGTGCACGGTGCCGCCGGTGCGGTAGCCGCGCAGCTGCGAGAGGTTGAGCGTCTCGGCGACCACGCCCTGACCCGCGAAGGCGGCGTCACCGTGCACCGCCAGCGGCAGCACGGTGTAGCCCTCCAGCTTGAGGTCGATCCGGTCCTGCTTGGCCCGGACGATGCCCTCCAGCACCGGGTCGACGGCCTCCAGGTGCGACGGGTTGGCCACCACCGACACCTTGACGGCGTGCTCGCCGTCGGGGGTGGTGAACTTGCCGTTCTGGCCCAGGTGGTACTTCACGTCGCCGGAGCCCTGCGTCGAGCGCGGGTCCAGGTGACCCTCGAACTCGGAGAAGATCTTCTCGTACGGCTTGCCGACGATGTTGGCCAGCACGTTGAGCCGGCCCCGGTGCGCCATGCCGATGACGACCTCGTCCAGCCCGCCCTCGGCGGAGGACTCCAGCACCTCACCGAGCAGCGGGATCAGCGACTCGCCGCCCTCCAGCGAGAACCGCTTCTGGCCGACGTACTTGGTCTGCAGGAAGGTCTCGAACGCCTCGGCGGCGTTGAGCCGGTTGAGCACGTGCTTCTGCTCGTCGAGGGGCGGCTTCTCGTACTTGCGCTCGATCCGCTCCTGGATCCAGCGCCGCTCCTCCGGGTCCTGGATGTGCATGTACTCGATGCCGACCCGGCGGCAGTACGAGTCGCGCAGCACGCCGAGGATCGAGCGCAGCTTCATCCGCTGCCGGCCGGCGAAACCGTTCACCGGGAACTCGCGGTCCAGGTCCCACAGGGTCAGCCCGTGCTGGAGGACGTCCAGGTCGGGGTGCTTGCGGATCTTGAATTCCAGCGGGTCGGTGTCGGCCATCAGGTGACCGCGCACCCGGTAGGCGTGGATCAGCTCGTGCACCCGGGCGGTCTTGTTGATCTGACCCTCGGAGTTGACCGCCACGTCGCGCACCCAGCGCACCGGCTCGTACGGGATCCGCAGCGAGGTGAAGATCTCGTCGTAGAAGCCGTGCTCGCCCAGGATCAGCTCGTGCATCACCTTGAGGAACTCGCCGGACTGCGCGCCCTGGATGATCCGGTGGTCGTACGTGCTGGTCAGCGTGATGATCTTGCTGACCGCGAGCTCGGCCAGGGTGACCTCGGACATGCCCTGGTAGGGGGCCGGGTACTCCATGGCGCCGACGCCGATGATCGCGCTCTGCCCCTGCATGAGCCGCGGCATCGAGTGCACGGTGCCGATGCCGCCCGGGTTGGTCAGCGAGATCGTGGTACCGGAGTAGTCCTCCATGGTCAGCTCGTTGCGCCGCGCCCGCCGGACCACGTCCTCGTACGCCTGCCAGAACTGCCGGAAGTCCATCTGCTCGCAGCCCTTGATGGAGGGGACCACCAGGTTGCGGCTGCCGTCCGGCTTGGCCAGGTCGATCGCGATGCCGAGGTTGACGTGCGCCGGGCGGACCACGGCCGGCTTGCCGTTGGCCTCGGCGAAGGAGTTGTTCATCTCCGGGTGCTGGACCAGCGCCCGGACCATCGCGTAGCCGACCAGGTGGGTGAAGCTGACCTTGCCGCCGCGCCCCCGGGCGAGGTGGTTGTTGATCACGATGCGGTTGTCGACCAGCAGCTTGGCCGGGACCGCCCGCACACTGGTTGCCGTGGGCACGCTCAGCGAGGCGTCCATGTTCTGGACGATCTTCGCGGCGACGCCACGCAGTGGCGTGGTCTGCGGGCCGTCGGCGCTCGGCGCCGGGGCGGCCTTCGCGGCCGGCTTGGCCGGGGCGGCCTTCGTCGGGGCGGGTGCGGCGGCGGGCTTGGCCGGTGCCGGCTTCGCGGCGGCCGGCTTGCTGGCGGGCGCCGACGGTGCCGTGGCGCTCGGCTGGCTGACCTTGGCGGCGGCTTCCGGCTGGCCGTCCGGCTCCGGCGCGGCGGCCGGTGCGCTCGTCGGCTCACCAGCGCGCGGGGTGCCGGCGCCCGGCGCCGGCCGGTAGTCGGCGAAGAAGTCGTGCCAGGCCGAATCGACGCTCGTTGGGTCGGCGAGGTACCGCTGGTACATCTCCTCGACGATCCACTCGTTCGGGCCGAAACCCGCCAGTGGGTTCTCCTGCGAAGTCTGCTGGGTCGACACGGCCGGTAATCGCCTCTTTCAAGCGGGTTTGTGTGTCAAGCGGTGTCCGCCGCGCCCAGTTAGGAGCACGGACAGGACGGCTCCCAGGCTACGCCGTACTGATCCCGCAGGCATTTCCGCCTCGGCCCCGTGGTCCGTTTCACAGAAGATGCCAGAAGTTCAGCAACCGCTGCGTGGTCCGTCAACCACTGATAAAGGCGCTGACCAGCCACGACTGAGTACCGGTACGGATGTCCGCCGGAGCGATGCCGGCGAGGATCGGCCGCATGGATCACACAGAGGCGCCGGGTCGGTACGGACGGAGCATGGCGGTCGAGTTCGGCTGGTACGCCACCGCGATCGCGGCGGTGGTGGTGGGCACGACCAGCGTGCCGAGCGCGCCGCGGCAGGACTGCTCGGCGATGTTCAGCTGCCTCTCGCCGCTGGAGTCGCTGGCACTGGCCGGGCTGTTCTGGGGCGGGCCGGTGCTCGTGGCCTTGCTGGTCGTCACGGCGATCGTCGCCGCGCTGCTCGTTCGCCGGATCCCCTCGGTGGTGCTGGCCGGCACCCTGTCCGTGGCGGTCAGCGTCGCGGTCGGCGCCGTCGTGGCCGGCGCGTACCTGGGTCGATCGTGAAGCGGCTCGGCCTGGGCGGGCTCTTCTTCGCCTGGCTCTACGGTGTGCCGTTCGTGCTCGTGGTGGGCCTGATCCGGCGGACGTCGACGCCGTACACGCCGACCGAGGACGCGGCGCGGGCGTTCGGGGCCACCACGGACGCCCTGCTGGCCGTCGGGCTGGTGCTGAATGTGGCGCTCCCGGCGGTCGGCCTGCTGCTGGCCGGGCTGGTCGGGGAGGAGGGCTGGCGTCGGCACTTCGGCTGGGCCTTCGGCGGGGTGGCGCTGATCTACCTGGCGGTCGCGCTGGCCGGCAGCATGGCGACCAGCGCCTTGATCGGCCACAGCCCGGCCGACCAGGAGCCGGACCCGCCGGTCGGCCACTGCGTCCCGATCAGCGGCGGCCGAAGCTGCCCGGGCGGGTAGCCGGCGACGCGTGGCGTTGGCCCCGGGCGACGACCGTGCCGTTGGCCCCAGCCCCGGGCGGCGACGGCAGATCGCCACCCGGGGCCGGCTGTCTCAGGAGATGTCCCGCCGACGAGTCAGCAGAATGCCGACGATGCCGCTGACCAGGGCATAGCCGACCAACACCAGAGCCCCGACCCACCAGGCGGGCGTCATCTCCGACTCGCCCCCGCTGATCATGATGGTCGACGCGGCGGCCGGCCAGACGACCTGCCACTTGACGATGTCCATGTTGTCCATCCAGTTGGCCAGCAGGAGGAAGAGCACCCCCACGACCTGCGTACCCACCAGATAGAGCACCGAGGCGGTGATCACGGCGCCCAACTGGCTGGTGATGAGCGTGCCGATGCCCACCCCGAGGATGGTCCAGATGCCGTAGGCCAGCAGGTTGAGCAGCAGCGCGCGCTGGACTTCCCACTCCCCGAGGCCCGTGTCGTAGCCGTTGAGCGACAGGAACGACGCCCCGGCGGCCAGGTCGATCACGGTGGTCACCAGCCAGAACGCGAAGCCGAGCACGGCAGCCGCGAGGAGCTTGCTGATGATCACCGAGGTTCGCCGCGGGGTGGTGAGGAAGGTGGTGGTCGCGGTCTGGTGGAAGAACTCGTTCGTGACCATGAGGATGCCGATGAGCATCACGAACATCAGGCCGAGGTACTGACCCGAGGTGTAGAGGTTCGCCATCACGGACGGAGCGGAGGCGGCGTCGCCGGTGAGGCCGATGTTCTCGCCGTTGCCCTTCAGCGCCTCGCTGGCCAGCCAGGCGTTCAGCGCGAAGGCCAGGACGATCGACAGGAATGCCCCGAGGCCCAGCAGCCACCAGGTGTTGGTGGTACGGATCTTGAGCAGTTCGGCTCGGACCAGGTTCATCGGATGCCCGCCTTTCCGGCCGTCAGCTCCAGGAAGACCCGTTCCAGGTCGGGCCGTTCGGTGGTCAGTTCGTGCAGCTCCACCCCGGCGGCGAGAGCGGTCCGGCCGACCGTCGGGGCATCCACCCCGGCCACCAGCAGGACGCCGTGCTCGTCGGTGTCGACGGTGGCCGACTGCGCCTTCAGCGCGGCGGTCAGCGCCTCGGCCTGCGGGGTGCGGACCCGCACCCGGGCGCCCTGCGCCATCGACCCGAGGACCTGGTCGACCGGCCCCTGCCGGACCAACTGGCCGGCCGCGATGATCACCACGTCGTCGGCGAGCAGCTGCATCTCCGACAGCAGGTGGCTGGAGACCAGCACGGTGCGACCCTCGTGTGCGAGGTTCTTGAGGAATCCCCGCATCCAGCGGATGCCCTCCGGGTCGAGCCCGTTGGCCGGCTCGTCGAGGATCAGCACCCGGGGATCGCCGAGCATCGCGGCGGCGATGCCGAGCCGCTGCTTCATACCCAGCGAGTAACCCTTGAACTTGCGCTTCGCCGCCGGGGTCAGCCCGACCAGGGCCAGCGCCTCGTCGGCCCGCTGCTTGGGCAGCCCCGCCGCCGCGCAGATCACCCGCAGGTGGTTGATGCCGGTGCGACCCTTGTGCGCGCTGGACGCCTCCAGCACCGCGCCGACCTGCCGCATCGGGTCCGAGAGGTCGACGTACCGGTGGCCGCTGATGGTGGCCGTACCGGCGGTGGGCGTGACGAGGTTCAGCAGCATGCGCAGCGTGGTGGTCTTGCCGGCGCCGTTCGGGCCGAGGAAGCCGGTCACCCGCCCCGGTGCCACGGTGAAGGACAGGTTGTTCACCGCCCGGACGTTCTTGTACTGCTTCGTCAGACCGGACACCACGATCTGACCGTCGCTGGTGGGGCTTCGCTGCCCGTCAGTCATCGTTCTCCTCCCGCGTGTGGCGTCGAGGTACGCCGTGGCACAGCGTGACGGCCCCAGGCAACAAGGTCAATCAGGCGCGGTCCGTACGGCGTGGTCCTTCTCGAGGTGGAGGCGGGTCCGTCCTGCGGACGACGCCGTGGGTCAGCGGGCGATCCAGGTGGCCCGGGCCGCGCCCAGCAGGGCACCGTCCGGGCCGTACAGGCTGGTGTGCACGAGCGCCTTGCGGCCGTCGATGCGAATCAGCGCACCGGTCACCACGCACTCGTCGCCCGGCGCCGGCAGCGCGGTGACCACGGCGGCGATCCGGCCCAACACGTACGGCCGGCCGGGTGCGAGCACCGTCCAGCCGCCGGGGCAGTCCAACGCCGCCCAGGCCGTGGCGCCGCTGACCTGCTCGGGTGCCCGGAACGGCGCGGCGGTCCGCCCGTCCGGCAGCCGGCCGGGGAAGATCCGCAGCCCGTCCGTCCGGTGCGGGCCGCAGACGTAGCAGTCGGGGAACGGGTGCTCGACCAGGCCGGGGTGGCGGGTCGCGGCGTCCACCGCGACGTCCCGGTCGACCGGCGGTACGACGGCGTCCACCTCTCCGGTCGGGCGGACCTCGGCCACCAGCTCGCCGGCCGGGTCACGAACCTCGCCGTCGACCATCCGCAGCGCGGTCTCCAACGGCGGCGGCCGGCGCAGCGTCACCTCGACCGGTCCGGGGCCGCCCGCGGCGGCGGCGAAGACTCCGGCGCTCCAGCCGCCGTTGCCGGAGCCGGAGGGCCCGTTGTAGCGGGACTCGATGCGCATCGTCGACCTCCGGAGGGCTGTGCCGGCACCGTCGCCGGGTCCGTCCGGCAGCCTCGCACGGGCACCGTCGGGCACCTCCGGCGGCCGTACCGGTGGGTCATCCGGTGGTTGGGCCGGCGTTCACCCGATCGACACCGGTGGTCACCGGGGATGGCAACCCGGGGCACTTACACAGATCCCATGGCCGTTCTGCATGCCGCTGGCGCACCCCTTACGACCAGCGGATACACCCTGCTGATCGCCGACGACCCCACCCAGGTCGCGGCCGCGCAACGCCTGCGTCACCAGGTGTTCGCCACCGAGCTCGGCGCCACCCTCCGCCCGGGCGAGGTCGGGTTGGACGTGGACCCCTTCGACGCCCACTGCGACCACCTCATCGTCCGCCAGGAGAGCACCGGCGAGGTGGTCGGTACCTACCGGCTGCTGCCGCCCGGCCGCACCAACCGGCGGTACGCCGAGGACGAGTTCGACCTCGCCGCGCTCGACCCGCTCCGTGACGTCCTGGTCGAGGCGGGCCGGTCCTGCGTGCACCCGGATCACCGCTCCGGCGCGGTGATCAACCTGATGTGGGCCGGTATCACCCGTTACCTGCACCTGCGAGGCTCGCGCTGGCTCGGCGGCTGCGCCTCGGTGCCGGTGGCCGACGGCGGTCGCGCGGTCGCCGAGGTGTGGGCACAGGCCCAGGCCCGGCACCTGGCGCCGCCGCCGCTGCGGGTCCGCCCGCTGCGGCCCTGGTTCGCCGAGCCGGCCGCACTCGTTGACCCGGCGACCACCGTTCCCAGCCCGGCCGGCCGGGCCCTGGTGCCGCCGTTGTTGCGCGGTTACCTCCGGCTCGGCGCGTGGATCAGTGGTGAGCCCTCGTACGACCCCGACTTCGGGGTCGCGGACTTCTACGTGCTCTTCTCGCTCGACCGGATGAACCCGCGCTACCTGCGGCACTTCCTGGGCGGGGTGGAGCGGTGACCGCCGTGTCGGATGACCTGTGGCGGCCCTCCTCCGGCTGCGACGAGGAGTGCCTGCCGGCGGCCGGCGAGGTGCCGACGGTGCCGGTGCCCCGCCGGGTCCTTCGGTTGGTCGCCGTGGCCGGCATGCTGCTGGCCGGGGCGGGCCTGGCGGTGCTCCTGCCGGTGTTGCCGGCACCGGAGCGGCAGGCGGCGGTGCGCGGTTGGGCCCGGGGCACCGCGCGGGCGTTCGGCGTCCGGCTGGTGATCCGGGGCCGGCTGCCCCGGCGGCGCGCACTGCTGGTCGCCAACCATGTCTCGTGGCTGGACATCCTCGCGGTGCTGGCGGTCGCGCCGACCCGGATGGTGGCGAAGCGTGAGGTCCGCTCCTGGCCTGTGCTCGGCCTGCTGGCCGCGGCGGCGGGCACGGTCTTCGTGGACCGGTCCCGGCCGCGGGCGCTGCCGGCCACCGTGCGCCGGGTGACCGACGCGCTGCGCGCCGGCCGGCCGGTCGCGGTCTTCCCGGAGGGTACGACCTGGTGCGCCGGGGACGGCGCGGCCGACTGCCGTCCCGGCGGCGGGTTCCGGCCCGCGATGTTCCAGGCGGCCATCGACGCGGGCAGCCCGGTGGTGCCGCTGCGGCTCGCCTACCGGTGCGAGGTCACCGGGACGGCCACCACGGCAGCCGCCTTCCTTGGTGCGGACACCCTGCTGCGCTCGATGGCGCGGGTGGTCGCGGCGCGGGAACTGGTGGTCTCGGTGACGATCGCCGCCGCGCTGCACCCGGCCCGCGACGCCGACCGGCGGTTGCTGGCCCGGGCCGCCGAGTCGGCCGTACACCTGCGGCCTGTGGCGGGTGCCGCGACGCGGGGCCGGCTGCACCCGGTGCCCACCTTGACGGCCGTCGCGTCGCCCGCATCCGCGCCCGCGCTGACGCCGGACGCCGGCCGGGAGCTGGACCTGGCGGCCTGATCATCCACGCCACGGGGTGGACGCCGCTCCGCCCGGCGGCCTGACAACTGGCGGCAGTCTTGTGCTGTCGCGATGTATCGCGTTACTGTCTCGTTGTCGGACGCGCGTCGGCGCGTCGTCGAGGGGAGAACGCGATGACCGGATGGACGGTCGACAGCCCGCAGCGGCTCACCGTGGACGGCCCGGTCACCCGGCTGGACGTCCGCCTGGTGAGCGGGCGGCTCAACGTGGTCGCCACCGACGGCCCGACCCGGATCGACATCACCCGGGTCGGCCGGCGGCCCGTCCTGATCACCCACTCCGACGGCCGGCTCACCCTCCGCCAGGAGCGCGGTCGGGGCTGGGCGGACGCCCTGCGGTGGCTCCGGTCGCTGACCCGCTACCCGAAGGTGGACGTCTCCGTCGCGGTGCCCGCCGACGTCCTCGCCGACCTCCGCCTGGTTGCGGGCTCGCTGGTCGCCTCCGGCTTGCGCCGGGAGACCACGGTCGACGTGACCGCCGGCCAGATCACCCTGATGGGGCTGCGCGGCAGCACCTCCGCGAAGATCACCTCCGGGCCGGTGGAGGCGCTCGGGGTGGGTGGTGACCTCACCCTGGAGACGGTCTCCGGGGAGGTGATCCTCGCCGACAGTGCCGCCGACCGGGTGCACGCCCAGACCGTTTCCGGAGCTATCACCTGCGACCTGGACAACCCCCGGGGCAGCGAGATCCGGCTCACCACTATCTCCGGCAGCATCACGGTGCGGGTCCGGGAGGACAGCGACCTCGATGTCCGGCTGCACACCGCCTCAGGCCGGATCACCAGCGGGTTTCCCCAGGTGCGGACCTCGACATTCCCGCTGGCCAACAGCGAGGGGGTGCTCGGCGCAGGCGAGGGTAAGCTCTGGGCTTCCGCCACCTCGGGCAGCATCGCGCTGCTCGCCCGGCCGGTGCGCGACGACGAGAAGGAGCTGCCGTGACCGCCGTGTTCAGCCACGGCCGGCTCCGGCTCTACCTGCTCAAGCTCCTCGACGACGGCCCGAAGCACGGCTACGAGCTGATCCGCCTCCTGGAGGACCGGTTCCTCGGGCTGTACGCCCCCAGCGCCGGCACCATCTACCCCCGGCTCCAGCGGCTGGAGGCCGAAGGGCTGGTCAGCCACACCGCCGCGGGCGGCCGCAAGACGTACGGCATCACCGACGCGGGCCGCGACGAGCTGCGCCAGCGCGACGGCGAGCTGGCCACCCTGGAGGCGGACATCGCCGCCTCGGTGGCGGACCTCTCTACCCTGGCGGGCGAGATCCGCAGCGAGGTGAGCGGCTCGGTGCGCGACCTCAAGCGGGAGCTCAACGCGGCCGCCCGGCAGACCCGGCGTACCCGGTGGGAGTCTTCGGCGCCTCCCCCTCCGCCGCCGCCCGGTCCGGCGTCGGCCAATGGGCCGAGCGCGGCCCTGCTCGACGAGTTCGACCAGCGGCTGGCCGCGTTCACCGCCGAGGTGGGCCGGCTGGCGCGGGCCCGGCAGTTCAGCGACACCCAGGTGCGTACCGCGATCCGACTGCTCGACGGCGCGCTGGACGGGCTGCGCCGGCTGCTGCGCTGACCGTCGTCGCCCGCCGGGGAGAGGTGGCGGTCAACGACTCACAGGGTTTTTGCAGGAAGTGTCCAGCGCCGACGCAGTGAGGTCACCGATGATGGGCACATGCCCGCTACCCAAACCGAGGCGCGACTGCTCGTCGTCGAGGACGACCCGAACATCCTCGAACTGCTCTCCGCAAGCCTGCGCTTCGCGGGGTTCGACGTGGCCACCGCGACCAGCGGCAGCGCGGCCCTGAATGCCGCCAAGGATCACCGGCCCGACCTGGTGGTGCTCGACGTGATGCTGCCGGACCTGGACGGCTTCGAGGTCATCCGGATGCTCCGCGAGGGCGGTACGCGTACCCCGGTGGTCTTCCTGACCGCCCGGGACGCCACCGACGACAAGATCCGTGGGCTGACCCTGGGTGGCGACGACTACGTCACCAAGCCGTTCAGCCTGGAGGAGTTGACGGCCCGGATCCGGGCCGTGCTGCGCCGCACCACCACCGGGGAGCAGGCCCCGTCCCGGCTCACCTTCGCCGACCTGGAGTTGGACGAGGAGACCCACGAGGTGCACCGGGCCGGGCAGCGGGTGCAGCTCTCGCCGACCGAGTTCAAGCTGCTGCGCTACCTGATGCTCAACGCCAACCGGGTGCTGTCCAAGGCGCAGATCCTGGACCACGTCTGGAACTACGACTTCCGCGGCGACGACAACATCGTCGAGTCCTACATCTCCTACCTGCGGCGCAAGGTCGACACCACCCAGCCCCGGTTGATCCACACCCTCCGCGGCGTCGGGTACGTGCTGCGCAAGCCAGCGGCGTGAACGCGGTCCAGCAGGCGAAGGGACGGCTGCGGGGCGTACCACTGCGGTTCAAGCTGGTCACCTCGGTGCTGGCGCTCGTCGCTGTCGCACTGCTGGTGATCAGCTCGCTGACCGCCTACTTCCTCCGCAACTACCTGGTGGGCCAGGTGGACGGGCAGATCAGGTCAACCGCCCAGGGTCTCGGTCAGCTGCTCCCAAAGCTGCGCAGCGGTGAGATCAACGCCATGCTGCCCAGCGACTACGTCGTGACCCTCGCCGACGACCAGCGGGTGTACCGGGCGATCTACGACGACATCAGTCTCGACCCCGAGCAGTTGCCCACCTTTCCCACCAGTCGTGCGGGCTTCGCGGATCTGGAGGGGGAGCCGCGGACCGTCGTGTCCCACGACGGCCAGACCCGGTGGCGGGTGTACTACGCCGCCCAGCGCGACGGCTCGGTGCTGGCGGTGGGCCAGCCGCTGACCGAGGTGGACCGGGCGGTGCAGCAGCTCGTCTGGATCGACCTCCTAGTCGGCGGTGCGGTGCTGATCATGCTGGCCTCGATCGGCGCGGCCATCGTGCGGACCAGCCTCAAGCCGCTGGTGGAGATCGAACGGACCGCCGCGGCCATCGCCGGCGGTGACCTGACCCGCCGGGTGCCCGACCCGGAGGAGGGGCAGGAGTACCCCACGTCCGAACTGGGCCGGCTCTCCCGTGCGCTGAACGCGATGCTCGCCCAGATCGAGGCGGCGTTCACCGCCCGGGCCGCCTCGGAGACCGCCGCCCGCTCGGCCGAGAGCACCGCGCGGGACGCGGCCGCTGCCGCCCAGGCGTCCGAGGCGCGGGCCCGGCGCTCGGAGGGGCGGATGCGGCAGTTCGTCGCGGACGCCTCGCACGAACTGCGTACCCCACTGACCACCATCCGCGGCTTCGCCGAGCTGTACCGGCAGGGCGCAGCCCGGGCACCGGAGCAGACCGCCGGCCTGCTGCGCCGGATCGAGGACGAGGCGGCCCGGATGGGGCTGCTGGTGGAGGACCTGCTGCTGCTCGCCCGACTGGACCGGGAACGGCCACTCTCGCTCGCCCCGGTGGAGCTGCCGGTGCTCGCCTCCGACGCGGTGCACGCCGCTCGGGCGATCGCGCCGGACCGGCGGATCGAGCTGGAGATCGAGCCCGGCTCGGGCCCTCTCGTCGTCTTCGCCGACGACGCGCGGCTGCGTCAGGTGATCGGCAACCTGGTCACCAACGCGCTGACCCACACCCCGCCGGACGCCGAGATCACGCTGCGGCTGCGCGCCGAGCCGGGGAACCTCGCGGTGGTGGAGGTGGCCGACACCGGTCCGGGCCTCTCCCCGGAGCAGACGGAACGGGTGTTCGAGCGGTTCTACCGGGCCGATGCGGCGCGCACCAGGCGGGCCGACGGCAACACCGGCACCGGCCTCGGCCTGGCCATCGTGGCGGCGCTGGTCGCCGCCCACCACGGCTCGGTGGAGGTGACCGAGACCCCCGGCGGCGGGGCCACGTTCCGGGTCCGGCTGCCTCAGGCGCCTCAGGTCGACGAGACGGGCGAGTGACTTTCAGCCAACTTCCAGGACGGATCCAGCTTGATCGCAGTGGCCGGGGAGAAGGTAGTGGCATGACCGAGTTCGAGTCCGACCCGCAGCGCCGGCCGGCCGCAACCGACGCCGAGCCGTCGCACCCCACCGCCGAGCTGCCGCGCGACGAGCGCGCGCAGTCCGACTCCCCGACCACCCCTGTTCCGGTCGTGTCGACCACCGAGGACGCGGCGACCACCGCCGTCACCCCGGCCGTGCCCGCCGCCTCCGCCGGCCAGCCGGCCAGCGCACCGCCGGCCTTTGGGCAGCCGACCGGGTACGAGCCCGGCCAGCCGGCCAGCGCGCCGCCGGCCGTTGGGCAGCCGACCGGGTACGAGCCCTCGGCCGCCACCCCCTCCGCGCCGCCGTACCCGGTCTCCGGGCACCCGGCGCCCGGCCAGCACGGCTACCCGCAGCCGACCGCCGGCCGGTACCCCGGCTCTCCGTGGTACCCGGGCCAGCACCAGTCCGGCTGGGCCGGCGGGGGCCAGCCGGGCGCGGCGTACCAGCAGCACCAGCACCAGCAGCAGCACCCGGGGCAGCCGGTGCCGCCCTGGGGTCCGCAGGCTACGCCGCCCGGCACCGGGCCCCGGCCGGGCCGGATCGCCAAGTTCGCCGGCGCCGGTGTCGCGGTGTTCGCCCTGATGCTCGGCTCCGGCGTGGCGGGCGGGTCGCTCGCGCTCGCTCTCGACGACGACGGTGGCGGTGTCACCCGCACCTACTCCGCGGCCCCGGTGCTCAACAGCGCCGACCTGCCGAAGATCGCCGCCGCCGTGCAGGACAGCGTCGTCTCCATCGCCACCGACAGTGGCGAGGGCTCCGGTGTGGTGCTCAGCGCCGACGGCTACGTGCTCAGCAACAACCACGTGGTCGCCTCCGCCAGCGGGGACACCGTGCAGGTGGTCTTCGCCGACGGCAAGACCGCCGAAGCGAAGATCATCGGTACCGACCCGAAGACCGACCTGGCCGTGGTGAAGGCCAACGGGGTCTCCGATCTCAAGCCGGCCACCTTCGGTGACAGCGACGGCATGCAGGTCGGCGACCAGGTGCTCGCCCTGGGCAGCCCGCTCGGCCTGCAGGGCTCGGTGACCGCGGGCATCCTCAGCGCCCGGGACCGCACCATCCGGGCTGGCGAGGGTCAGCAGCAGGACCCGAGCCAGCAGGGCCAGGCGGTCAGCTCGATCTCCGGCCTGCTCCAGACCGACGCCCCGATCAACCCGGGTAACTCCGGTGGCGCCCTGGTCAACACCCGGGGCGAGGTGATCGGCGTCAACACCGCCATCGCCACCTCCGGGCAGAGCACCGGCAACATCGGCGTCGGGTTCGCCATCCCCAGCAACAAGGCCAAGGACGTCGCGGGCAAGCTCCAGCGCGGCGAGAAGGTCAGCCACCCGTCGCTCGGGGTCGGCGTCAACCAGGCCGAGGGCGGCGGCGCCCTGGTCGCGTCGATCACCGCGGGCAGCCCCGCCGAGAAGGCCGGCTTCCAGCGGGGTGACGTGATCACCCGGTTCGGCGACAAGGCGGTCAACGACTCCGACGACCTGGTCGGCGCGGTGCAGGCCGGCAAGGTCGGCGACCGGGTCGAGGTGCAGTTCAAGCGGAACGGCGCCGAGAAGTCGGCAACCGTGACGCTCGCCGAAACGTCCTAACCGATATCTGAACCTGCCTCCTCCCTCCGGCGGCGGGTGGCGGGGCCAAGGGGGTTGGCTCCGTCACCCGCCGCTCTTTTCCGCCCTGACGGCGGTTCACCCGGATCGGGTGAACCGCCGTCACCCGTGCGCCCGGCACGTTCGGAAGGCGAGCCCGCGACCGTACGGGGGGTGGATGCCATGAGCACGGCGACGGATGTCCGCGACGACCAGCAGATCCAGCGCGACGTCCTGGCCGAGCTGGCCTGGGACGCGCAGCTGCAACCGAACGAGATCGGCGTGACCGTCGACCAGGGGGTGGTCACCCTGACCGGATTCGTCGACGGCGCCGCCCGCAGTTGGGCGGCGACCCGCTGCGCGCAGCGCGTCCGTGGGGTGCGGGCGGTAGCCGACGAGATCGAGGTGCGGCTGCCGGGCACACCGGGGCGTACCGACGCCGAGATCGCCATCGCCGCCAGTCGGGCGCTGGAGTGGGACAGCTTCGTGCCGGCCGAGCGCCTGGACGTGACAGTCGCGAACGGCTGGCTGATGCTCCGCGGCGAGGTCGAGTTCGGCTGGCAGCGCCGCGCTGCCGAGGGGGAACTGCGCCGGCTGGACGGCGTACGGGGGATCACCAACCTGGTCGAGGTGCGACCGTCGGCGCCGCCGGTCGCCGAGCGGTTGCGGCGCGACGTACAGCGCGCGCTGCTGCGCACGCTCGGCGCCGACCGGGTGACCGTCGAGGTGGACGGCGACACGCTGGTCCTGGCCGGGGTGGTCCACTCGTGGTGGGAACGCGACCAGGTCGAGCGGGTGGCCTGGTCCGCGCCGGGGGTGCGGGTGGTCCACGACCAGCTCCTGGTCGGCGGTTGAGCGTCCGTCTTTGTCCGGTTTACCGGAGACGCCGTGGGGAAACCGCCGCAGACCATGCCGGCGGCGACGCTCGACCGGGGATCAACGGGGAGGACTCGTGGTTGTGAACCACCCGCCCGCCGACCGCCCTCCGGAGCGGTCGTTGCGCATCGCGATGGTGGTCCCGCCGTGGCTGTCCGTACCGCCGCCTGGCTACGGCGGCCTGGAACAGGTGGTCGCCGGCCTGGTGGACGCGCTGACCGGGCACGGCCACGCGGTAACCCTGTTCGGTGCCGGCGTCGAGCACGGCACCGCCGCCGGCGGCTTCGTCTCCACCGTTCCCGAGGTCCAGTACGAGCGGCTCGGCGAGTCACTGCCGGAGCTGGCCCACCTGGCCCGGGTGAACCAGATGATCACAGCGGCGGACTTCGACGTGATCCACGACCACACCACGATCGGCCCGCTGGTGGCCGGCCGCCGGGCCGTGCCGACGGTGGCGACCGTGCACGGCAACCCGGTGGGGGAGTACGGCGACGTGCTCGGCGAAGTCGACCAGGGGGTCGGGCTGGTGGCCATCTCGCACGCCCAGCGCCGGCTCAACCCGCTCCTGCCCTGGGTCGGTACGGTGCACAACGCGTTGGACATCCGGGGCTTTCCACGCAAGACCGCACCCGGTCCCGGGCCGGTGCTGTGGTTGGCCCGGTTCAGCCCGGACAAGGGCCCGGACTTCGCCATCCGGGCGTGCCGAGCGGCCGGGGTGCCGCTGCTGCTGGCGGGCAAGTGCAACGAGCCGGCCGAGCGCCGCTACTACGAGCAGGTGGTCGAGCCGCTGATCGGCGACGACGTCAGGGTCGTGTTCAACGCCGGCCGCGCGGAGACCCTGCGGATGCTGGTCGACGCCCGATGCCTGATCATGCCGATCCAGTGGGACGAGCCGTTCGGCATGGTGATGTTGGAGGCGATGGCGACCGGCACACCGGTGGTCGCACTCGACCGGGGCGCGGTGCCGGAGCTGGTCCTTCCCGGGGTGACCGGGCTGGTGTGCGAGCGGCCGGAGGACCTGCCCGAGGCCCTGCGGGCGGCGAAGCAACTGGACCCGGAGGACTGCGTGGCGCACGTCGCGGAGAACTTCTCGACCGAGCGCCTGGCGTCCGGCTACGAGGAGGTCTACCGACGGGTCGTCGCCGGCCGGCACGACGTCCGCGAGTCGGCCGGAGTCGCGGTCCGCTGATCAGCCTGCCCCGGTGCCGTTGTGGCCGCGGTCAGACCCGGGCCGCACCCAGCTCGGCGATGGCGGCGTCCAGCCGCTCCGCGTACGCCGGGCTGATGCCGCCCTCGCCCAGCCGGACGGCGACCTTCTCGCGCAGCCGGGCCACCGGCGGAGCCAGCTCGCCCCGGCCGGAGCCGACGGCCGCGGTCAGGTTGCGCAGCTCGTTGCGCAGGTCGAGACCGACGTCGGGGCGGATCTCCCCGGCGTCCAACCCGGCGCCGATCAGCCGGTTGAGCCGGTTGGCGGCCTCCACCAGCGTGCCCGGCTCCGAGGTGGGCGAGCCGGTGCTCGACCGCGCCGACGGTGACGCGGCCGGGCCCGACGGCTCGCTGATCGGCGGATCGTTCGACGCGGACGCCGACGGACCAACCGAGGGCTGCGTCCGGGGCGCTGGCTGCCGATCGTCGGGCAGCAGGGCCGCGACGGCCAGCGCCACACCGACCGCCAGGATGCCCGGAACCAGCAGCAGGGCCGGCCGGCGACGCGACCGGGCCGGCCCACCGTCGGCCGGTCCCGCCTCCGGTGCGGCCGGTTCCGCCGCCGCCCCGCCGGTTTCGGTCGCCACGGTGTCCGGCACCGAGGGTGCCGGGGGCGGGGTCAGCGTGGGCACCCGGATGGTGGCCGTCGGCGGGTCGGCCGGCAGCGGCTGGTCGCGCAGCGCGGTGGAGACCTGCCGGGCGGTCGGCCGGTCGGCCGGATCCCGGGCCAGGCTGCGCAGGCAGATCCGGGCCACGACCGGCGGCAGCTCCGGCACCTCGGCCAGCGTCGGCGGCGGGCCGCCCGCCAGCGCTGCGCTGAGCTGCTCCCAGGTGTCCGCCGGGTACGGGACCCGGCCGGTGAGCGCCTCGTGCAGCAGCACGCCGAGCGAGTACACGTCGGTGGCCGGCTGGGCGGGCGCGCCGTCGAGCCGTTCCGGTGCCACGTATGCCGGAGTCCCGAAGGTGCCGCCGTCCTCGTCCTCGTCCGGTGCCCCGATCCGGGTGGCGATGCCGAAGTCGAGCACCTTGACGCCCACGTCGGTCATCATCACGTTGGCCGGGGTGATGTCGCGGTGCACGATGCCGAGCCGGTGCGCGGCGGCCAGCGCGTCCGCGATCTGCGCGCCGACCTGGACCGCCTCGGCCCACGGCAGCGGCCCCTCGGTGAGCCGCAGCTTCAACTCCTCGCCGCTGAGCAGCTCCATCACGACGAACGAGGTGATGGAACCGTCCGGGTCGACCGTCTCGCCGTAGTCGTGCACCGAGGTCACGTGCGGGTGGACCAACTGGGCCGCGGCCCGGGCCTCCTCGCGCACCATGCCCCGGAACCGGGCGTCGGCGGCCAGCGACGGGGCGAGCACCTTGAGCGCGACGACCCGGTCCAGCACCTCGTCCCGGGCGCGCCAGATGACCGACATGCCGCCGGCGCCGACCTGGTCGATGAGCCGGTACCTGCGGGCCAGCAACCGGCCCGGATGCAGTGCTGCCTTCACGGATCGCACCTGCCTCGGGGTGGGAGCGGTATCAGGTTGCGCGAATGTGTCCGGCCTGTCAACGCCGTCGTCGATGAGTGGCCCTGTCGTGCGCCGCCCCCTCCCGCGACGGCGGCCGACCGGTCGGCGGCGGGCCCGTGCCAGGATGAGTGGTATGGCGGGGGGACCGGTGGCGTTCGTACTCGGCGGCGGGGGAGTGCTCGGCGCGGTCGAGGTGGGCATGTTGCGTGCCCTGTTCCGGGCCGGCATCCAACCCGACCTGGTGCTCGGCACCTCGATCGGCGCGGTCAACGGCGCGCTGGTCGCCGCCGACCCGTCGGAGGCGGTGACCGACCGGCTGGTCCGGCTCTGGGCCTCGCCGGAGGCCAGCGAGGTGTACGGCGACTCGGTCGCCCGGCAGGTGCGCCGCTTCGCCGCCCGGACCCACCTGCACTCGCCCCGACCGCTGCGCCGCCTACTCGAATCCGAGTTGGGGGTGGACACCACCTTCGCCGACCTGCGGGTGCCGTTCCGTTGCTGCGCCGCGCACATCGAGCGGGCCGCCGAGCACTGGTTCGACAGCGGTCCGGTGGTGCCGGCGGTGCTGGCGTCGGCCTCGGTGCCCGGCCTGCTTCCGCCCACCGAGATCGACGGAGCGCACTATGTGGACGGTGGCATCGTCAACTCCATCCCGATCGGCGAGGCGGTGGCCGTCGGGGCCCGCCAGATCTTCGTCCTCCAGGTGGGCCGGATCGAACGGGAGCTGACACCGCCCCGGCGTCCGTGGGAGATCGCGCAGGTCGCGTTCGAGATCTCCCGCCGGCACCGGTTCTTCCGCGAGATGGCCGCGCTGCCCGAGGGGGTGGAGGTGCACGTCCTGCCGACCGGGGGGCTGAACCCGCGCGACGACACCCCGTGGGCGTACCGGGACGTGGCGGCGGTGGGGCGGCGGATCAGCCGGGCGTACACCGCCTCCCGGCACTACCTGGCCACCCACGTGGTGCGGTGATGCCGTTGCCCCCCAGGTGGCTGCGCCGGCTGCTGTTCGCCCCTGCCGTGGTGCTGCTCGCGGTCGCCGTGGTGACCACGCTGCCGGTCTGGGCGCTGGTCGCCGCAGCCGCCTCCCCCCTGGTCCGGGGCCGGTTGCGCCCGCTGCGACTGCTCTGGATCGGCTGCGTGTACCTGGTCTGGGACGCCGCCGCGCTGCTCGCGCTCTTCGTGCTCTGGGTCGTCTCCGGCTTTGGCTGGCGGACCCGGTCGCCGGCCTTCCAGCGCGCGCACTACGTGCTGGCGGGCTGGTTCCTGCGGGTGCTGTTCTGGCAGGCCCACTGGACGCTGCGGTTGCGCATCGACGTGGTGGGCACCGACCCCGACACCGCCCTGCCCGGCCGGCCTGAGCTGGTGCTCTGCCGGCACGCCGGGCCTGGCGACTCGTTCATCCTGATCCACGGGCTGGTCAACTGGTTCAACCGGGAGCCGCGGATCGTGCTCAAGGACAGCCTCCAGTGGGACCCGGCGATCGACGTGCTGCTCAACCGGCTGCCCAACCGGTTCATCGCGCCGACGCCGGAGCGCGGCGAGGAGACGGTACGCCAGGTCGGGCACCTGGCCACCGGCCTGGACGACAACGACGCCTTCGTGATCTTCCCGGAGGGCGGCAACTTCACCCCCAAGCGCCGGCTGCGTGCCATCGCCCGGCTGCGCTCCCTCGGCCTGGAGCGAATGGCCCTGCGCGCGGAACGGATGCGGCACGTGCTCGCCCCGCAGCCCGGTGGGGTGCTCGCCGCGCTGGACGCCGCCCCGGACGCCGGGGTCATCTTCGTCGCCCACACCGGGCTGGACCGGATGGTCACCGTCGCCGACGTGTGGCGCGAACTGCCGATGGACAAGCGGATCGTGATGCGGTTCTGGTCGGTGCCGCCGGAGGACGTGCCGACCGGTCGGCAGGAACGCATCGACTGGCTTTATGACTGGTGGGCGCGGATCGACACCTGGATCGCGGCCAATCGGGAGGTCGCCGCGTAGGGTGCGGACGTGGACCAGATCTGCGTGGTGACGACGGTGGTGGATGCGCGTTCGGTCGCCGACGTGCTGGCGGCCGCGGCCGTCGCCGGACGGCTCGCCGCCTGCGCCCAGGTCGGCGGTCAGGTGGACAGCACCTACTGGTGGCGGTCCGGGGTGGAGACCAGCACCGAGTGGTCGGTGCAGTTCAAGACCGCGCCGGACCGGCTGACCGCGCTGGTGGACCAGGTCCGGGCCAGCCACCCGTACGAGGTGCCGGAGATTCTGGTGTCCAGGGTGGAGAGCGGTGACCCCGGCTACGCCACCTGGGTACACGAGCACACGCGCCCCTGAGTACGCGCACTCTGGGCGGGCACCCCACCCGGTCTCGATGATGACCGGGTGGATGACACCGGCTATCCCTGCCCCGCCTGCGGCGCCCCGGCCGACCTGAGTACCGGGTGCGCCGGCTGCCGTCGTCCGCCCGACCCCGTCGCCGCCGAGGTGGTCCGGCTGGGCCGGGAGGTCGCCCAGCTCGCGCCGGAGGTGGAGCGGGCCCGCCGGACGTACGTCGAGCTGGCCGGGCGGCTGGCGGCCAGTACGCAGCGGCGGGCCGAGTTGGCCGCGCGCGTTCGCGCCGGGCTGGCCGCTTCCGTCGCCGTGCGCCCGACGCCGTTCACCGGCCCGATGCCGTTCCAGGGGCCGGGGACGCCCGCCGGGCCGGGGGTTCCGGCGCCGGTCGGTACGGGATCCCCGGCACCCGGCGCGGCGGAGACCTCGACGCGGACGGTCCAGGGCCTGCTCTTCGTCCTCGGTGGACTCCTTCTGGGTACCGCGGCCGTGGTCTTCACTGCGGTGGCCTGGGCGGCGGTGGGGGTCGGCGGACGGGCCCTGATCCTGGCGGCGGTCACCGCGCTCGTCCTGGCCGCCCCGCTGCTGGCGGTTCGTCGGGGGCTGCGCGGCACGGCGGAGACGTTCGCCGCGGTGGGGCTGCTGCTGGTGGTGCTGGACGGCTACGCGGCCTGGTCGGTGGACCTGGCCGGTGTGGCCGGCTGGCCGGGCAGCAGGTACGCCGCGCTGGTCGGGGGGGCCAGCGCGGCGGTCGCCGTGGCGTACGCCCGGTGGAGCCGGTTGACCGGGCCCTGGTTCGCCGCGTTGCTGGCCGCCCAGCCGGTGCTGCCGCTGCTCGCCGTCGAGGCCCGGCCGGGGGCGGGCGGTTGGGCGCTGGTCCTGCTCGGGGTGGCGCTGCTCGACCTGGCCGTGCTGGCCGCGCTGCGCGATCGGGGGCGGCCGGCCCAGCTCGCCGGCCGTGTGCTCGCCGGGCTCGGGCACGTCGCCGCGCTGGTCGGTGCCGCCGGCTGCGCCGTGGTGCCGCTGCTGCTCGGCCGGGCGGCGGGTGCACCGCTGTTGGCCGGGGTTCCGCTGTTGCTGGTCGCGCTGACCGGGCTCGGTGCGGCACGGTTGGTCGGCGGACGGGCGCTGCGGGTGGTGGCGGCCGGGCTGCTGGTGCCGGTGCTCGCCGCCGCGCTGCTGCGCCCGGTGGCCGAGCTGCGGCCGTCACTGCTGCTGCTCGCGGCGGCCACGGTGGCCCTCGGGCTGGCCGGCGCCGTACGGCTGCTGCCCGCCGGCTGGCGGACCGGCCCGCGCGTCGGGGCGCTGCTGGTCTCGGCGGGCACGGTGCAGACCGCGGTGCTGATCACCGGCGGGCTGGCGGTCGCCGCCGGTGCCCGATCGCTGCCGCCGTGGACTGGTGCCGAGAACGGTCCGGACCTGGATTGGGGCTGGCAGGTGGCACCCGCTCTGGCGGTGGCGCTCGCCGCGATGGCCCTCCTGCTGCCCCGGGGCGCGCGGGTGCCGCTCGCCACGGCCGGCGCGGCGGCCGTGCTGCTCGCCGTGCCCGTCGGCTGGGCGGCGGCCTGGCCGGTCGTGGTGGCCGTGGACCTGGTCGGCGGGGTCATGCTGCTGCTCGCCGTGCTGGCCCGTCCGGCGGCCCGACCGGCCACGCTGCTCACCGGGGCGCTTGGCGGCGCCGTCCTGCTGGGGCACGGGCTGCTGGTGGCCCTGGCCGCCCCGGCCGCTGCCCTGGTGGCGCTCGGGACGATCACCGTGCTCGGGTTGGCACTGGCCGTGCGCCGGGCCGCCGGGCCGTACCGGTGGGTGGCCGGTCCGGGGCTGCTGGTCGCGCAGCTCGCGCTGCCGGCGGTCGCCGCGCTGGCGCTGTTCGCCGTGGGTGCACCGCCCTGGTGGCAGGCCCGGGCCGCGCTGGCCGCCGCCGGGCTGCCGCTGGTCGCGGTGCTCGCGGCGCGTCGCCACCGGGTCGAGCTGACCGGGTACGCGGTGACCGGTGCTGCGGTCGCGGTGACTGCGGCCGGGCTCGCGCCGCTGGTCGTGGCGGGGGATGAGCGGCTCGGGCTGTACGCCGCGCTGGCGGCGCTGGGCGTCGTGTTCGTCGCCCGGCGGGACCTGCCGACAGCCGGCGATCAACCTGATGAGTCGCGGGTGCCGGTGGTCGGGGGGTCGTCGGCGGTCGGGGGGCCGCCGGCGATCAGCCGGTCGGGTCCACTGGTGGTGGCGGGCGCCGGGCTGGCGGCGGTCGCGGTGCTGGCCGCACTGCCGGCACTGCTGAGTGCGCTGGCCGCCCCGTACGGCAGCCGGGGGCCGATCTGGTCCGGGGTGCCCACGGTCGTCGCCGACCCGGCGGCGCTCCCCGCCGGGCTGGCGCTGGTCGCGTTGGCGGTGGCCGCCGCGCTGATCGGCCGGGGGGTCCGACCAACGCTGCTGCCCGCGCTGCCGTTCGCCGCGGGTGCGCTGCCGGTGCTCCTCGTCGCGGTCGGCGCGCCCTGGCCGGTGCTGCCGGTAGCCGTCCTGCTCGCCGGGTTGGCCGCGCTGCTGCTCGCGGCCCTGGCGGTGCCTCGCCCGGCGCTCGCGCCGATGGCGGTGCCGGTGGGGGCGGTGCTGGCCGCCGCCGGTGTGGTGGGGCTGTTGGCCACCCGGGCGGGCACGCTCGCCGCCGAGGGCATGCTGCTGGTGGCGGCGGTGGCCGTCGCCGTCGGGGCGCGGATCGTCGAGGTGCGCGTCACGGGTTGTCTTGCGGCGGTGGGCGCGGCCTCCGCGCTGGCGGTGACCGTGCCGCTCGCCGGCGGGCTGCCGCTGCGGGCGGCGGCGTACCCGCTGCTGGGGGTGGCCGCGCTGGTCCTGGCGGTCGCCGCCGCGATCAGTCCGCCGGTCGCTGCGGCGGGAGCGCCCACCGACACGTCCGGGGCGGGTGCTTCGGCCGACTGGAGTGTGGCGGGGCGGGCCGGGGTCGGGCGGGTGCAGGACGGTGCCGCACAGGCGGTGGCGCTGGTGGCGGCACTGCTCGCGGTCGAGGTGGCGCGGCACCTCGCGACCGTCTGCGTGCTCTGGGGCGTCGCAGTGGCGCTGCGGCTGCTGCGCCGGGGCGAGCCGGCCGACCGGCGGTGGGCACTCGCCGGCATCGCCGGTGGCAGCGAACTGCTCGGGGCGTGGGTGCTGTTGGCCGCGGGCGGGGTGACCGTGCTGGAGGCGTACACCCTGCCGGCTGCGGCCCTCGCACTCGGCGCGGGCCTGTTGGCGCTGCGCACCCGACCCGGGCTGACCAGCTGGCCGGCGCTCGGCCCGGGGCTGGTCGCGGCGCTGCTGCCGAGCCTGGTGTCGGTGCTGGCCGGTGCGGACCCGCAGCCGTGGCGGCGGCTGCTGCTCGGCGTGGCGGCGCTGGGCGTGGTGCTGGCCGGCGCCACCCGCCGCTGGCAGGCCCCGGTGCTGCTCGGCGGTGGGGTGCTGGCGGTGCTGGCGCTGCACGAACTGGCCCGCGGCTGGGACCTGCTGCCGCGGTGGATCTACCTGGGTGCCGGCGGGCTGGCGCTGATCGGACTCGCCGCCAGCTACGAGCGGCGGCGCCGCGACCTGGCCCGGATACGGGCCGTGGTGGCCCGGATGGGCTGAGCCGAATCCCCGGGGGTAGGGCTCGCCCTACCCCCCATTCGGGGGTTGTCAGGGTTACTCAGCGCAACCAATGCCGGGAGACTCGAGATGAGCCCGGGCGCCCCGGCACGGGCGTGAGCGGGACGGGAGCACCAATGGCGCTCGGAGCGGTGGCGGAACCGCCGGTACGTCGGCGAGGCAGTGACTACGCACAGTTGTCCCGACGGATCAGCGAGGCAGGCCTGCTGGAGCGGCGCCCAGCCGCGTACGTCGCCCGCATCGTGATCACGCTCGGTGCCTTCGTGGCCGGCTGGGTCGCCGTGTTCCTGGTCGGCGACTCCTGGTGGCAGCTGCCGCTCGCAGCCGTGATGGCGGTGGCCACCACCCAGGTCGCGTTCCTCGGCCACGATGCCGGGCACCGCCAGATGTTCCGTCGGCGCGGCCCCAGCGAACTGGTGGGGCTGCTCGCCGGCAACGTCGCAGTGGGGATCAGCTACGGCTGGTGGGTCGACAAGCACAACCGGCACCACGCCAACCCGAACCACGAGGACGAGGACCCGGACGTCGGCGCGGGTGCCCTGGTGTGGACGCCCGAGCAGGCGCTGGAGACCCGTGGGTTCGGCCGCTGGATGGCCAAGCGGCAGGCGTACTTCTTCTTCCCGATGCTGCTGCTGGAGGGGCTGAACCTGCACGTGGCGAGCATCCGGGCGATCGTCGGCCGGGAATCGGACGGCGGGTACAGCACCCCAATGCGGCACCGGGCCGTCGAGGCGGGGCTGCTCGTCCTGCACACCGCCGGCTACGTGGCGCTGCTGCTGGCGGTCATGTCGCCGGGGAAGGCACTGCTCTTCGCTGTCGTGCACCAGGCGTTGTGGGGCCTCTACATGGGCTGCGCGTTCGCGCCGAACCACAAGGGCATGCCGATGCCGACCGCCGAGGACGAGCTGGACTTCCTGCGTAAGCAGGTGCTGACCTCCCGCAACGTGCGGGGCAGCCGGCTGGTGGACACCGCGCTGGGCGGGCTCAACTACCAGATCGAGCACCACCTGTTCCCGAACATGCCCCGGGCCAACCTGCGCCGGGCGCAGCCGATCGTTCGCGCCTACTGCGACGAGCAGGGCATCTCGTACACCGAGACCGGGCTGGTCGAGTCGTACCGGCAGGCGCTCGGCCACCTGCACGACGTCGGACAGCCGCTGCGCGGCTGAGCACGCCGGCCGCTGCGCGGCTGAGGACGTACCTGGTGGGGGCGGTGCCGGAGGGCACCGCCCCCGCTTCGTCGTGTGGGGTCCGCCCCGACACCCCGCCACCGCTGGTCGGTGGCACTCGCCGTGCCCGGTAGGGTCGGCGCATGGCAGACCTGCTCACCGCGGAGGCGGTGCGAGACGAGCTGGGCGGGCTGACGGGCTGGTCGGGCGATGGCACCGGGATCAGCCGCACGGTGGAGCTGACCAGCTTCCCGGCGGCCATCGCGGTGGTCGACCGGGTGGCCGGGACAGCCGAGGAGCTGGACCACCACCCTGACATCGACATCCGCTGGCGCACGCTGACCTTCCGCTGCGTCACCCACTCGGCCGGCGGGGTCACCCACCGCGACGTCGACCTGGCGCGTCGGATCGACGAGATCATTCGGAGCGCCCGATGAGGTTTGAGATCAGCAAGGTGCTGGACGCCATCGAGGGCCGGGTCTGCACGGACCCGTCGCTGGCCCGGGCCGTGCTCGACCTGGCTGAGGTGATCCGCTACCAGGACATCGACGGCGGCCGGCCGGCCAGCCTGCTGCGGCTCGGCATGGTCATCGACGCGCTCTCCCGCGAGCTGGAGGAGGACAGCGTCCAGGTCTACGCCGTGGTGCACCGGGCGCTGCTCTCCGACGCCGACCTCACCTCCAACGAGCGGATGGTGGTCCGCCGCTGGGCCGACGACGGGCTCGTCGAGGTGCTCGACAACCCGGGCGACCGGATGTTGGAGGTAGCCGACCTGCTCGGGCTTCCGGTGCTCAGCCGGGTCCGCTTCGACGGGCTGCGCGGGCGGTTCCCGTGGCTGGTCGAGCAGGCCGGACGGGTGCTCGCCCCGGTGCCCGGTGCCGGCGGACCTGCGTTCATCGCGCACGTCGGTGGCGGGCACACGCCGGTTGCCGGCAAGCGCTCGCCGACCGGGGCGAAGCTGCTGGCCCGCCAGTGGCGCTGCCCCGAGCCGGGCTGCGCGCTCTTCGGCAGTGGTGGCGGAGGCGGCGCGTTCGCCGACCTGGCCCGGGTGGTGGAACGCAGCCCGGCCGGTCAGCCGCCGCCCGCGCTGCGCAACGGCGTACCGACCTGCCCCCGGCACGGCGTGCGGCTCGGTGACGCCGGCCCCCGGCCACGCTCCGAGGTGCTCGCGGTCCGCGTCGGCGGCCTGGTCCGGCGGCGGTTCGTGCTGACCGAGGAGCAGCCGGTGGTGGCCGGTCGGGCACCCGAACAGGACGGCGGGATCATGCTCGGGCAGTGGCTCAATGACGAGGCCCGGCGGTGGATCAGTCGTGGGCACGTCCGCTTCGAGCTGCGGGTCGGCGAGGTCATCGTGACCGACGTCAGCACCAACGGCTCCGGCATCCGGCCGGCCGGCTCGATGGCCGAGTCCGACCGGATCCCCCTGGCCCCGCAGCAGTCCCGGGTGCTGGGCGAGGGCGACATGGTGGAGCTCTACCCCGGGGTGCAGGTCGGCCGCGCCGAGGAGCTGCCCGCCGGCGCCCCGTTCACCCCGACCTCGGTGATGGCCGAGGCCCCCACCATGGCGATGCGCCTACCCCGCGCCTGACGTGCGGGCGGGCGCCGGGATCGTGGTCCCGACGCCCGCCCGAAGTACGTTCCGGTTCAGCTGGCCAGCACGGCGGCGAGCTGAGCCACCGCGAGGTCGATCTCCTCCTCGGTGATCACCAGCGGCGGGGCGAGCCGGATGGTGGAGCCGTGGGTGTCCTTGGCGAGCACACCGCGCTGGGCGAGCCGCTCGCACGCCTCCCGTCCGCTCATCAGCGCCGGGTCGATGTCCAGACCGGCCCAGAGACCACGGACGCGCACCCCGACCAGGCCCTTGCCGACCAGCCCCTCCAGGCCGGCCCGCAGCCGTTCGCCCAGCTCGGCCGAGCGGCGCTGGAACTCGCCGGTTGCCAGCAGTCGGACCACCTCGATCGCCACCGCGCAGGCCAGCGGGTTGCCGCCGAAGGTGGAGCCGTGCTGGCCGGGCTTGAGCACGCCGAGCACGTCGGCGTTCGCGGCCACGGCGGAAACCGGCACGATGCCGCCGCCGAGCGCCTTGCCCAGCAGGTACATGTCCGGCACGACGCCCTCGTGGTCACAGGCGAAGGTGGTGCCGGTGCGGCCCAGGCCGGACTGGATCTCGTCAGCGATGAAGAGCACGTTGCGGTCGGTGCACACCTGGCGTACGCCCGGCAGGTAGCCCTCCGGCGGCATCACGACGCCCTGCTCGCCCTGGATCGGTTCCAGCAGCACGGCGACGGTGTTCTCGTCGATCGCGGCAGCCAGCGCGTCCAGGTCGCCGTACGGGACCACGGTGAAGCCCGGGGTGTACGGCCCGAAGTCGGCGCGGGCGTCCTCGTCGGTGGAGAAGCTCACGATGGTGGTGGTCCGGCCGTGGAAATTGCCCTCGGCCACCACGATGTTGGCCTGACCGGCTGCCACACCCTTGACCTGGTAACCCCACTTGCGGGCCACCTTGATCCCGGTCTCCACGGCCTCGGCGCCGGTGTTCATCGGCAGCACCAGATCCTTGCCGCACAGCTCGGCCAGCTCCCGGCAGAAGTCGGCGAACTGGTCGTGGATGAACGCCCGGCTGGTCAGCGTCAACCGGTCCAGCTGCGCGTGTGCGGCGGCGATCAGTTGTGGATGCCGGTGGCCGAAGTTGAGGGCGGAGTAGCCGGCCAGGCAGTCCAGGTAGCGCCGGCCGTCCACGTCGGTGAGCCAGGCACCCTCCGCGGACGAGATCACCACCGGCAGCGGGTGGTAGTTGTGCGCTGTCCAGCGCTCGGCGTCCCGGACCGCTCCCGGCGTCCGCAGCATGTCGTCCACGATCACTTGCTTGCCTTTCCCTGACGGAGTCGCAGCGTGCAGCACTTCGGTCCGCCGCCGGCCTTACGCAGCTCGGACAGGTCGACACCGATGGTCTCGTAGCCCCGGTCGCGCAGCTTGGCGGCCAGGTCGGTGGCCTGCGCGGGCAGCACCACGTGCCGCCCGTCGCTGACCGCGTTCAGCCCCAGCACCTCGGCGTCGGCCATGGTGGCGTGCACGGCGTCGGGGAAGAGCCGACGCAGCACGGCCTGGCTGCCGGGCGAGAACGCCTCGGGCAGGTACGCCACGGTCCGCTCGTCGAGCACGGTCAGCGCCGTGTCCAGGTGGTAGAAGCGGGGGTCGACCAGCTGCATGGTGACCACCGGGTAGCCGAAGACCTCCTGCAACTGGGCGTGCGAGGCGTGCGCGGTGCGGAACCCGGTGCCGGCCAGCAGGTAGTCGCCGGCCAGCAGGATGTCGCCTTCGCCCTCGTTGACGTGCTTCGGGTCGTACATCTCGAAGCCGGCGGCCTCGAACCAGGCCCGGTAGGCCGGCGCCTCGTCGGCGCGCTGCGGGTCGCGGAACTGCACGGCCATCGCCTTGCCGTCGATCACGGTGCCGCCGTTGGCGGCGAAGACCATGTCGGGCAGGCCCTGCACCGGAGTGATCTCCTCGACGGTGTGGCCCAGGTCGAGGTACGTCTGGCGCAGCCGCTCCCACTGCTGGACGGCCAGCGCGGCGTCGACCGGCGCGCTCGGGTCCATCCACGGGTTGATCGCGTAATCCACGGCGAAGTACGTCGGCCGGCACATCAACAGGCGCTGGCTGGTGGCGTCCATCGTCATTGTCCTGCTCCCAGGGGTCGGGCGCGCCCGGCCACCATGGCCCACGGGCTGGCGCCGTTGCTCAACGTTATGCGGCGCCAGCAGCAGGATCCACCACCGAGAGTTGCGCACACCGAACATTCGTTGCGTCTGAGCCGTCGGCGGCTGCGATTCGTTGCGTGAGTGGTCGACGAGGCCGTGGAAACGCCTCGGGGCCCGGCGAACCGGGCCCCGAAAACACTTCAGGGGCGGCGAACCGCCGCCCCTGAAAGGGTGTCGCCCGGCCGATGAACCACCGGAGAGTTCGGGCTGCCGGCGAACCGCCGGCTTTTGCCGGTGCACCACCGGCGAGCGGAACAGTGCCCGCTAGAAACGATCGACAAACTGTGAGTCGAGCCACTCGCGGAACCGCTGCACCCAGTCGCCGTCGGTGGTCGGCCAGTCGAACTGGCCGGTCATCGCCAGCACCCCGAGCACCACCGCGGCCAGCCCGATCAGCACGCCGAACAGCGCGTCGGTCTTGCCGGCGACGTGCCGGCGGCGGGTGGCGGACAGGCCGAGCACCGAGAGCACCGCGCCGAGGGCGCCGAGCCCGATGCCGTACCCGGCCAGGGCGCCGGTCAGCACGAAGAGCGCACCGGCGACGGCGACGATGAGGCCGAACGTGGCGAGCAGGCTGGCGCGCGGCTTCGGGCCGCGCGTCACCGGCGGCTCGGTCCGCTCCGGCGCCGGGGAGACCGGCCGGTCGGTCGCGACCCGGTCCTCCGGGTCAGGCCGCCGGGTCTCGCCCTCCACCGGACGGGCGGTGGCGGCGCGGGCCACCGCGGCCCGTTCGGTCGCCCGCCGCTCGGCCTCGCCGGCGTCGCCGGCCTGGTCGTCGGTCGCGGTGGCGCTGCGGTACGTCGTCTGGTCGGCGGCCCGATCGGTGACCACCGGGCGGCCGGGGCTGTCGTCCGACCGGCCCACGCCGGTGACCGCCGAGCTTTCCCGGCCGCTGTCGACCGGGGTGTCGCGGCCGTCAATGCGGCCGTCGAGGTTCTCGTCCCGCGTCGGTGCCGGCTCGGACCGGCGGGACAGCGAAGGAATCCTGACCACAACACACCTCCTGATGAATGCGTGGTGGCCGACGGAACGGGTGGCACCCACGCGGTATGTCACCGGAGGTACCCAGAAGCTCGATTTTCGACACCCGATCGCACCGGCGGTCAGGCCGGCACCGTCCATTTCTGGTTGGCGCCACCGGTGCAACTCCAGACCTGGGTGGGGGTGGCGTTGGCCGAGGTGTTGCCCACCACGTCCAGACACTTGTTCGCGCTGACGCTGACCAGGTCGCGGGCCGCCGTCGCGGTCCAGCGCTGGTTCGCGGCGGCGGTGCAGGTCCAGATCTGCACCCGGCTGCCGTCGGCCGTGGCGTTGTCCCGGACGTCCAGGCACTTGCCCAGCGCCCGCACGGTGCCGTCGGTGCCGAGCGTCCACTGCTGTGCGGCGCTGCCGTTGCAGTCGTACAGCTGGACGGTCGTGCCGTCGGCGCTGCTGGCCGCAGCCACGTCGAGGCACTTGCCAGCCAGTCCGACGATCGGGCCGGTCCGGCCCCCGCCGCCCCCACCGGACTGGCTGCCCGACCAGGTGAAGGTGGCCGTGGTCCGGGCCGGAAGCGAGTACGTGAAGGACTGCCCGCCCCAGGCCACCTTGACCGACTGGGTGCCGGTGCCGCCGTTGTGGGCGATCAGCGCCTTGGAGCCGTCCGGGTTGACGTACGCCACGTTCGGCACCGAGCCGTTGGCGGTCGAGGCGATCCGGTACGCCCCGGGCTTGACGAACTTGGTGAGGTGCCCGGTGGTGTAGTACTCGATCGTGTAGTCGACCTGGCCGGCCCGGGAGCCGCCCTCCTGCACGGTGACCAGACCGGTGCAGACGTCACAGCCGCCGTTGTGCGGGCCCATCGACTGGTTGAGGGCGAGGCTCCACTTGACCAGGCTGCCGCTGTAGTTGCGGGCGTAGTTGACGATGTCGGCCAGGTCCTCATTGTGCTGGTTGCCGATCCAGGTGCCGCCGGAGTGTTCGGTGCTGAACTGGCGTACCGCCGGGTACTGGTTGCGCACCTGGGTGCCGACCGCCGGGTCACCGAAGTAGCCGTGCCAGGCGATGCCGCCGAAGAGCGGGTCGTTGCGGACGGCGGCGTCGGCCAGCAGCACCGCGCCGAAGTTCGGATAGTCGCCGTAGTTCCAGTCGTGCACGAGCACCTTGGTGGTGAGGCCGGCGGCGCGCAGCGCCGGGTACAGGTGGTTCTTGGTGAGCTCCACCAGCCCGGACCCGTTCCAGCTCATGCCCGGGTAGTTCATCGCCGTCGGGTTGCCGGCCTGGCAGCAGTTCGGCTCGTTCTGCACCGAGAGGTAGTTCACCGGTACGCCGGCGGCCTGGTACATCTGCACGTACTTGACCAGGTACTGGGCGTACATCGGGTAGTACTCGGACTTGAGCCAGCCCATCTGGTCCATCCGGCCGTTGTCCTTCATCCAGCCCGGGGCGCTCCACGGCACGCCCATCACCCGCAGCGCCGGGTTGAGCGACCGGGCCTGCGCGGTGAGCAGCCGGACGTTGGTGTCGTAGCCGTTGGCGTGGAAGTCGTTCAGGTTGCAGCAGGTGTCGTCGAGCGAGACGTTGCCGGGGCGGGAGAGGTCTGAGGCGCCGATCGGGTTGCGGACGAAGGAGAGGCCGATGCCGTCGGTTGGGGAGAAGAGCTTGCTCATCACGGCGTCGCGGGTGGCGGCGCTGATCGGACCGCCTCGGAACAGGTACGCAGTGGTGTCGGTGATCGACGCGCCACCGCCCTCGAACTGCTGGTAGCGGGTGTTCTCGTCGACCGTGATGGTGTGCGTCGCGCCGCCGCTGGTGGCGGCGAAGGTGACCGGTGCCTGTGGTTGGAGGCCCCGGCTGACCTGGCGGCCACCGGAGTCCGAGGTGGTGGTCAGCCAGATGCTCACCGGCTCGCCGGCGGCGGACGCCGGGGCGGGCAGGGCGACCGTGGCGACGGCCGCGGCGGTGCAGAGCGTGAGGAAGCTCGCCGCGGTCGTTCGGCGTCGGGACCGTCGGCGCTGGCCCGGTGGCGGGGGTACGGGGATGGCGGCCATTTGACGGCTTCCTCTCGCGCGGCAGATGGATGTCACGGATTGCCCCGACCTGTCCGGCATCCGTTGCCTACAGTTAATATTCCTTGTAATAGAAGTCAATGGATTCCTTGGGGTTGCTCACCGGCTGCTCGGACCGGGGCCCAGCCCTCTGAGGTCGCTGCTGACTATCCTTGGCACCCGTGCCAGAGGGACACACGATTCATCGGCTGGCGGCTCGGCACGCCGAGCTGTTCGCCGGGGACAAGCTGCACGCCGCCAGCCCGCAGGGCCGTTTCACCGAGGGCGCCGCCCTGCTCTCCGGCGCGGTGCTGGACGGCACCGAGGCGTACGGCAAGCACCTGCTGCACCACTACGTCGGCGAGTTGACCCTGCACGTGCACCTCGGGCTGTACGGAAAGTTCACCGACGGGCCGGGGGAGCCGCCGGAGCCGGTCGGTCAAATTCGGCTGCGGCTGGCCAGCGACCGGCACTGGCTGGACCTGCGCGGGCCGACCGCCTGCGAGCTGCTCACCCCGCCCGAGGTGGCCGCACTGCGTGGCCGCCTCGGGCCGGATCCGCTGCGCACCGATGCCGACCCGGAGCGGGCGTACGCCCGGATCTCGCGAAGCCCGACGCCGCTGACCGCGCTGCTGCTGGACCAGTCCGTGGTGGCCGGCACCGGGCTGATCTTCGTGACCGAGGCGCTGTTCCGGGCCGGGCTGCCGCCGACGCTGCCCGGGCGGCGGCTGACCCGGGCCGGTTGGGACGCGCTCTGGGCCGACCTGGTCGGGCTGATGCGGCTCGCGGTCGAGCACGGCCGGATCGACACCGTGCGTGACGCGCACCTGCCGGCGGCGATGGGCCGGCCGCCCCGGGTGGACCGGCACGGCGGCGAGGTGTACGTCTACCGCCGCCCCGGCGCGCCCTGCCACGTCTGCCGGGGCGAGGTGAGTCGCGGCGAACTGGCCGGCCGCAACCTCTACTGGTGCCGCACCTGCCAGGCCGCCTGATCGGCCCGGTGCCGGACGTTGCTCCGATGCCCTGTCGAGCTGCCCCAGATATGGGGCGGCT